>NZ_JBEPRF010000026.1:0-118596 GCF_040548225.1 Bradyrhizobium sp. S3.12.5
GACAACCCCGTCAACCTCGACCCCCGCATGGCCAAGCTCGCCGGCGGTGTCCACCGTCTCGACGGCCAGCTCATGGTCGTCCTCGACGTCGATCGTGTCCTCGAGCTCGCGCCCGAGATGATGGCGGCCTGATACGGCGGCATCGCCGCCGACGTACTCGCAATTGGAAGTTCCCCCGCAAAGGGGATCAGAAGCAGAGGTTCACATGAGAACGTGTCTCGTCGTTGATGATTCCAGCGTCATCCGCAAGGTTGCGCGCCGGATCCTGGAAGGCCTCGACTTCCAGATTCTCGAAGCCGAGGACGGTGAGAAGGCGCTCGAGGCCTGCAAGCGCGGGTTGCCCGACGCCGTGCTGCTCGACTGGAACATGCCGGTGATGGATGGCTACGAATTCCTCGGCCATCTGCGCCGCATGCCCGGCGGCGACCAGCCCAAGGTGGTGTTCTGCACCACCGAGAACGACGTCGCCCATATTGCGCGCGCGCTGCACGCCGGTGCCAACGAGTACATCATGAAGCCGTTCGACAAGGACATCGTGACGGCGAAGTTCCAGGAAGTCGGCTTGATCTGAGCGAACACCGGAGGCTGAACGGCTCCTTCGGCGTTTTCAACTAAACCGTTTCAGTCTGAGTTGGTGAGTAATGAGTATTGCGTTCGCAGGTAATTCGGCCACGGGCTCGTCGCGCGAAGCGGGACCGCTGCGAGTGATGATCGTCGACGACTCCGTCGTCATTCGCGGTCTGATCTCGCGCTGGATCGGTGCCGAGCACGATATGGAGGTCGCTGCCTCGCTGCGCACCGGGCTCGAGGCGGTCAACCAGATCGAACGCATCAGCCCCGACGTTGCCGTGCTCGACATCGAAATGCCCGAGCTCGACGGCATCTCGGCGCTGCCGCAGCTCTTGGCGAAGAAGCGCGATCTCGTCATCATCATGGCCTCGACGCTGACCCGCCGCAACGCGGAGATCAGCTTCAAGGCGCTGTCGCTCGGCGCGGCCGACTACATTCCGAAACCGGAATCGACACGCGAGACGTCCGCCGCGGACATCTTCCATCACGATCTGATCCAGAAGATCCGTCATCTCGGCGCGCGGTTGCGCAGGAAGCCTGCGGTTTCAAGCCCGCCGCTGGCGCCGGCGAGCCCGGCTCCGGCCGCGCGCGGACCGATTGCGCGGCCTGCCTCGCCAGCACCGGCTCCGGCCGCGCATGCCCTGTCGCCAGGCCCGGTCACCACGCGTCCGTTCTCGACCCAGGCGCCGAAGGTGCTGCTGATCGGCTCTTCGACCGGTGGTCCGCAGGCGCTGATGGCGCTGGTCACCGAGCTCGGCCCGGTGATCGACCGCGTTCCGGTGCTGATCACCCAGCACATGCCGCCGACCTTCACCACAATTCTCGCCGAGCATCTCGCGCGTTCGAGCCGCCGGCCGGCAGCCGAGGCGGTCGATGGCGAGCCGGTGAAGCCGGGGCGTATCTATCTCGCGCCCGGCGGCAAGCACATGCGCGTGGTGCGCAGCGGCGCGGACGTGGCGATCGCGCTCGACGACGGCCCCGCGGTCAATTTCTGCAAGCCCGCGGTTGACCCGCTCTTCACCTCCGCCATCGACATCTGGCACGGCAACATCCTCTCCGTGATCCTGACGGGCATGGGCTCGGACGGCATGCGCGGCGGCAAGGACATCGTCGCTGCCGGTGGCAGCGTGATCGCGCAGGATGAAGCCTCCAGCGTGGTATGGGGCATGCCCGGTGCGGCTGCCCATGCCGGCATCTGCGCGGCGATCCTGCCGCTCAACCAGATCGGCGCCAAGGTCAACCGCCTGTTCGCGGGAGATCGCTCGTGACGCCTGCGGACTACGAGTATCTGCGCAAGTTCCTGAAAGAGCGCTCCGGTCTCGATCTCTCGCCCGACAAGCAGTATCTGGTCGAGAGCCGGCTGCTGCCGCTGGCCCGCAAGGCAAGCCTATCAGGTATCCCCGATCTCGTGCTCAAGATCAGGAACGGCGATGGCCGGCTTGCGACCGACGTGGTCGAGGCCATGACCACCAACGAGACCTTCTTCTTTCGCGACAAGATCCCGTTCGATCATCTCCGCGACAGCATCATGCCCGGCCTGATCCAGGCGCGTGCCGCGCGCAAATCGTTGCGCATCTGGTCGGCGGCTTCGTCGACGGGGCAGGAGCCCTATTCGATCGCGATGTGCCTGAAGGAGATGGGCACCGCGCTCGCGGGCTGGCGCATCGAGATCGTCGCCACCGATCTGTCGCAGGAGGTGCTGGAGAAATCCAAGGCCGGCGTCTACAGCCAGTTCGAGGTGCAGCGCGGCCTGCCGATCCAGCTCCTGATGAAATACTTCACCCAGTCCAACGAGGTCTGGCAGCTCAATGCCGATATTCGCGCGATGGTGCAGTTCCGCCAGCTCAATCTGTTGCAGGACTTCTCCCATCTCGGCACGTTCGACGTGATCTTCTGCCGCAACGTGCTGATCTATTTCGACCAGGACACCAAAGCCGTGATCTTCGAGCGCATGGCGAAGGGCCTGGAAGCGGACGGCACGCTGTTGCTCGGCGCCGCCGAATCCGTCGTCGGCATCACCGACGCATTCCGTCCGATCTCCGACCGCCGCGGTCTCTACCAGCTCAATCCGGCGCGCTCCGGCCGGGCGATGGGGGGACTGATGCCGCAACCGCTGAAGGTCGCCGCGGCAAGGTGATCTACAAGATCGCATGCGGCAAAAACCGCGAGCCGTTGCCCGTGATCGGGCTCCCGTCTTCGCGGATCGAAAGCCCGCATGGCTCGTGGTTCACCAGCCAGCTTCCCACCACGGGATAGACGCCTGAAAAGTTCGGGAGCGGCGAGAGCGCCTGGCGAATAAATCCTTCCGCGCCATACGGGCCTGCGTGTTCGTCAAGCGAAACACCGGCCGACACCAGCGTGACATTGGCGCCTTCGCGCGACAGTAGGGGCTTGCGGACGTAGGAGCTGCCGAGCTCGGCTGCACGTGGATCGTCCTCGAAGAAGGCCGGCAGCAGATTGGGATGGTTCGGAAACATCTCCCAGAGCAGCGGCAGGATGCCCTTGTTGGAGAGCACCGCCTTCCATGGTGGCTCGATCCAGCGCGTCGGAGCGCCGGCAAGCTTTGCACCGAAAGCGTCGTGGAACATCCATTCCCAGGGGTAGAGCTTGAAGACCAGCTCGATGTCGCGGTCGTCGAGATCGACGAAGCCGCCGGCCTCATCGCGCCAGCCAATTTCTTCGATGTCGAGCAGCGTGGTCGAGAGGCCTGCCTGGCGCGCGGTGTCTTCGAGATAAGCGAGCGTGCCCGCGTCCTCTTCGTTGCCAGTCGTGCCTGTGAGATGCAGATGCCCGCCCGCGCCGATCGCTTTCCACGCCTCGATCAGCCGCTCGTGAATGGAGTTGAACTGGTCGGCGCGGGCGGGAACGATGCGCCGCTCGATCGCCTGCTCGAGCCAGGTCCATTGAAACACCGCAGCCTCGAAGATCGAGGTCGGCGTGTCCGCATTGTATTCGAGCAGCTTTGCCGGGCCGTCGCCGTCGAATTTCAGGTCGAGCCGGCCGTAGAGGCTGCGGTCGTCTCGCTCCCAGCTTTCCGCGATCAGGTCCCAGAACGCTTCCGGAATTTTGAGCCGCCGCAAATGGCGCTCGTCGCCGGTCACGTGACCAGCGAGCTCCAGGCACATGGCATCGATCTCGCCGGTCGGCGTTTCGATCGAGCGCTCGATCTCGTCGAGCGTGAAGGCATAATAGGCGCGCTCGTCCCAATAACGCTCGCCGTCGATGGTGTGGAAGGCGAAGCCGCATTGCTCGGCGGTCTGTTGCCAGTCGTCGCGCTCGGGACAAATGATGCGTTGCATGTGTCAGCCGCCGCCCGAGAAGCCATGCGCAAACGAGCCGAAGCCGCCGCGCGTGACGCCACCGGAGCCGGAATCGGACGACGTCCCTGACGAGGAATGGCTCGAGGAGTCGCTGCTGTAGAAACCCGACCGCGAGGACCAGTGCGAGGTGCCGCCTGACGAGCTGCTGCAGTTCGTCGTCTGCGTCGGCGCCGCCGCCCCGGGGACTGTCGCCCCGGCAACTGCCGCCCCGGGAGGAGAGGGGTCGCAGCTTCGGTGCGGTATCAGCGTGTAGGCCGTGGTGCCGGCCGCGATCGTCCCCATCACCAGCAGCGCGACATGGCCCGAGCGTTTCACCGGCTCGCGCGGGGCCGGCGGCGCGGGTGCGGGCCTGCGCTTGCCGAAATCCTTGGTCGGAGGCTTCGCTGCCATATCAGTAGATCATGCAGGCGGCGTTCAGGAGGCCCGCGGCGAGCGAGGACAGGCCGAGCCAGATCGCGGGCGCCAGCTCGCCGGCGGCGATCCGTCCCGACAGGTTCGGCACCGGGATTTTCACGATGTAAAACACGGCAACTTGCACGATCAGCGCGATTGCAGCCCAGATCAGGCAGTCCAGCACGTTGGCCGAATGCGCGATCGCGCTGAACAGCGGCGCCACGAAGCCGAGCAGGCTGAGGCCGAGCGCAATCGCAGCCGCCGGATCGTTGTCGCGGATCAGCTGAAACTCGTTGTGCGGCGTGATCCGCGTGTAAACGAAGAGATATGCCACTATCGCGATTAGCCCGGTGCAAAAATAGACCAGGAAGGCGGGCAGGCCGGCGAGCGATTGCAGGATCATGGGGAGGTCCAACGTTGGCGCCGTGAATTCTGGCACGATCGCTTAGTCGCCGCATCGGTCGAACAGGTTCGATCCCCAGAAACAAGCCGGCCCTGTGGTACGCCCCGGCACTGCACAAAATATCGGGCCGCATGAGACATGCTTCACAAATGCGTCTCGAGGTTGCATGTGATAGTCTCGCGCATTGTTTTCACGGTCGTCCTGATTGCGATCGGCCACGCACATTCGAGGGCTTCTTCGTTCAGATCAAAATCTTGTTGAGTGAGGCGCAAAATGCCTGTTGCCGAATACGAAGATTTCGAGCTCGAGATCGGCTCCGATCTGCCCGTGGGTGGCGGCCCTCAGCAATATTACGGTCGCGTCGTCAGGTCGCCGGCGGGTGAGGCGCCGAAGGCACAGGTGAAGTTCTGGTTCTCTGCGCCCGGCGAATTGGCCAAGTTGCGCGGCGAGCTGGAAAACGCCGTGCTGGAAATCGACGACAAAAATCGGCAGGGCCCGACGACGCGTGGCGAACAGGTGCTGCGGGATTTCGGGCGCGGCGTGTTCCGCAGCGTCTTCACCGACGTGCCCTCGATCCAGCGGATCTACGAGCGCAGCAAGGGCGCAGCCCAGGATCTGAGGATCAAGCTGCGGATCGAGGCGGCCGATCTTGCCGGACTGCCGTGGGAATATCTCTACGACGAAGACGACATGCCCGGTTTCGTCAGCTTGACGCGGCCCATCGTGCGCTATCTCGAAACCGCCGGCAGCGTGGGCCGGATGGGCGTCAAAGGGCCACTGCGCATTCTCGGCATGATCGCCGACCCCTCGACCAGCGAATGGCCGAAGCTCAACGTCGTCAAGGAGCGCGACCGCATCAACAAGGGCATCGATTCCCTCCAGCACGAAGGCAAGGTCGATTTCCAGTGGGTCCCGGGCGGGAGCGGAAGAGACCTGATGAAGAAGCTGTTGGAGGGCGAATGGCACATCTTCCATTTCATCGGGCATGGCGGGGTCGAGGAAACCTCGCCCGGGGCCGGCGCGAGCGGCTTCGTCGTCATGGTCGACGAGGACGGTAGGCCGGTGAAGAAGTTCGCCTCCGATCTTGCGATGATGCTGACGGGGGCAAAACGGAGCATGCGCCTGATCATGCTCAATTGCTGCGAGAGCGCCCGGATCAATGTCGGCGATCGCTTCGGCAATCCTGCGATCGGGTTGATGAAGACGGGATGGCTGCCCGCCGTGGTGGCGATGCAGTTTCCGATCACCGACAGTGCCGCGATTTCGATGTCGGAGGGGTTTTACGCGGCACTTGCCGGCAATCGTTCGATCGACGATGCGGTGACACTTGCGCGCAAATTCATCCAGGAGAAGTCCCGCGTCGAATGGGGAATCCCGGTCCTCTATATGCGCTCGTCCGACGGCCGAATCTTTGACGTCGAAGCGCCGCAGCCGCTGCCGACCCCGGCCGAGGCCGCGCGCCTCTCGAAGGACATGCTGCGGCAGCGGCGCGACGAATTCATGGAAGCACTCGCCGCCGGTCCCGCCACGATCGAGGCGCTGGAGGAGCTGACCCGGCGCGGGCAGGAGCTGCACGGCCTGCTCGCGGATGACGGCGAACTTTCGGTTCGGCTCGCAAAAGTCTATTTCGATCTCGGCACGCTTCAACACAAGCAGAAGCAGATTCCGAAAGCCGCCGCGAGCTTCGCCTACATGCTGAAGCTTGATCCGGCGAAGCCCGAATATTTCGTGCGCCGCGCCAATTTCAACGTGACCGTCGGTCTTTACGAAAATGCGCTCAACGACATCACCGAAGCGATCAAGCTCAAGCCGAAGAACCCGGAATTCTACTGGATCAGGGGCATCGTCAGCATGACGGCCGCCGGCATCGACGACAAGCGTGGCTATCTCGAGGAGGCCATCAAGGCCTTCGGCACGGCAATCGCGACCAACGAGAACGAGCCGAAATATCTGGTGTCCCGGGCCAACGCCTATGCCCAGATCAAGGACGTCGCGAAGGCCCAGAACGATATGGACAGCGCGATTGCGCTGGCTCCGGACAATATCGATCTCCTGGTCCAGAAGGCCAAGATGATCGCCCAGGCTGCGTGACTCTCACGCGACCGCCGGATGCCGCGGTGTCCGGCGCGCCTTTCAACAACGAACCCTAGCAATAGGAGTTCATCGTGCCGCTTGCTGATGTCGTAGACCCCCTGAATGCGATCCTCGAGTCCTTCGGCGGACCGCTTCTGGTCGTGCTGTTCTACTGGTTCAGGTTTCACACGATGAAGGGGACCCGCTCGTTCACGACGCGGCCGCTGTTCTTGTTCGGCCTCGCCGTCTTCATCACGCCGTTCCTGGTGATCTACGCTTTTCTTCCCGATAAGCTGTCGCCGCTCGCCGCGGTCTGGCTTCTGATGTTCGCCTGGCTCATTCCGGTCGCGCCGAAGGCGTGGCGGAAATTCTGCCAGGAGCTGGCCGGCATTCCCGTCAGGGCGTTCGCGCTGCGCGACGCGCTGGCCGCGTCGCCGTTCCAGGTCGCCCCGGACGATATGCAGAGCCTCCAGCGCAAGCTCTCCAGGGTCGGCTATCAGGTCGATGATTTCCGCGCCACGCAATCGACCGCGATCCAGTCGCGCTTCCTCAAGATCTCGGCGCTGATGCTCCATCTCGAGCGCTGGGCCGCCGAGCATGATGCCTTCATGGAGCGCAATTCCGATCTCTATGCCGAGCTGCTCGCGGTCTACGACTCTCTGTGCTTCCGCACCGTCCGCGTGCTCAAGAGCAGCGCCGAGATCTACGGTGCGATCATGGAGGACAGCCAGGTCGAGCCGGACGACTGGCAGGCGCTCGATCAGCTCTCGACCCGCCATAGTGCGGTCAGCCAGCTTCAGCTGGCCGCCCAGACCGCGGCGGGATGCATGCTGGAGGATCTGCGCAAGGACATGGATTCCCTGCTCAACAATCTCCTGCTGTTCGCGGCGCGCGCCGCGCTCGCCGGCGAATGGACCTTTGCCCGCAGCAGAAAAAGGTTAGGGGCAATCGGCTTCGTGCTGGAGCCGGCCCCACCCGGTATCGTCAAGGTCGTGGCGGTCGTGGCGGCCTTCGCCTTCGTCTGGTGCCTGGCGTGGCTGCTCGGGTCCGGCAAGGTCGTCCACATGCCTGGAGACCAATATGTCGGCATGATGCGGACGCTGCTGATGACGCCGCTGTACCTGATCGTGAACTTCTGGCTGGTTTATTATTTCAAGCGGCAATACGCGTTTGCGAACGAGACCATCTTCGGCCGGCTGCCGGTCGGATTCATTCTCACCATCGGTCTCTGGAGTGCCCTGATCCTTTTCCCGATTCAGGCCGCCTTCGACTTCTACCAGTTTCCGCAAAAGCCCTATCTCGACGTGGTCCTGCACGAACTGCCGCTTTTGACCTTTCCTTGGGGGATCGCGGCGATGGCGGCGCTGCTGGTGCAGGATTCGACCTGGGGCAGGCGGTCGCGCAAGACACGGCGGATGCGCGACGGCCTCGTCTTCGGTGGCGGCATGACGGTGCTGCTGTGGGTCCTGCTGGCCATCCACCAGGTCAGCCCGATGCCGGTCATGGAGGTCGTCGACAACGTCTCCGGCTGGGCGTTCTTCTGGTCCTTCGTGCTCCCGACCTTCGCGTTCGGATTCATCATCGGCTACGCGTTGATTGCCTGGCTGCGCGAGGCGGCCGCACGCGTCCCGGTCAGGAGCGCGCCTCTCGCCACCGCCTCGCTGGTGAGCGCCTGACGAAGCCCCAAAAACAAAAACCCCGCCATTCGCGGCGGGGTCCAGGCTGGGAGGAGCAAGCCCCGAATGGCTCGCGACGTAAACTGATCAGGCCGGAATGCGCTCTTCGACCTCGTGCGGCTCGCGCAGCACGTAGCCGCGGCCCCACACGGTCTCGATGAAGTTGCGTCCCTCGGAAGCGTTGGCGAGCTTCTTGCGGAGCTTGCAGATGAAGACGTCGATGATCTTCAGCTCGGGCTCGTCCATGCCGCCATAGAGGTGGTTGAGGAACATTTCCTTGGTGAGGGTCGTGCCCTTGCGGAGCGAGAGCAGCTCCAGCATCTGGTATTCCTTGCCGGTCAGGTGCACGCGCTGGCCACCGACTTCGACCGTCTTGGTGTCGAGATTGACGACGAGGTCGCCGGTCTGGATGACCGACTGGGCGTGACCCTTGGAGCGGCGCACGATCGCGTGGATGCGGGCAACCAGCTCGTCCTTGTGGAACGGTTTGGTCATGTAGTCGTCGGCGCCGACGCCGAGACCCTTGACCTTGTCCTCGATGCCGGCGAGGCCGGAGAGGATCAGGATCGGCGTCTTGATCTTGGAGACCCGAAGCTGCTTGAGCACGTCGTAGCCGGACATGTCGGGCAGGTTGAGGTCGAGAAGGATAATGTCGTAATCGTATAATTTTCCGAGATCGACGCCTTCTTCCCCCAAATCGGTCGTGTAGACATTGAAGCTCTCAGACTTCAGCATCAGCTCGATCGACTGCGCGACGGCGCTGTCATCTTCAATCAGCAAAACGCGCATGCCAGTTCCCCATAGTCGCCGCTCCTGGGCGTCAGGTCGGCCGCATTCGCGGCACTCAACTAAACGCCTTTGAACAACTGATTCGGATCCTGACGACAGATGGTTAACAAATCCTGATTCTGGAACGCAAGTCCCCTTGGTGCAATTTTTCTCGAATCGCCCTAAGGTCTTGCGTAGGAAGCAGCTTTTGTTACTCCGCTCCGTTCAAGCTCCACTTTAAGAGACGGGCCTAACCGACTCCCGCGACTCAGCCTTCTTCTGAAGGGGAGTCGCGCTCAGTCACAAAGACAGTGACGCAATGATTAACGATGCGGGTAAACACGAGGTTAAGCGCCGTTCAGAAATATGGCGAAACTTAAGGGTTTCGCCATGAAGGCCCCCATCATGAAGGCGCGTCCCCTATGAAGGCTGCTCCATGAAGGCTGCTCTATGAAAGCTCTTGCCGAGCAGATCGGCGATATCGACGGCGTCAATATCTATGGCCGTGTGGTCGGCGTGCGCGGCCTCATGGTCGAGGTCGCCGGCCCGATCCACGCGATGTCGGTCGGTGCGCGGCTCGTGATCGAGACCGGAGCCAACCGTTCCATTCCCTGCGAGGTGATCGGCTTCTCCGGCAACAACGCGGTCGTGATGCCGTTCGCCGGCCTCGACGGCGTGCGTCGCGGCTGCAAGGCCGTGATCGCCAATGCCGCCAATCAGGTGCGACCGTCGTCGGCCTGGCTCGGCCGCGTCGTCAATGCGCTGGGCGAACCGATCGACGGCAAGGGACCATTGCCGCAAGGCGCTTCCCCGGTGCCGTATCGCAATTCGCCGCCGCCGGCGCATTCGCGCAAGCGCGTCGGCGCGCCGCTCGATCTCGGCGTGCGCGCGATGAACACCTTCCTCACCTGCTGCCGCGGCCAGCGCATGGGCATCTTCGCGGGCTCCGGCGTCGGCAAATCCGTGCTGCTCTCGATGCTCGCGCGCAACGTCGATGCCGCGGTCAGCGTCATCGGGCTGATCGGCGAACGCGGCCGCGAGGTGCAGGAGTTCTTGCAGGACGACCTCGGCGAGGAGGGCCTGGCGCGCTCCGTCGTGGTGGTCGCGACCTCGGACGAGCCGGCCCTGATGCGGCGGCAGGCCGCGTATCTGACGCTCGCGGTCGCCGAATATTTTCGCGACGAGGGCCAGGACGTTCTCTGCCTGATGGACTCGGTGACGCGTTTCGCCATGGCCCAGCGCGAGATCGGGCTGTCCGCCGGCGAGCCGCCGACCGCCAAGGGCTACACGCCGACCGTCTTCACCGAGCTGCCGAAGCTTCTTGAGCGCGCCGGACCGGGGCTCGGCGAGGGCGCGATCACCGCGATCTTCACGGTGCTGGTCGACGGCGACGATCACAACGAGCCGATCGCCGACGCCGTCCGCGGCATCCTCGACGGCCACATCGTGATGCAGCGCTCGATCGCGGAGCGCGGCCGCTATCCCGCCATCAACATCCTCAGGTCGGTCTCCCGCACCATGCCGAAATCGGCCGATCCGCAGTTCTGGCCGACCATCCAGAAGGCGCGGGCGGTGATGGCCACCTATGCCGACATGGAGGAGCTGATCCGGCTCGGCGCCTACCGGGCCGGCTCCAGCCCCGAGGTCGACGAGGCGATCCGCCTGCACGAGCCGCTGGAGGCTTTCCTGCGCCAGGGCAAGGACGAAAATGCCTCGCTGGCCGATGGCTACCGCGAGTTGGCGCAAATCCTCGGCAATTTGGAAACGGAACGCTAACTTTGTCCCGTCATCATCCGACCTCACAGAGTAGCAGAGCCGGTCTTGGCCCAATCGGGCCTGTGGGGAGACTGGTGTCGTCCCACGTGCAGCCAAGGGACTTCTGGGGAGTACGAGTCGATGAAGTCACGTGATACCCTCATTCGCCTGAAGAAGTTTCAGGTCGACGAGAAGCGCCGCCGGGTCGCCCAGATCGAGTCCATGATCGCCGACTTCCAGCGGATGTCGACCGATCTGGATCGCGAGATCCAGACCGAGCAGGACCGCGCCGGGATCAACGATCCCGCGCATTTCGCCTATCCGACCTATGCCAAGGCCGCCATCCAGCGCCGCGAGAACCTGACCCGCTCGGCCGACGAGCTGAAGGGCCAGCTCGAGGAGGCCAAGGCCGCGCTCGGCGAGGCTTTCGAGGAGCTGAAGAAGGTCGAGCTCCTGGACGAGCGCGACCAGGCCCGCGAGCGGGCCGAAGAAAACGCCCGCGAGCAGGCCGATCTCGACAGCATCGGCCTGATGCGCTCCCGCATCGGCGCCGTTGCCTGAAGGCGCCGCCAGCGGTCAAGATCGCCAGAGAATTTGCGAGCCCGGACCCGCAAGGTCCGGGTTTTTGCGTGTGCTGTCCACAGCGTGGCGCGCCGGCTCTTGGTGACCGGCTTGGCCGCGCGCTATGGTAGCGGAGTGCCGGGGTCCGCGCGGATGCGGCGGGGCCTTGAGCGTTGGGGGGCTGAATGCTGACGCCAGCAGAGCTGGTCGGGCTGATCGAGGCGGTGGCGAAGCGCGACCAGGCCGCGTTCGAGCGCCTCTACGGCGCCACGCGCGCGAAACTCTATGGCGTCGTGCTCCGTATCTTGCGCCGGCAGGATCTCGCAGAGGAGGTCATTCAGGAGACCTACGTCAAGATATGGAACAGCGCCGGTCGGTTCAATCCGACGCTGTCATCGCCGATCACGTGGATGGCGTCGATCGCGCGCAACCGCGCCATCGATATCGTGCGCAAGAAGACGGAGGCCTCCATCGAGGAGGAGCCGCAGGCGATGGACGTCGCTGCCGACAGTCCCGATCCCCTGGCGCGCCGGGAGATGTCCGAGGAGTTGAAGCGGCTGCTGGAATGTATTGGCCGCCTCGAGCCGGACCGTCAGCGGCTCGTGCTTCTCGCCTATTACAACGGCTGGAGCCGCGAGCAATTGGCGGAGAAATTCGCCGCGCCCGTCAACACGGTGAAGACGTGGCTCCGGCGCAGCATGTTGGATATCCGGGAGTGCCTCGGACTTTAGTGGATGATGAGAGTGCCTATGCTGACGCAGCGTTCTTGTTTCACCTCTCCCTTCGGGAGAGCTGAAGGAAAGTGATGGCCTATAGCGAGGACCATATCGTGCTCGCCGCGGAATATGCGCTCGGCACACTCGATGCCGACGAGCGCGCGCAGGTCGCGACCATGATGGCGGTGGACCAGGAGTTCGCCGCCTTGGTGCAGTCGTGGGAATTCCGGCTCGGCGTCCTCAACCAGATGGTCGGCACGATCGAGCCGCGGCCGATCGTGTGGGAGAACATCCGGCGCGAGATCGCGCGGACGCTATCGTCGCAGGATTCGCCCCAGGCACCGCCGGTGCTCCCGGAGGCGCCGCCGCCACCGCCGGAGTTCTATTCACCGGAGCCTTCATCGCCCGAATCTTCGACGACAGAGCCTTCAGCGACAGAGTCTTCAACGTCAGGTCCGCCGACGCCGGAGCCTCCGTCGCCGGACGTGCCGTCGCCGGAATCCAATTCCGATGCCGTT
This sequence comes from Bradyrhizobium sp. S3.12.5, assembly GCF_040548225.1. NCBI lineage: Bacteria > Pseudomonadati > Pseudomonadota > Alphaproteobacteria > Hyphomicrobiales > Nitrobacteraceae > Bradyrhizobium > Bradyrhizobium sp. S3.12.5. Next base: position 12,754 of record NZ_JBEPRF010000026.1, read on the forward strand.
CCGATTTTCCCGCCGCAGTTCGTGCCGCAGACCCATGCGCCCGATCCGAGCGTCGCACCGGTGACGCAGGCGCCGGTCGTCGACGGCAGCAACGTGATCCATCTCGAGGGCCGCGTGAAGCGCTGGCGCACGATCGCCTCCGCCGTGGGTGCGCTTGCGGCCGCATTGCTGGTGACGCTATCGCTTCAGATCTTCCTGCCCGATGCGCTGCCGGGCGCGCTGCGGCCCGCACCGCGTATCCAGACGGTCGAGCTCAAGACACCGGCCGCGCCGCTATCTTCGCCCGCGCAATATGTCGCGCTGTTGCAGGGCCAGAGCGGCGGCCCCGCCTTCATCCTCACCATTGACGGGGCGACCAAGAACTTCACGGTGCGCAAGGTCGGCGCGACGCCGGAGCCGGGCAAGAGTTTTGAGCTCTGGCTGATCTCCGACAGGTTGCCGCGCCCGCGTTCGCTGGGCGTGATCGGCAGCGGCGACTTCACGGCGCGCCCGGTGCTCGCCGGCTACGATGCCGATGTCGTCAATGGCGCAACCTATGCCGTCACGGTCGAGCAGTCGGGCGGCTCGCCCAACGGCCAGCCGACCGCGGCGCCGGTGTTTTCCGGCAAGCTGATTGAGACCGTGCCGCCGTCCCAGCCGCAGTTGCCGGCGAAGAAGTAGTCGCCACAAGGGCGCATCATTGTCGCTGCGGTCCATTTCGCCGTCGTAATTCGACAAGTCTGGCTGAATCCGTCTGTGATTTGAACCTCAATGCATGTCCCGGCGTCAAATGCCCGGAATTTGCAGTCGGCACCGCCGATCATGGTGCCGGAAAGGGGCTAGAAATCAGATGGATGCAGCCAAGCCGCCGGGCGTCTTTATTCACCAATATGCCGGCCTGCCGCAGGGGCCGGCATTCGAGCACTGGCGCGACAGGGCCTTGGGGTCCTGTGGCCTCGAGATCGGACCGAGCCAGGGCGACAGCATCGATTGCCGGCTGCAGATCAGCGTGGTCGATAATATTGCGCTCGCCATTCCCGAGGGGGCCTCCGCACACTATTCGCGCACGCAGAGCGGTCTCGCCGACGGCAGCGACGATCTCGTGCTGATCGCCGCGCATGCCGGCCTCGTCAACGTCCGGCAGAACGGCCACACCGTCGAGCTCGCGCCGGCGCAGATGACGCTTGCCGATATGGGCATCACCGGCAGCGTCGGTCACACCGACGAGAACCGCTTCGCCACCATCCGCATGCCGCGCCGCGCGCTGCTCGACATCAATCCGCGCGCCGAGGAGAAGCTGTCGCAGGTGCTGTCGGATGGTGCGGTCGCCGAGACCATCTTCCGCTATCACGCGCTCGCTGCCCATCAGGCACCGCATCTCGACGCCGTCGGCCAGCGCCTGACCGCGCAGCACATGGTCGATCTCGTCGGCCTGCTGCTTGGCACCGATGCCGAGCACGCGGCGCTCGCGCGCGGTCGCGGCCATGCGGCGGCCCGTCTCGATCTCATGCGCGCCGATGTGATGGCTGCACTCGGCCGCAACGATCTCTGCCTGTCCGAGGTCGCCACCCGCTCGGGGCTCAGCCCGCGCCAGGCGCAGCGGCTGTTCGAGCAGGCCGGCACCACCTTCACCGAATTCGTGCTCGAGCAGCGCCTGCTGCTCGCGCGAAAATGGCTCGGCGATCCCCGCGCGCGGGCGCGCAAGATCAGCGACATCGCGCATTCCTCCGGCTTCGCCGACCTGTCCTATTTCAACCGCGCCTTTCGCAAGCGTTTTGGCGCGACGCCGTCGGAACTGCGCGAGGCCTGAGGCCCGATTTTGTGCAGCGGCGCGACGCGGCCGCAGTTGGTCGATCCGGACGAATGAGCTATATCTGTCTGCGCGGGGCAGATCGTCGGATTCCCTGGAACAGCGAAGTCAAAGCACATGGCGCGTATCGTCGTGCTCGGCGCCGGGTTTGCGGGTCTGTGGGCGGCCATCGGTGCCGCGCGCATGCGCGACGAGATTGGTGCCGCCGGCCGCGACATCGAGATCCGCGTTGTCGACCGCAATCCCTACCACAACATCCGCGTGCGCAATTACGAGGTCGACCTCAGCGAGGTCGCGCTGCCGCTTCCGCAACTGCTCGATCCGATCGGCGTCGCGCACGGTATCGGCGAGGTCACGGCCGTCGATCCGTCGCGGCGCCAGATCTCGCTGGTCACGAGCAGCGGCGAGGAGACGCTGAGCTACGATCGCCTCGTGCTTGCACTCGGCAGCGAAGTGATGCGTCCTGATATTACGGGCCTGGCGGAGCATGCGTTCGACGTCGATACTTATGCTTCGGCGCTTCGCCTCCAGGATCACCTGATCTCGCTCGGGCGTAGCCCGCCGTCGCCGGGACGATCGACAATTCTGGTGGTGGGCGCCGGCTTCACCGGCATCGAGGTTGCCGCCGAATTGCCTGACCGGCTGGTGCGCGCGGGCATCACCGGCAATCGCCGTATCATCCTGGTCGATCCCAATCCCGCGGTCGGTGCCACCATCGGCGCGCAGGCGCGTCCCGTCATCGAGACGGCGCTGTCGTCGCTCGATGTCGAAGTGCGGCTCGGGGTGCGCGTCGCGTCGATCGAAGCTGCTGGCGTTCGCTTGAGCTCGGGCGAGTTCATCGCAACGCAGACGGTGATCTGGTGCGCCGGCATGCGCGCGAGCCGGCTGACCGCAAGCTTTCCGGGCGCGCGCGACCGCCTCGGGCGCCTTCTGGTCGATCCCTTCATGCGGGTCGCGGATCTGCCCGGCGCCTTCGCCGCCGGCGACGTCGCCTCCAGCGTGGTCGATGGCTTGCATCCGACCGTGATGTCCTGCCAGTTCGCCCGCCCCATGGGCCGGTTCGCCGGTCACAATGTGGTGGCCGATCTTGCCGGCCAGCCGCTGCTGCCGCTGCGGATCGACTGGTACGTCACCGTGCTCGATCTCGGCGACTGGGGCGCGCTCTACACGGAAGGCTGGGACCGCGAGGTGCGGACGACCGGCCAGGCTGCGAAGGCAACCAAGCAGACCATCAACCGCAAGCGCATCTATCCCCCACTCACCGGCAGCAAGGAAGATCTATTCGCCGCCGCCGCGCCGACGGTGCAGGCGCCGCCGCCGACCTATGGGACGCCGCGTCGTTGAGCTGGGCCGTGCATCCATCAGCCAAGCGAAATGATGAATGCGACGAAAGCAATGTCCGCTTTGTCACCAAAGCGAATGGCTGCAGCGGAGCTATTGCCATTGTTCGTCCGCTCCGGGTCTCTGAGCCGACTTGGGCGCGTTCCCGATGTCCCCAAATGACCCGAAACCGACTTTGCGCTGGCGGTCTCGGCAGCTATGATGTCAGCCGATAAAGATGGCATCTGACACAGCAACGAGGGTCTGTCGTCGATGAGGTTGATTTGTGCGGTTCTTTTGCTTGCCTTGACGCAGTCCGCAGATGCGCAGCAGCAACTCTCGACGATCACTTTGGCTTGCAACGGAACAAGTAAGTTGGTGGCTACATCCGGAGCAGAGTTGAAATTGGACCCCGTCGCCAATCTCCGCATCATTGTGAGCGCGGGCAGTCAAACAGTGTCGTTCCTTGATAACGTCGTACCGATCACGAAGACCACCCCTTTGCTTGTCGGGTTCAGCAGCCAGTACGCGAATGGGAGGCCGACCATCTCTGGCCGGATTGATCGGCTTACCAAGAGTGTCGAAATCGATTGGATGTACGAGAACGTCGGCGATAACGCCCATTGGGAGCTTACGTGTCGTCCCGTCGTTCCCTTTTCTGAAGGCCCCAATTTTGATCGCCCACGGGCCCACGGCTGACGTTAGCTTCTCGGCTTATGCCGGATAAAGGCACATCAGGCGGCTAGCATCGGTAGCAAAGAAAACGAAGCCACGCTCGGCGATAAACGCCCGATGGATGCCATTCGCTAAGTCGGTTGTTGGCCCATAGCTGATCTTACCCTGCCTCCTGCCGACTGTCGGCTTCCAATCCAATTCCAGATCTCTCAACGAACTCAGAGCTGCTTATCGCCACCAATCCGGCGGGCCATGTAGAGGTGAGTTTCGTAGTCCATTTCGAATTCTCCCCCGTGACGATCGATCGCCTTGGAAATGTCATTGATCAGCTCGTCGCGGATCGTTGGCGTGAGCATCCGAATATCCGAGCGCGTCCCCTGGAAATTGGCATAGCTTGAAGTCGTGTGCTGCCACTTCCACGGATAGCAGCGGTGCTCCACCGGTCCAAACAATCCCGACTCGTCAAACCAGCCTTTGAATGGACCGCTGGGCAGGTACCAGGCTTCCGGCGGGGGCCCCCAGCGGCCCGTATGACGCAGGTATATTTCCTTGAACCTTTCGAGCAACGGGATGGGCCATCCGGTCGGAACATGCCCGAAGACGGCCAATGATCCGTCCGATGAAAGCAACTTCGCGGCCTTCACGAACCGCAAGTCCGGCGAAACCCAGTGCCACGACTGCGCAGCGATGATGAGTCGGAACGCCCCTTTGTCTTGTGGCCACGCCTCGAGTGTCGTCTCGACCAGCTCGACGTTACCAAAACCGGCCAAGCTCTCACGCGCAGCGCGGATCATTTCGGGGCCAGGATCGATTGCAACGATCCGAAAATCTCGCTTCGCGAAGCTCCTCGTTGCCTGCCCCGTGCCGCAGCCAACTTCGAGAACGGGATCGCCCGGCCTCAAGTTGCCGTACGAAACCACGTCATCCACGAGAGCTTCGGGGTAGTCGGGGCGTGAGGCCCTATATGCCTCCGCAATCTGATCGAATGTAAAGCGCTGCTCCACGGAGGTCCCCGCTTCATCAGGTTGTGGAGCTAGCCAAGTAAAGCCATTCGTTGTCAAGACATCTTGAGCCCATCTACAAGCCCTTGCGTTGCCCGTCGGGCAAAACACCCAAACCGTCGGTCAATCCGCGCGGCCAAAAATATTCCACTTTACCGAAATTCGGAAATCGCGTATGTATCGCGCAACCCGGCCCAAGGAAGAGGGGCGTATCGCGATCGTCACGAACGCGGGCCGGATGGCGGTGGACGTGAGTCACATCGGCGCGAAGGGCAATCGCAGGGCGGGCAACCGTGAGCGAAGACCTCGCGCACACGACCGGTGTGATCTGCGTACGGCAAAATCGTGTGGTCCTGGCGCCCGGAGCCTGTGCGCCAAGTCTTGCGGTGATGGGTGTGGCCCAACCGGGCCCTCACATCAGTCATCCGTGAGGCGACGGGGGCAATAGCGCATCGCTCCCCGGGGAGAGCACGACATAAGCCGTCAAACCACTGCGCAGGGAAGGCCGGGATGTCCTGGCTTCACCTGTATGCCGCTGTGCAGATTTTCTGATTGTAACTTCGCACAGTGGACCGCGGGTGCCAGCCGGCTCCCGGCCTTCCCTGCGCCCTCTTTCAATTGAGGGCAAGGCGACGAAGCAAAGCTCGGGCGATATGAGCCGCGAGAGGGCGAAGGTGTGTCTGCGATGGATGTGCGAGTTGAAAGGACGATGTCCGCGCCTCACACTCCGTCATTGCGAGCGCAGCGAAGCAATCCAGACTGCCGCCGCGGAGGGATTCTGGATTGCTTCGCTCCGCTCGCAATGACGAGGTTGATGCAGCTGTGCGCGAACACCGCGCTCTCGTGCCCCGGACGCAGTGCAGCGCCCACTTCAGCGGTGCGCTGCAGAGCCGGGGGCCATGCAGCAGCGTGAGCGCGGCCTGGGTCCCGGCTCTGCGCAGCAACGCTAAGAGGCGTTGCGGCGCGTCCGGGACAAGAGAGGAGCGAGTGGCGCGCGCGTGCGCTCACAATGACGAGGTACCCCCAGACATGAGAAAGCGCCCGAGGGGGGCGGGCGCTTTCTGTAGTCGACTTGGGGTTGGGGTCGTCTACATATCCACGTGGCGACTTTGGGGGGCTGGTAAAGAGCCGCGTGAATTCCTGAAACTCAAATCTCCTTAGCGAACGACCGATGCGTTCGAGCTGGTGATCGCAACCGGCTTGCCGGCCTTGATGACGCGGGCGGTCTGGGTCAATCCGTCGTCCGAACCGGTGCGTGCAGTGATGCCGAACCCTGCCACCGCGATCCCGGCGACGAGGGCCACGACCACGATCTTCAGATGTGTCGAGCGATCTGCGCTGTAAATCGAGTGGTTCATGGAAGGCTCCTGCCGCCATCTACCCGAAGTAGTCGCCACCCTTGTTAGGCAGGTTCATGCTTCCGGTGCCCAACAACCTAGTATTGGGCGGATTCGTTCCCAAGGGGCTATCACAAGAGCGTGATACGACGTGAACGATCGCGATCAAGGGCGGATCTTGATCGCCAGATTTCGCAATTATTTCAAAGATGTAATATGCCTGGAAGGCCCTTTTCCAGCAGTTGGTCGACAAGGTGCCAGAAACTCAAAAACCATTTGCCTGTGGCCGAAAAACACACGGCTTCTTAAGGCAAATCAGATGCTTCCGACCGTTTTCAGCCTCGCTCTCGGGTGGATTTCGGCCTGCGACAACACGGTCGTCTGGGCCCGGAACCGCTCGACCAGGGAGCGGACGAAAGGTCGAATTGCCGCGGAGGTCACCAGCACCGGCGCCTCGCCTTCGCGGGCGGCACGCTCGAAAGCCTCGCGCACGCCGGTCATGAACTCCGACAGCTTGGAGGGCTGCATCGCGAGGCTGCGTTCTTCGCCCTGGCCGACGATGGATTCGGCAAAAGCCTGCTCCCACCGTGCCGACAGCGCGATCAGCGGCAGATAGCCATTGTAGGACGTATTCTGCGCGCAAATCTGCCGCGCGAGGCGAGCGCGGACATGCTCGACCATGGTCGCGGGATTGCGCGAGAAGGCGAGCGAGTCGGCGATGCCTTCGAGGATGGTCGAGAGGTCGCGGATCGAGATGCGCTCGGCGAGCAGCAGCTGGAGCACGCGCTGGATACCGGAGACCGTGACCTGTCCGGGCACGATGTCCTTGACCAGCTCGCTCTGCTCCTTCGGCAGCTCCTTGAGCAGCTTCTGCACCTCGCCATAGGACAGCAGGTCCGACATGTTGGCCTTGAGCAGCTCGGTGAGATGGGTCGAGAGCACGGTCGCGGCGTCGACGACGGTGTAGCCCTTGAGCGAGGCCTCCTCCTTGAGGCTGGCGTCGACCCAGGTCGCGGGCAGGCCGAAGGTCGGCTCGGTGGTGTGGATGCCGGGCACCTGCACCTGGCTGCCGCCGGGGTCCATGACCATGAACTGGTTCGGCCAGATCTTGCCGGTGCCGGCGTCGACCTCCTTGATCTTGATGATGTAGGTGTTGGCTTCGAGCTGAACGTTGTCGAGGATTCGCACCGCGGGCATCACGAAACCCATCTCGATCGCGAGCGAGCGGCGCAGCGCCTTGATCTGCTCGGTGAGGCGGTCGGTGCCGTCGGGGCCGTTGACCAGCGGCAAGAGCGCATAGCCGAGCTCGATCTTGAGGTCGTCGATCTTGAGCGCCGCCGAGATCGGCTCCTCGGCCGCCGCGGTGCCGGGGGCACCGGGCGTCCCGGCCGCGGGTGCGGCCCTTGCGGCAGCCTCGGCGTTGGCGGTCGCACGGTTGCGGTTGCGCGCCGACCACGCCAGCGCACCGGCGCCGGCGCCGAGCAGGAAGAAGGGGATGGTCGGAATGCCCGGCAGCGCGGCCAGCACCAGCATGACCGCCGACGACATCGCCAGCGCCTGCGGATAGCCGGAGAACTGCTTCATCAGCGCCTTGTCGGCCGCTCCCGAGACGCCGGCCTTGGAGACGAGCAGGCCCGCCGCGGTCGAGACGATCAGCGCCGGGACCTGGGTGACGAGGCCGTCACCGACGGTCAGCAGCGTGTAGCTGCGGCCGGCGTCGGCAAAGGACAGGCCCTGCTGCGCCACGCCGATAATCATGCCGCCGACGACGTTGATGAAGACGATCAGGAGGCCGGCGATGGCGTCGCCGCGGACGAACTTCGAGGCGCCGTCCATGGCGCCGAAGAACCCGCTCTCATCCTCCAGCGCCTTGCGGCGCTCCTTGGCGACCTTCTCGTCGATCAGTCCGGCGGACAGGTCGGCGTCGATCGCCATCTGCTTGCCGGGCATGGCGTCGAGGTGGAAGCGGGCGGCGACTTCGGCGATACGGCCCGAACCCTTGGTGATGACGACGAAGTTGACGATGATCAGGATGGCGAAGACGATGATGCCGATGACGAAATTGCCGCCCATCACGAAGCTGCCGAAAGCTTCGATGACGTGACCGGCAGCATCCGTGCCCTCGTGCCCATGCGACAGGATCAGGCGGGTCGAGGCCATGTTGAGCGACAGCCGCAGCATGGTCGAGATCAGCAGGATGGTCGGGAAGGCGGAGAATTCCAGCGGCGCCTGGATGAACAGCGAGGTCATCAGGATCAGGATCGACAGCGTGATCGAGATCGCCAGGAACAGGTCGAGAACGATCGCCGGCAGCGGCAGGATCAGCACCACAAGGATGGTGAGGACGCCGAGCGCGAGCGCGATGTCGCCGCGCTTGAGGATGGTGACGATCTCGGAAAGGGAGGGGATGCCGGGCTTGGCGTTACCTACGCCCTGTCCCGCGGTGACGTCGACCATGGTAGCTGCTCCCCCGCGCGACTGCCGTCCGCGCGCCCCAAACGTCTGCGCGGCGGCCGATGGGCCGCCGTTCCGAAAGTGAGGCACCGCACTGGCGTCCACGGGAGCTCCCGTTCTACGCGGCTGACGACACTCGACTCCACTGGGCAATTCTTGCCGGGTGTATGGTTAGCAAAGGGTTAACGGAGCGTGCGGCAGGAGTGCGGGGTGGGGGTGTTTCGGGACTATCAGGTCATCATTCCGGGTCCGCCAAGAGGCGCGCCCCGGAATGACCATGAAGGAGATCGCCCTACTTCGCCTTCTCCATCTTCGTCACCGTGTAACCCGACGCGGCCTCCTCGGCTTCGAATGACACCTTGTCGCCGACCTTGACCTGCTTGAGCATGGCGGGATCCCTAACGCGGTAGACCATGGTCATGGGCTCGTCCATGCCGAGGCCTTTGGCGGGGCCGTGCTTGAGCGTGATCTTGCCGGCGGTTTCGTCGATCTTCTTGACCTCACCGTTGATGGAAGCGGCCTGCGCCAGCGCGCTCGCGGTCAGGCCCAGCGTCAGTGCGAATGCTGCGGTGGCGCGGATGATCGGCTTCATGGCTCTCTCCATTGTCCTCATTTCACGGTGACGTGGCCGACCATGCCGTAGTCGCGATGGTCGGGGATCAGGCAGGAAAATTCGAAGGTGCCGGCTTTGGTGAACTTCCAGACGATCTCGGCCGTCTTGTTCGGCGCAAGCCGCACCCCGTTCGGGTCGTCATGCTCCATGTGCGGGTGCTTCTTCATCACCTCGGCATGTGCGAGGTTCTCCTTGGTGGTGGCGAGCAGGAATTCGTGGTCCTCCCTGCCGACATTACGCAGTACGAAACGGATCTGCTCGCCGCGCTTGACTGTGATGCTCGACGGCTCGTAGGACATTTCGCTCAACGCGATCTCGATGGTGCGCGCCGGCTTCCCGGGATCGCCGGGCTCGCCGGCCGAGAAGCCGTGATGGTCGTGACCCTCGTGCGCGAACGCGGGTGCGGTCGACAGCGCGAGCAGCGTCAAGGCGAGTTTGATCGTCTTCTTCATTGTGGTCTCCAGTTGGTGGTTCATCGAAACGCTCACATCTTCATCTTGTGCGCCGGCATGGCTGGCTGCCGCGCCGGCTCCGCCGCCGGCGAGGCGACCTCGTAGGCGACGGTGCCTTGCGGGAATTGATAGGGGCCGGGATCGCGATAATCGTCGCGCGCGAGGTCCTCGCGGATCTTCATCACCGTAAACATGCCGCCCATCTCGATCGGGCCGAACTGGCCGGTGCCGCTCATCATCGGCAGCGTGTTGTCAGGCGCCGGCATCTCCATGTTGCCCATCGCCATGCCGGACTGGCCCATCACCATGGCGTCGGGCGCAAGCTTGCCGACGGCCCTGGCGAGATCCTTGCGCGACACGCCGATCATGTTGCGCATGTCGTGTCCCATCGCATTCATGGTGTGGTGCGACTTGTGGCAGTGAAACGCCCAGTCGCCGGGATTGTCGGCAAGGACGTCGAATACGCGCACCGCACCGACCGGCACGTCGGTCGTCGTCTCCGGATATTGCGCGCTCTCGGGAATCCAGCCGCCGTCGGTGCAGGTCACGGCAAAGCTGTGGCCATGCAGATGGATCGGGTGATTGGTCATGCTGAGATTGCCGATGCGCACGCGCACCTTGTCGCCGAGCCTGACCGGCAGCGGATCGATGCCCGGAAACACCCGCGCATTCCAGGTCCACATGTTGAAATCAGTCATCTCGTTGACCCGCGGCAGATATGTGCCGGGATCGACGCGATAGGTGCTCATCACGAAAACGAAGTCGCGGTCGACGGGGCGGAAGTTTGGGTCGCGCGGGTGCACGACAACCATGCCCATCATGCCCATCGCCATCTGCACCATCTCGTCGGAGTGCGGGTGGTACATGAAGGTCCCGCTCTTCTTCATCTCGAACTCGTAGACGAAGGTCTTTCCCGGCTCGATATGCGGCTGGGTCAGTCCGCCGACGCCGTCCATGCCGCTCGGGATGATCATGCCGTGCCAATGCACGGTGGTGTATTCGGGAAGGCGGTTGGTGACGAAGATGCGGACCTTGTCGCCCTCGACTGCCTCGATGGTCGGCCCCGGCGACTGGCCGTTGTAGCCCCACAGATTGACCTTCATGCCCTCGGCGAATTCGCGCACCACGGGCTCGGCGACGAGATGGAATTCCTTCCAGTCGCCGTTGATGCGGAACGGCAGTGTCCAGCCGTTGAGCGTGACGACGGGGCGATAGTCGGGACCGCCAATGGGATGCAACGGCGGCTGCATCACCGCCTTGTCCATATGGGCTGCTTCCGGAATCGATGCGGCTTGGACGCGGCCGCTGACGGCTGATGCGCCCACGAGCGCGGCGGTGCCCAAAAATCCTCGGCGGGAAAACATGCTGGCCCCCATGTCAGTGGCCGCCATCGGCAGGTGCTGCCGCGGCGATATTGGTTGGATTGTCGCCGCCGGAAACAGGCGCGCCGCCGCCATTGACGGCGGTCTGCAACTCGGACTGGGCGATCAAGAAGTTTTGCCTGGCCTCGATCGCGCCGCGCAGCGAAGCGAGCCGCTGGCGTGCTTCGGTCAGGAGCGCGAAGATGTCGACCTGCATGCTGGAGAAGCGCAACTGCATCTCCTCGGTGATGATCTTTCGCAGCGGGATGATCTCGCGCTGGTAGTGACTAGCGATGTCGTAGGAGGAGCGATAGACACGGTAAGCGTCGCGCGCCTCCGAGCGGACGTTCACGGCACGCTCGGTGAGGCGGTTGAAGGCGAGATTGTAGGTTTCCGCGGCCTGCCGCACACGGACCTCGCCGCCATCGAAGATCGGGATCTGGAACTGCACGTCGAAGCCGCGCTCGCGGAACGGGGCGCCTTCCGGATCCTGAGTCCGGCGGGAGATGCCAGCGAGATCGAGCAGCGTGACGAAGCGGGTCGCCTCGGTGAGGTTCAACGACTTCGCCAGCGCCGTCAGCTCCAGCCGCGCGATCTGCAGGTCGATGCGATGGGCCACCGCGTCGGCCTCGATCGAGGGCAAAGCCTGCGGCCGGCGCGGCAGCGGCGGCAGTTGGTTGGGCAGACGGAAATCGAGGCCGTCATCCCACAGCCCCATCAGCCGTGCCAGCCTATCGCGCGCGCTCGTCGCCGCCTGGCGTGCGGTGGCGAGGTCGGCGGTGGTCTCGGCGTAAAACACCTGTTCGAGGGCCTGGTCGAGCTTGTTGACCGAGCCGGTTTCGCCGAGCTTGACAGCGAGCTGCGCGGTCGATTCCGCGGTCGCCTTCGCGTCGGTCAGCAGGACCACCATCTCGTTTCCGGCGACTGCGCGAACGTAAGCGCGCCGCACATCGGTGGCGAGCCGAAGTGTGGCCAGTGCCGCACGCAATTGCGCCTGACGAAAGCGCTCGCGCGCGATGTCCGATCGGAACGGCAGCGTGGCCAACGCCAGGATGTCGCCGACGACCTGGCGCTCGATCTCGCTGGCGCCATTGCCCGAGATGCGCGAGACCGAGAACACCGGATTGGACGGCAGGCTCTGCTCGACCAGATCGGTCTCGGCCAGCGCCAGCTCGTTATAGGCGGCCTGCAGCCCCTTGTTGTTGAGCAGCGCCAACTGCACGGCGGTCTCTTCGGTCAGCGTCCGCGACAGCAACTGGCGAACGCGCGCGTCGACCGCACCGGCTCCCTCGGCCGTCCGCACGAAGGCGATGTCCTTCCTGATGGTCTGGCTCGTCAGCTCCGAGACCGCGCTCATGCCGCTGTCGGGCGAGAACGCGGCACAGCCGGAGAGGCCGAGCGCGCCGAGAACGAGCAGGCTCCGTGCAAAATACTGTGCCATGGCGCGCTCCTACCGGTCCTGCTTCGGCTGCGGAGTGACAGCGTCGTTGCGCTCGCGCCATGGCGCAGGCGCTGCAGGCCGCAGGCTCGTGTAAGGCGCAACTGTCGAGCGATAGTCGACGCGCGCTGCCTTTGCTGCGGGATCGGCTGGATCCGCGCCGGTCACGGACGTTGTCGCTGGCATGCAGCCGGACAACGCCAATGTGGCCGCGGCCAGCAGCGGCCAATTGAATCGAAAGTGACCTCGACGCACCGCAGATGCGGCGGCGGACCTCGCCCCGAGAAGCGTAAGCATGATTTATCCCTGATCTGTCTGGAGACCACAGGTTCGCGCGCGCGGATTGCGCGCTCGGCCTGATGTCGTGGAATCAGATCAGATGATGGGAGGGCGATAGAGTCGGGGCGGCGCCGCGCTGTGCAGGCTGGCCACGATCTCGGGCGCGCAGCTGGAAACCGGCTGAAGCGGCTTTGCGAAGCTCGGCAGGTCGGCCGGTAACGCGCTGATGCACATCATGGCGCAGCACGGGCCAGCCTTGCCCTTGCCGTCATGATGATGCGGGGCAGGGGTGTCCTGCGCGGCGGCCTGGTGATGCGCATGCATCGCCGCGGGGTCATGCGCCACGTCGCCATGCATGTGGCTGGCCGGCATCTGATGATGCACGGCCACAAGGTTGGCGAGCGGGGCTTCGTCGCCAAGGCATGGCGCTGGACCACTGCCCCAGGCGAGGCTTGCCGCCGGCGCGAGCACGCAGAACAGATAGGCCAGCGCAATGAAGCGCCCCACCCTGATCCGCATCGATCGCGTCAATTGCAACAACATTCCGACAGCATGCTCCGCGCGGCATTGTTGCACACGCAGATTGCAAACTAATGGCAAAGCGCGATTTCGCCAAGCTCCTTCTTACCGCAGTGCACCGCGCATGCCCATTATCGCGGCACGATGCTTGACCGCGAGGCGATCCGCGAACATGTTCCGCGCCGTGCACGCACCAAATCACCCAGGACAGAAACCGGCCTCATTCAGCCCTGACTCCCGTCAGGCCTGGGTGCGGCTCTTGCTCGCACTGCTGATCGGCTCGATCGGCGGCGTCGGCATGTGGGCGGTCGTCGTGGTGATTCCCGTCGTGCAGGCCGAGTTCGCCGCCACGCGCGGCGCGGTGTCGCTGGCCTTCACACTGATGATGTTCGGCTTCGGGCTCGGCGGCGTGATCGCCGGCAAGATCACCGACAAGTTCGGCATCGTGCCGGCCATGGCGATCAGCATCGCCTTCCTCGGCGTCGCCAATACACTGGCGGGGCTCTCGACCCAGCTCTGGCAGTTCGTCGCCGCCTATTTCCTGATCGGCCTCGGCACGTCAGCGACCTTCGCGCCGCTGATGGCGGAGGCCTCGCACTGGTTCGAGCGCTATCGCGGGCTGGCCGTGACCATCGTCGCGAGCGGCAATTACGTCGCCGGCACGATCTGGCCGCCGCTCATCAGCTCGGGCATCGAGAGGATCGGCTGGCGCACCACTCATGTCGGTATCGCCCTGGTCTGCGTTAGCTTGATGTCGATCCTGGTGCTGGTCCTGCGCGCGCAGATGGGCGACGACAAGGTCCGCAATCACGCCAATGCGCCGCCGCCGCGGGTCGACCTCAGGCTCTCGACCAACACGCTGACGGTGCTGCTCTCGATCGCCAGCATCTCCTGCTGCGTCGCCATGGCGATGCCGCAGGTGCATATCGTCGCCTATTGCGGCGATCTTGGTTACGGCGTGGCGCGCGGCGCCGAGATGCTGTCGCTGATGATGGCCTGCGGCATCGTCAGCCGCATCGGCTCCGGCTATCTTGCGGACAAGATCGGCGGCATTCCGACATTGCTGATCGGAGCACTGGCGCAGGGTTTTGCGCTGGTGTTCTACCTGTTCTTCGATAGCCTCGCCTCGCTCTACCTGATCTCCGCGATGTTCGGCCTGTTCCAGGGCGGCATCGTGCCGAGCTATGCCATCATCGTGCGCGAGGCGATGCCGGCCAGTGAAGCCGCGACCCGCGTCGGCATCGTGATCTTCGCCTCCGTGTTCGGCATGTCCTTTGGTGGCTGGGTGTCCGGCGTCATCTTCGATGCCACCGGCTCCTACGCGGCTGCGTTCGCCAACGGCGTGGCGTGGAATGCCCTCAATGTCGGAATCGTGCTGATGCTGTTGATCCGCTCGCGGATGAATGTGGCGAGGCGCGGACCGGGATTTGCGACCTAGACCGCCTGTCCTGCCCTCAGCAGCGAGCAGCCGGTGATCTTGTAACCTCCGTCCGCCTGCTGCTCGAGCGTGTAGAGCGCTTCCCAGGCTTCGCCGTTGGCATCGATGATGTGAACCCGCTGGGCGACGGAGCTGCCTTCGATCTTGCTCTCGCCGAACTCAAAGCTCTTGTGACGATAGACCGGCGCGTAGCCGTTCTGCACCATGGACATGAAGATGTCGGGCGCGGGGAAGATCTCCCGGATCGCCGGCGCGGCGTAGGAATAGGCGGCCGCTGCGTCGTCATGGCTCAAGGCTTGTTCCTGCGCTCGGATCACGCCTTGCGCTGTCGCGATGTCGTCGGCACGTGCTGAGATGGAACTGCAAGCAATACTGAGAACAACGAGCACGGCGGCAATGCGCATGGCAGGCTCCGCGTTGAAATCCCGGCTATGCTGATCGTAGCACGACCTTGGCAACTACGGACGCGCTATCGCTTCGGTTTCGCGGCCGGCTTCGCGCGCTTGATGGTGTGCGCCTTTGGCTTTGCGACGGGCTGCACGCGAAGACCATCGACGAACACGTCGAGGAGTCGCAGTGCGGTTGACTGCCAGCCGGGCTGGTCGTGGATGTAGCACATGCCGAAGAACGCGCGCAGCAAGTCCTCGGGACTGATGTCGGCGCGCATCTCGCCGGCCGCGACTGCGCGGTCGAGCAGCGAGCCGGTCGCCTTCGTCAGCCGGTCGAACGAGAAGGCGTGCAGCTCGGACCCGCTCTGCACCGCGAGCGCCAGGGCCGCCACCATGCCTTTCTTGGTGGCGACGAATTCGACACCTGAACGCAGCCAGCGCCTGAGCGCATCGACCGGATCCTTGGCGTTCTTCAACTGCTCGGCGAACTCGCTGAGCTGCTCGACCTCGCGCCGGTACACCGCCTCGAACAGATCCTCGCGCGTCGGGAAATGCCGGTAGAGCGTGCCGATGCCGACGCCTGCGCGTTTGGCCACGGCCTCCAGGCTGGCCTCCGGACCGCCGGCGTTGAACACGACCTTGGCTGCCTCGAGCACGAGCTCGCGATTGCGCACGGCATCGGCGCGGGGCTTGCGGGTCTGGTCGGTGTGGTCGTCCATGCCGGCAATGTAGATCACGAATTGGTTAGATTGAACCCTTGGCTAGCTGCACCGCGTTGTCTGCGCACGGGCTTTTGACGAATTCCAAATATTTTCCAGTGGCCCTTGTTAAGCGGAGGCTGCCTCCGTATCTTCGCTGAGGTGCCGGTCCTGACCCACGTCCGGGGCGGCGCGATATCGGCGGCGGCCACGGCGGTGGCGCGCGGGCGATGAGCCATGTCCATATCTGATCGGAGCCTTCTATGAACCACTCCATCAGCCTCACCGTGAACGGTGCGCGGCGCGATTTCGTCCTCGACGATCCGCGCGTCACGCTGCTCGATCTCCTGCGTGAGCGCCTCCATCTGACCGGAACCAAGAAAGGATGCGACCGCGGCCAGTGCGGTGCCTGCACTATTCTGGTCGACGGCAAGCGCATCAATTCCTGCCTCGCGCTCGCCATTAGCCATGACGGCGCCGACATCCTCACCATCGAGGGCGTCGCGCGCGGCGATCAGCTTCATCCGGTCCAGGCGGCCTTCATCGCCCATGACGGATTCCAGTGCGGCTTCTGCACGCCCGGCCAGATCATGAGCGCCATAGGCATGATGCAGGAGGCCCAGGCCGGCAACGATCCCGAACGCATCCGCGAATGCATGAGCGGCAATCTCTGCCGCTGCGGCGCCTATGCCGGTATCGTCCATGCCGTGCTCGAGGCGCAGGCCGGTGCCGACGAATCCAACCGGAGGCGCTCCGCATGAAACAGTTCGATTATGTCAGGCCCGCCACCGTCGCTGAAGCCGTTGCCGCCGCCGCCCAGCCAGGCGCGACCTATCTCGCGGCCGGCACCAATCTGCTCGACCTGATGAAGGGCGGTGTCAGCCGTCCGGATCGGTTGGTCGACGTCACGCATCTCGATGGTCTCGATCAGATCGAGCGTCTCGCGGATGGAAGCGTGCGCATCGGCGCGTTGGTGAGCAATGCCGATCTCGCGCATGATGCAGAATTTGCAAAATCCTATCCGGCCGTCGTGGAAGCGCTGCTCTCCGGCGCGTCGGCGCAATTGCGCAATGCCGCGACCGTGGGCGGCAATCTGCTGCAGCGGACCCGTTGCGCATATTTCTACGACACCGCCAGCCGCTGCAACAAGCGCGAGGCCGGCTCGGGCTGCGACGCCCGCGAGGGCGAGAACCGCACGCACGCCGTGCTCGGCTGGAGTGAAAGCTGCATCGCCACGCATCCGTCCGACTTCTGCGTGCCGCTGGTGGCGCTCGACGCCATCGTCGAGATCGAAGGCAGGAACGGTCGTCGCGAGATCGCGCTCGACGAATTGCATCGCCTGCCCGGCCATACGCCCGAGCGTGAATCAGCGCTTGAGCCCGGCGACCTCATCGTCGCGGTGCGTCTGCCGCCCGCGGCGCGTGGTTTTGCCGCGCATGCGCGCTATCTTAAGGTCCGCGAGCGCACGTCCTACGCGTTTGCCGTCGTCTCGGCTGCTGCGGCGCTACGGATCGAGAATGGCAAGATCGCGGAGGCGCGACTTGCGCTTGGCGGCGTCGCCGCAAAGCCCTGGCGTACCCGCGCCGCGGAGGATGTGCTGAGGGGCGTCGCACCAACGGCAGATGCTTTCCAGGACGCCGCATGGCGCGCACTCGCCGACGCAAAGCCGTCCGGCGACAACGCCTACAAGATCGAGCTCGCGCGCCGCATCGTCGTGCGCGCGCTGACCCTTGCCGCTGCCGGCACGCCCGCGCGTATCTCCGCGCTGCCGGCTTCTCCCTTTGCCTCGACCTCTGGAGCCATCCATGCCTGAGCTCAATCTCACCAGCGCTCCCGCCCATCTTCGCCACGGCTCGAGCATCGGCCAGCCGCTGACCCGCCGCGACGGCGTGCTCAAGGTCAAGGGGCAGGCGACCTACGCCGCCGACAATCATCCGCCCGGCATGCTGTTTGCGGTGATGGCGGTTTCCAGCATCGCACATGGCCGCGTGATCTCGCTCGATGTCGCTGCCGCCAAGCGTCATCCCGGCGTCGTCGACGTCATGACGCCGGACCACAAGCCGCAGCTCGCGATCGATCCGGAGATCAAGACCAATCCGTTCGTGTTCCGGATGGAGGTGCTGCAGAGCAACGAGGTCCGCTACGCCAACCAGCCCATCGCCGTCGTGATCGCCGAGACGCTCGAGGCGGCGACCGAAGGCGCGGTGCTGCTGGCGCCGCGCTATGAGACGCTGCCCGCCCTCGTCGGCCTCGATGCCGGCGAGAGTTTTGTGCCGCCTGTCGTTGGCGTCGGCAATCCCGCGGAAAATCATCGTGGCGATGTCGAGGCAGGCCTCGCATCGGCCGAGAAGCAAATCGACGTCGTCTACGAGACGCCGCCGCAATACCACAACGCCATGGAGCCGCATGCGATCGTTGCTAGCTGGGATGGTGACAGTGTGCAGATCGACATGCCCACCCAAGGTCTCATGTTGTCGCTGGCGCGCGTCGCCGAACTGTTCGGCATCGCGCATGACAAGATCCATATCCGCAGCCCGTTCCTCGGTGGCGGCTTTGGCTCCAAGGGGCTCATGGCCGGTCCTCCCGTGCTCGGTCTGATGGCCGCAAAACTGGTCGGCAGGCCGGTCAAGCTCGTGCTGCGCCGTGAGCAGATGTATGGCCCGGTCGGCCATCGTGCGCCGACACGTCAGCGCTTGCGCATCGGCGCCGACGGCGAGGGGCGCCTGACTGCGCTCGACCACCATGCGCGCACCGTGTCGAGCACGTTCGATGATTTCTACGAACCGGCCGCCGACGCGTCGCATACGCTCTATGCCGCGCCTGCGATCCGCACCTCGCACGATGCCGTGCGCGTCAATACCGGCACGCCATTGTTCATGCGTGCGCCGGGCGAGGCGACGGGATCGATTGCGCTGGAAAGCGCGATCGACGAGATGGCCTGGGCTTGCAGTATGGATCCGCTGGCCTTCCGGCTGAAGAACTACGCCGAGGTCGAGCCGATCACCGGCAAGCCGTTCTCGTCCAAAGCGCTGCGCGCCTGCTACGATCAGGGCGCGGCGCGCTTCGGCTGGTCGAAGCGCTCGCTGCAGCCGCGCCAGACGCGCGACGATGCCGGCCTGCTGGTCGGCTGGGGCATGGGCACGGCGACCTTCCCGGCGCTGATGTTCCAGGCCGAGGCGCGCGCGGCGATCCGCCGTGACGGCACCGGCGCGATGGAGATCGGCGCGCATGACATGGGGCAGGGCGCCTGGACGGCGCTGGCCCAGATCGCAGCCGACGCCGTCGGGCTCGATATCGACCGCGTCGAGTTCAAGGCGGGGACATCAGATCTGCCCGATGCCGGCATCGCCGGAGGCTCGGCGCACACTGCAACCGCCGGTGCGGCGATCCACAGCGCCGGCGCGGCCGTGATCGCAAAACTCGCCGATCTCGCCACCAAGGACCAGCGCTCGCCGCTGTTTGGCGCCGGCAATGCCGGCGTGATCGCGCGCGACGGCCGGTTGATCCGGCGCGACGACGAGAACCGCAGCGAGAGCTACACCGAGATCCTGGCCCGTGCCGGCGTCGCCGAGGTCGAGGCCCGCGGCACAGGTGCGCCGAATCCGGCGGCGATGGAGGAGTATGCGATGCATGCCCATGGCGCGGTGTTTGCGGAGGTGAAGGTCGATCCCGAGCTCGGGCAGATCCGCGTCACCCGCATGGTCGGCGCCTTCGCCGCGGGGCGCATCGTCAATCCGCATCTGGTGAAGAGCCAGCTGTTCGGCGGCATGATCTGGGGCATGTCCTTTGCGCTGCACGAAGAGGCCATCACCGACCGCCGTAGCGGAAGGATCATGAACGCCAATCTCGGCGAGTACCACATCCCGGTGAATGCCGATGTGCCGCCGCTCGATGTGATCACGGTCGACGAGTACGATCCGCACGTCAATGCGCTCGGCATCAAGGGCGTCGGCGAGATCGGCATCACCGGCAGCGCCGGCGCCGTGGCGAACGCGGTCTGGCATGCGACCGGCGTGCGGGTGCGCCGCTTCCCAATCCGGATCGAGGAGCTGCTGACGTAGCTTTGAGGCTTTCGGCCTGCCGCCGGCTCAAAACGTCGGTGGCGTGCAGGCCGAGATCACTTCGCACGGCTTGCCGCCGACGCAGCGGAAGCGATGCGGACGGCGGCTCTCGAAATAATAGGCATCGCCCGGATTGAGGATGCGGCGTTCATCCTCAACAGTTACTTCGAGCTTGCCCGAAATCACGATGCCGCCTTCCTCGCCGTCGTGAACAAGATGCACGCGCCCGGTATCGCTGCCGGGCTCGTAGCGCTCCTTCAATATCTGCAGGCTGCGGCCGAACAGATTGTCGCCGACTTGCCGATACGAGATCGGCTTCTTACCGACCTCGGTCAGCTCTTCCGAGCGGTAGAAGATCTTGCGACGACTCTCCGGCTCCAGCGCGAAGAACTCGGCGAGCCCCATCGGGATGCCGTCGAGGATGCGCTTGAGCGCGCCGACCGACGGGTTCATCTGGTTGGATTCGATCAGCGAAATCGTCGAATTGGTGACGCCGGCGCGCTTGGCGAGCTCCCGCTGCGACAGCTTGTGGCGCGCCCGGATGAATCGCAGCCGTCCACCGATGTCGACGCTCATGCCCAAATCCCTGTTGCAGGTGTTGCGGATCGCGCAAATATGGACCGGCAGCCCCAGTTAAATCAATGGTTTGCAGGCCGTCAGAAAAGGACTTGTTGCGCTTTGGAAGCCGTGCCTCTGCTGTGCCGTCAGCAAAGGAGCGTGGCCCGTGACCCTTCATCAGATTCCGAACACTATCAAGACCGACTCGTTCTGGATGCCGTTCACGGCCAACCGTCAGTTCAAGAAGGCGCCGCGCCTGTTCTCCTCGGCCGAGGGCATGCATTACACCACCGTCGACGGCCGCAAGGTGATCGACGGCTCCGCCGGCCTCTGGTGCGTCAACGCCGGCCACGGCCGCAAGCAGATCGCCGCCGCAGTCGAGCGGCAGCTGATGACGCTGGACTTCGCGCCGTCATTCCAGATGGGCCATCCGCTGGCGTTCGACTTCGCCGAGCGCCTCGCCGAGATCGCGCCCAAGGGCCTCGATCGCATCTTCTTCACCAACTCCGGCTCTGAATCGGTCGACACCGCGCTGAAGATCGCGCTCGCCTATCATCGCGCCAACGGCCAGTCGAGCCGCACCCGCCTGATCGGCCGCGAGCGCGGTTATCAC
Source organism: Bradyrhizobium sp. S3.12.5 (assembly GCF_040548225.1). Taxonomy (NCBI): domain Bacteria; kingdom Pseudomonadati; phylum Pseudomonadota; class Alphaproteobacteria; order Hyphomicrobiales; family Nitrobacteraceae; genus Bradyrhizobium; species Bradyrhizobium sp. S3.12.5. Next base: position 33,749 of record NZ_JBEPRF010000026.1, read on the forward strand.
GGCGTCGGCTTCGGCGGCACGTCGGTGGGCGGCATGGTCGCCAACCGCCGCGCCTTCGCCACGCTGCTGCCTGGCGTCGATCACATCCGCCACACCCACGATCTCGGCCGTAACGCCTTCGCCAAGGACCAGCCGGAGCACGGCGCGGAGCTTGCTGATGATCTCGAGCGTCTGGTGGCCTTGCATGGTGCCGAGACCATCGCTGCCGTCATCGTCGAGCCGGTGCCGGGTTCGACCGCGGTGCTGCCGCCGCCGAAGGGCTATCTGCAGCGCCTGCGCGCGATCTGCGACAAGCACGGCATCCTCCTGATCTTCGACGAAGTCATCACCGGCTTCGGCCGCCTCGGCACGCCGTTCGCCGCCGACTTCTTCGGCGTCACGCCTGATATGATGACGACGGCGAAGGGCATCACCAACGGCACCATCCCCTGCGGCGCGGTGTTCGCCAGCCGCAAGATTCACGATGGCATGATGGTCGGTCCGGAGAACCAGATGGAGCTGTTCCACGGCTACACTTATTCCGCGCATCCGACCGCCTGTGCCGCGGGTATCGCCACGCTCGACATCTACAAGGACGAGGGCCTGCTCACGCGCGGTGCGTCGATCGCCGAATATTGGCGCGATGCGCTGCACTCGCTCAAAGGCCTGCCGAATGTCGTCGACATCCGCAATTGCGGCCTGATGGGCGCGGTCGAGCTGTCGTCGCGTGACGGAACGGTCGGTGCGCGCGGCTACGACGTCATGGTCGACTGCTTCAATCGCGGGCTCTACTTCCGCATGAGCGGCGACTCCTTCGCGCTGTCGCCGCCGCTCATCGTCGAGAAGAGCCATATCGACGACATCGTGTCGATCCTGGGCGATGCCATCAAGCGGGTGGCCTGATAATTGCTCCCGCGGTTCACGGAGTTTCTTCTTGCAGCGGCGAACGTGATGCCGCGGGAGTTTGACGAAGCGTGAAAGTTCTGATCCTCGGCAGCGGTGTCATCGGTGTCACCTCTGCCTACTACCTCGCGCGTGCCGGTCACGAGGTGACGGTCGTCGACCGTCAGCCCGAACCGGCGCTGGAGACCTCTTTTGCCAATGCCGGCGAAGTGTCGCCCGGCTATTCCTCGCCGTGGGCCGGCCCCGGCGTGCCGGTGAAGGCGGTCAAATGGCTCCTGATGAAGCACGGCCCGCTGGTGGTCCGGCCGAAGCTCGACCCCGTGATGTGGGTCTGGCTGCTCAAGATGCTGCGCAACTGCACCAGCGCGCGCTATGCGGTCAACAAGAGCCGGATGATCCCGATCGCTGAATACAGCCGCGACTGCCTGCGCGATCTGCGCCGCGACATCGGCATTCAATATGACGAGCGCACGCGGGGCACGCTGCAGCTGTTCCGCTACCAGGCGCAGCTCGACGGCACCGGCGAAGACATCGCCGTGCTCAAGCAATATGGCGTGCCTTACGAAGTGTTGAGCCGCGAGGGCTGCATCGCGGTCGAGCCGGCGCTTGCCGGCGTCAAGGAGAAGTTCGCCGGCGGGCTTCGTCTGCCGCAGGACGAGACCGGCGACTGCCACATGTTCACGCAGGCGCTGGCCAAGCATGCCGAAGCGCTCGGCGTGCGATTCATGTTCAATACCGGCATTGATCGGATCGTCACCGATGGCACGCGCCTCAGCGGTGTCGCGACCAGCGCCGGGATGCTGCAGGCCGACGCTTACGTCCTTGCGCTCGGAAGCTGGTCGTCGCGGCTCGTTGCGCCGCTCGGCATTTCGCTGCCGGTCTATCCGGTGAAGGGCTATTCGATCACGGTGCCGATCAAGGACGCCTCCGGCGCGCCGGAATCGACCGTGATGGACGAGAGCTACAAGGTCGCGATCACGCGCCTCGGCAATCGCATCCGCGTCGGCGGCACCGCCGAGATCTCCGGCTTCTCGACCAAGCTCTATGATGCGCGGCGCGCCACGCTCGATCACTCCCTGACCGATCTGTTCCCGCGCGGCGGCGATCTCTCCAAGGCGACGTTCTGGAGCGGCCTGCGTCCGATGACGCCGGACGGCCCGCCCGTGATCGGCCCGACGCGTTACAGCAATCTCCATCTCAACACCGGCCACGGCACGCTCGGCTGGACCATGTCCTGCGGCTCCGGGCGCGTGCTCGCGGACATGTTGTCGGGCAAGAAGCCGGACGTCGATGTGAGTGCCCTGACGGTGGACCGGTACGCGCACAGGTTTGGATAAGACTCTATCCCCTCGTCATTGCGAGGAGCCCTTGCGACGAAGCAATCCAGACTGCCTCCGCGGAAAGACTCTGGATTGCTTCGCTTCGCTCGCAATGACGATGTGGAGACGCTGCGGTTCTTCTTATCTTCTCCGTGCGCGGTGGTAGTGAGCACGGAGCTACCCTGCGCCCGTTACGCAATTCACCCACAGCACCACGGCCTTCGCATCCTGCGCCGGATTGGAAAACCGGTGTGGCCGGCGGCTCGCGAACCGAAAGCTGTCGCCTGTCTTCAGCGACCACGTCTCGCTGTCCACCGTCAGCATCATCTCGCCTTCGAGCACCAGGCCGGCCTCTTCGCCGTCATGGGTGTAGAGCTCGTCGCCGGTAGAGCCGCCGGGCTCCAGATGCACCAGGAACAGATTGAGCTTGTTGTCGGCACTCGCAGGGCTCAGCAATTGTTTTGAGACGCCGGTGCGCCAGAGTTTGAGTTCGGGCCGCTGCGATCCGCGCGTCACCACCTGATCGGATGTGCCGTCGGCGCTCGGGCTTGCGCCGAACAGCGCGGCGATGCCAACGCCGAGCACGTCGGCGAGCGTGGCCAGCACGCGCAGCGACGGCGACGACAGGCCGCGCTCGATCTGGCTGAGGAAGCCGATCGACAGCTCCGTGCGCGCCGCGACCGTCTCGAGCGAGAATTGCCTGACGCGCCGGAGATCGCGAATGCGGCGACCGACAGCAACGTCCATTGCAGGCTCCGCGGGCTTCGCGATAGCCTTGGCCTTCTTCACCGGCTTTGCGGCGGCCGGTTTGCGCATTCTTTTGCCACCGCTCACGTCAAACCGCTTCCTTCATGTGCATGAAAACCGCTTGCATCGCGGGCGAAAGTGTGGCCCAATTTTCATATTAGTGAAAATAGGCCGAAACGGCTCGGCCCGCAATGTCTGCGATGACGACATTTGCGAGCGCCGCATCGGCCCGGCCCAAAGGGGGATGCGATGAAGCGTTTTGGTCTGGCCGCGGTCGCGGCGCTCGCACTTGCGGCCATCGCGCCGGCTTCGGCGCAGCAGGTGCTGAAGGTCGGCTCGACGCCGACGGGCATTCCCTTCACCTTCCTCGACACCAAGACCAACACCATCCAGGGCATCATGGTCGATCTCATCACCGAGATCGGCAAGGATGCCGGCCTCAGCGTGCAGATCGAGCCGATGCAGTTCTCGGCGCTGATCCCGTCGCTGACCTCGAGCAAGATCGACATCATCGCGGCTGCGATGTTCATCACCGCGCCGCGCAAGGAGGTCGTCGACTTCTCCGACCCGATCTACACCTATGGCGAAGGCCTGGTGGTGCCGAAGGCCGACACCAAGGCCTATGCCACACAGGACGATCTGAAGGGCGAGACGGTTGGCGCCCAGGTCGGCACCGCCTTCGTCGACGCGCTGAAGAAGTCCGGCCTGTTCGCCGACGTCAAGGCCTACGACACCATCCCCGACATCCTGCGCGACGTGAACACCGGGCGCCTCAAGGCCGGCTACGCCGATTATCCGATCCTCGCTTACAATTTGAAGCAGGGCGGCTTCCCCGAGGTGCGTCTCGTCGACGGCTACAAGCCCGTTACCGTCGGCTCGGTCGGCATCGGCGTGCGCAAGGGCGAAGCCGCGCTGCTCGGCAAGATCAACGCGTCGCTGGCGAAGCTCAAGGCCAACGGCACCATCGACAAGATTCTCGGTAAATGGGGCCTGAAGGCACAGGGCTGATGAAAGGTCCATCGAAGGTTGCCCGATGAGAGGCTTCTGGCACGACGCCGTCGAGTTCTTCCCGATCCTGATGAGCGGCGTCGCGCTGACGATCGTCGTCACCATCGGCTCGCTGCTGCTCTCGACGGTGCTCGGCCTGATCTGGGCGATGATGCGGGTCTCCGGCATCAAGGTGCTGTCGATGCTCAGCGCCAGCCTGATCAACGTGATCCGCGGCATCCCGATCATCGTGCTGCTGTTCTATCTCTACTTCGTGATGCCCGATCTCGGCGTCACGCTCAGCGCGTTGCAGGCCGCGATCCTCGGGCTCGGCATCGCTTATTCGGCCTATCAGGCCGAAAACTTCCGCGCCGGCATCGAGGCGATCGACAAGGGACAGATCGAGGCGGCCCAGTCGATCGGGATGGGCTGGTGGGTGACCATGCGCCGCGTGGTGCTGCCGCAGGCAGTGCGCATCGTGCTGCCACCTTACGGCAACGTCATGATCATGATGCTGAAGGATTCCTCGCAGGCGTCGACCATCACGGTCGCCGAGCTCGCGCTTCAGGGCAAGCTGATTGCGTCATCAACCTTCAAGAACACCAACGTGTTCACGATGGTGGCGCTGATGTACCTCACCATGAGCATTCCGCTGATCCTGCTGGTTCGCCACTTCGAGAAGCGGGCGGGCAAGAAATGATCGAGCTCACCGACGTCCACAAGAGCTTTGGCCAGAACGAGGTGCTCAAGGGCATCACCGCGAACGTTGAGAAGGGCGAGGTGGTCTGCATCATCGGTCCCTCAGGTTCGGGCAAGTCCACCATTTTGCGCTGTATCAACGGACTTGAAAGCTACGATCGTGGTGAGATCAACATCGAGGGCCTGAAGGTCGACCGCGATGCGGCCTCGATCGTGAAAGTCCGCACCCAGGTCTCGATGGTGTTCCAGCGCTTCAACCTGTTCCCGCATCGGACGGTGCTCGAAAACGTTGTCGAGGGGCCACTCTTCGTGAAGAGGGAGCCGCGTGTCCAGGTGCTCGAGCGCGGCCGCGCACTGCTTGCGCAAGTGGGCCTGGCCGAGAAAGCCGACGCGCATCCGCCGCAGCTTTCCGGCGGCCAGCAGCAGCGCGTCGCGATTGCGCGGGCCCTGGCGATGCAGCCGAAGGCGATCCTGTTCGACGAGCCGACCTCGGCGCTCGATCCGGAGCTCGTCGGCGACGTCCTCGGTGTGATGCGCAAGCTCGCCGACGACGGCATGACCATGGTCGTCGTTACCCACGAGATGGGCTTTGCCCGCGACGTCGCCGATCGCGTGCTGTTCATCGATGGCGGCGTCATCGTCGAGCAGGGGCCGGCCAAAACACTGCTGAACCAACCCCAGCATTCGCGCACGCAGGACTTTTTGCGCCGCGTCCTGCATCCGCTCTGACCGGATTTCGCCATGACTACGCGCCTGCCTCTGCCGCCCTCGCTCTATGCGGACACCGCTGTCGCGCCGGTGGCCACGCCGCCGCTCGACGCGGACAAGACCGTCTCCGTCGCGATCGTCGGCGGCGGCTATACGGGGCTGTCCACGGCGCTGCATCTGGCGGAGCAGGGGGTCGGGGCGCTGGTGCTGGAGGCGCAGGAGCCGGGTTGGGGCGCGTCGGGCAACAATGGCGGCCACACCAATCCGGGATTGAAGCACGATCCCGATCAGATCGAGGCGGATTTCGGCGCGGAGCTTGGCCGCCGCATGATCGAGTTTGCCTATGGCACGACGAACTTCACGCACGATTTGATCCGGCGCTACCAGATCCCCTGCGAGGCGCGGCAGAACGGCACGCTGCGCGCGGCCTATAATGAGGCCAGCGCCGCCGCGATCGAGAAGACCGCACAGCAATGCATCCGCCGCGGCATGCCGGTGTCGTATCTGAACCGCGAGCAGCTGCGCGAGATGACCGGCACGGATCGCTACATCGGCGCCATGCTCGACACCCGCGGTGGCGACCTGCATCCGCTCAGCTACGCCCGAGGCCTCGCGCGCGCCGCGATCTCCGCCGGCGCGAAGGTTTATGGCGAGACGCCGGCGCTATCACTCCGGCGCGACGGCAGCCGCTGGCGCATCGAGACGCCGCGCGCGGTCGTGCATGCTGATAAGATATTGCTCGCCACAAACGGTTTCACTGACGATCTCTGGCCCGCACTTCGCCGCACCATCGTGCCGGTATTCTCTTCGATCGCAGCCACCGCGCCCCTTTCGGACGATGTCGCGCGCTCGATCATGCCGACGCGTCCCGTCCTCTACGAGAGCGGCCACATCACGGTGTATTACCGCATCGATCAGCAGAACCGCCTCTTGATGGGCGGCCGCGGACCGATGCGCTGGATCAATTCGCCGAACGACGTCGCCTATCTCGTCCGCTACGCCGAGCGGCTCTGGCCACAGCTCAAGGGCGTGGCCTGGACCCATGGCTGGAACAGCCGGCTCGCGATCACCAAAGATCATTATCCGCATGTGCATGAACCTGCGGAGAACATCCTGATCTCGCTCGGCTGCAACGGTCGCGGCGTCGCGCTCTCGACCGCGATGGGCGCGCAGCTCGCACGCCGTTTGATCGGCGGAGCCAAGGCCGAGATCGATATGCCCGTCACCGGGATCAAGCCGATCCCGATGCACGCGTTCTGGCCGGTCGGGGTGACGACTGCGGTGATCACGGGCCGCGTGCGCGACCGGCTGGGGATCTAGCTTTCCGCCACCGCATCGGCCCAGGGCTGGAAGATCTCGACTGCGCCGGAATTGATGTCGCCGTCGCGCATCACAACGCTCGGGCAGGCGAACTTCATCGGCAGGGTCTGCACCGGCGCTTCCTTGTAGTCGAAGCGTGCGGCAAGCGCCTTGCGTACATCCGCAGGCAGCCGCGTGTCGCCGAGCACGAGCGCGCCTTCGCTACAATCGATGCGGGGCTGATGGATGGCGGCATCGAGGTCCATGTCGAAATCCATCGCAAAGGACACGAGCTGCATCACCGAAGGCAGGATGCGGCGGCCGCCGGAAGCGCCAACTGCGAGGCGCTTGCCGTCCTTGGTCTCGGCAATAACAGGTGTGTAGTTGGTGAGGCAGCGCTTGCCGGGGGCGAGCGAGTTGGTGGTAGCAGGCGTCGGATCGAACCACATGATGCCGTTGTTCATGGGAATACCGGTGTGCGGCGTCACATATTTCGAGCCAAAGGACGAGAGCAGCGTCTGCGTCACCGCGGCAATGTTGCCGTCTCGGTCCACCACGGAGAAATGCGTGGTGCAGGCCGGCGCCAGATATTCGGCGCCGAGCGCGCGCTTGCCGTCGGCATCGCCCATGTCCTTGAGCCGCTCGCGATAGGCTGCCTGCAAGGCGAGCGCATATTCGACATAGGCGGCCGCATCTGGCGTGCCGGCCGGCTTCAGACCTTGCTGCAGCAGGCGCAGCGCATGCGCCATGGTTGGCCCGGCGGTGAGTTCGGGCGTCGCAAGCACCTTGCCGCCGCGATAGGGGATCGCTAGCGGCTCGCGCAGATGTGCGCGGAACGCGGCGAGATCCTCGACCGACAGCGAGCCGCCATCGGCCCTGATGTCGGACGCGATGCTCTTGGCGAGATCGCCCTGATAGAAGTCGCGCGGTCCGGCTTCGGCGAGGTGCAACAGCGTCGCCTTTAGATTGTGCTGCGGTAGCCGGATCTCAGCCTCGATGCTCCAGGGCGGGCTCGGGGGCAGGCCGTCCTGCAAAAACATTGCCGCGCTCGCGGGATAGCGCCGAAGATCTGCCGCCGAGCCCGCGATCGTCAGCGCGGTCCACCAGTCGGCCAGCAGGCCCTCGCCGGCGAGCGCCGCAGCCGGAGCGACCAGGTCTTTCCACGTCATCCGGGCGTGTCGACGGTGCGCCTCCTCCATGCCGGCGACGACACCTGGCACGGCGATCGCGCCGGGGCCGTGAACGTTGCGGTCGTCCTTCACCCGCGGCCACGGAAACAGGTCGGAAGCGGCGCGTTCTCCGGTGATGGGATAATCGGCCGCACGCAGGCTTTGCGGTGCGCACATGCCATAGTCGATCACCTCGTAGCGATTTTCCTTGGCGCGGTAGAGCACCATCGCGCCCCCGCCGCCGATGCCGCTGTTCCAGGGCTCCAGAACATTCAGCGCAAAGGTGGTCGCCACGATCGCGTCGACGCAGTCGCCGCCCGCTGCCAGCACCTGCGCTCCCACCTCGGCCGCCCGCCGCGATTGCGAGGCGACAATGCCGCCCTTGGAGGTGACGGCGGGCTTGCGGACGGTTTGGTTGAGGCTGAACTGATGAGGCATGAGTCGTTTTGTGTCTTCGGTTATCGTTGCTTCGCGCGCGCTGACAATGGCACATCGCCTTCAACGAGAACATCCACCGGGAGGAACGACATGGCAGGTGTGAAACAGGCGCGGGTTGGCGCCGTCGGGATATTGACGCTCGACGAGCCGGAGAGCCCGAACGCAATGACGCCGGTCCGCTCGGCGCGCTTGCCGGTCGCGACGCGCGCACTGGTCGAGGAGAGCGAGCACACCAGCTACGAGGCGCAGTTCCGCCGTGAGATCGAACTTCAGGCCATCATCCGCACAAGCGCCGACGCTATCGAAGGCCCCAAGGCCTTCGTCGAGAAGCGCAAGGCGAAGTTTACGGGGAAGTAGGCGAGAAGGAGCGGGCTGCGCTCAGAGCTCGCGGTTCAGCCGGCTGGCCTGATATTTGGCGTGCCATTTTGGGCCAGGGCCGCGCATGTAGTAGAGCTCGGGGCGGTAGGGGTTGCCTGCGATCCGCACCAGCTTCTGCCATTTGGTGGCGACGAAGGTGAGGGGCTGGCGGAGCAGAGTCAATGACGCGAGCAGCATGGCATCACCTCAGTGCGGCTTGCCGAGCATGGCGGTGAAGGGAAGATCGAAAATCTCCTCGCCGTCGTCGTCGCTGATATGGATCACCCAATCACGCCAATCCTCGGCGCCGGGCGTCTCGATCATCGCGCGCATGATCTGGGCGGCGCGGTCGCGCGCCTCGGTCAGGTTGGCGACTGCCGTGCCGTAACGATCGATCAGCGTGCCTTCGGCATTCGAGCAGTGGAAATACATCTGAACCATGCACGCCTCCTCTGGAAAGCGATTTGGACGGCATATCGATACCACCCGAACAGAACGAAAAATATTCGGGCCAAGCCCGGTAAGGGAATCTACGGAGATTGGTCGGCACCACGCGCCTTGCGGGTTTGATCACAGGCGGGTGATGTTCAACTGGACGGCGCCTGGCGGGCATGGAACAACCTTCGACCGAACGTCCGGGAGGCCCAGTGAATCATCTCACATTCCAGGTTGGACGCCGAAGCTTGTGCGTAGGTGTCGTCGCCTTTGCGGCAGTCCTGCACGGCTTTGGCTCACTGGCTGCGTCCGACCCCGTGAGGAAAAGCGGCTACGCGGTGGGAACGGAGACCTGCGGCAGCGGCGATCTCGCCTTTCCCAAGGTCCAGATCGATATGAAGGCCGGCTTTTGCGCCGGCCTCGTCGCCAGCGAAGAGGACCATCTGAAATTTCCGCGGTCGATCATCCAGGTGCCCGGCCGGGACCTGTTCGTGGTCGCCGACATGGGCGGTTGGGGTCATGCCGATGGCCGGCTGCTGCTGCTCGACCCGCACGCTGCCCAGGGGCAGCGCTTCAAGGAGCTCCTGACCGGGGTCGAATATCCGTTCGGCCTCGTGATCGGTCCGGACAAGAAGCTCTACGCCTCGACCGCCGAGACCATCTTCCGCCTCGATCCGCTCGCGGACGATCCGCGCGGCACGGTCGAGACCATCATTCGTCACATGCCGGGCCGCCGCATCACGCTGCCTGACGGCACGAAGCTCGACGAGAGCGCGCACCCCCTCAAGCAGTTCGTGTTCGATCGCAACGGGCGGCTGTTCGTCAATGTCGGCGCCCACAGCGACGATTGCATCACGCCGGCGCCGATCACGAGACCTTGCGCGGCGGCTGAAGGTTCTTCCGCCATGGCTGCGATCTGGCTGTTCACGCCGCCGTCGGGGGGCGTCTTCCCGGCGTTGAAGCCGAATGATCCCGATCCGCCGCATACGGTCTACGCGCGGGGCCTGCGCAACTCGATGGCGCTGGCGCTGCACCCGAACTTTCCCGACGCCGGCTACGCGTTCCTGCAAGGCGAAAACGGCCGCGATCTGCCCGACATCTTCGAGCCGAACGAGGAGATCAACGCGATCGAGCGGGGCAGGCACTACGGCTGGCCTTATTGTTATGATCTGTCGACGCCGAGTCCCGAGTTCAAGCGCGTGCTGCAATCCGGCGTCTATAAATCGCTTTGCACGGCGAACGCGCTTTACAAGCAGCCGTTCTCGCTGCTGCCGCCCCACGGTGCGCCGCTCGCGATGTTGTATTATCACGGCGCCAAATTTCCGGAGCTCGAAGGCAAGCTGCTGGTCGGCCTGCACGGTTATCGCCCGACCGGCAGCCGCGTGCTGATCTACGACGTCGACGACCACGGTTTTCCAAAACCCGCGCCGGCGCCGGTGCGCTACCACGTCAGTTGTGCGGCCGATCCGACTCACAATTTTCAGACCGACGCCGGAGATGTCGCCGCCGCGTCGTTCGAGGAGTTGATCGCCGGCTGGCACCGCGTCAATGGTGCGCGGCCGCAAGGCGCGCCGGTCGGCATCACGGTCGCAGAGGACGGTGCGATCTGGCTGGTCGAGGACAAGAACCAGACGATCATCCGCATCGATCGCGCCGCGGGCGATCCGCCGCCGCCGCTGCCCTGCGACACGCGCAGCCAGGCGCTGATCGACCAGCTCGCTGCCTTCGTCGCCAGGGATCCGCAAAACAAGGTCCGGCTCGCCACGCTGCGCAAAAACCTCGTCGAAAAGCACTGCGTCGGCTGTCACTCCGATTTCGGTCTGAAGGCGGGGCAGTCGGACGCCGATAAGGACGCGACCGTGCTCCGTTTCATGTTGTCGCAGGATGGCTGGATCTATCCGGGCGATCCGGAGTCCGGCAAGCTGCGCACGCGGCTGCGCGGCATTGGCGCGGAGAAGCTGATGCCGCCGGGCGGCGAGAGCCTGCCCAAGACCGAGCCCGGTTATGCGGCTCTGCTCACGACTGCGGATCAGCTCGTTGCCAAGATGGTTCCGGGAACGCCGATGCGCATCAAGCTCGGCCTGCCGCAGCGCAAGTTTTATGGCAAGGCGAACAAGGAATGCGGCGAAATACCGGCCGCCAAGGTCGTTGTCGTGACACAAAGGAACGCTGTAGACAAACCGGGCTTCAGTCGATTCTTCCGGCCGGCCGATCCTTACTTGAATGGCGAGTGCAGCGACGACGATGGCTATTTCATCCGGCAGGAATTTCTGGTGCCTGTGCAGTAGCATCCTGCTCGTCGTCGCCACGCCGCTCGTCGCGGCCGAGACGAAGCTGTTCGAAAGCGTGCAGGTGACGCCGGCCAGCGAATATACGTTCGGCATCGAAGGGCCTGCCGCCGATCTCGATGGCAACCTCTTCGTCGTCAATTTCGGCAAGCCCGGCACCATCGGCCGATTGCCCGCAGGTGGCACGGCGTCGGAGGCCTTCACGGCGCTTCCCGAGGGCAGCGTCGGCAACGCCATCCGCTTCGATCGCAACGGCACGATGTTCATCGCCGACTACAAGAAGCACAACATTTTTGCGATCCCGAAGGGTAGCGCCGAGCCCGGCGTCTGGTTTCACTCCGACGAGATGAACCAGCCCAACGACATCACCATCGCCCGCGACGGCACGATCTATGCGACCGATCCGAACTGGAAAGGTCGCGAAGGCCACGTCTGGCGCATTGCGAAAGCCGCCGATGGCACGGTGCAGGGACAGGTTATGTCGGCGCCGCGGGCGATGGGCACCACCAACGGCATCGATCTCAGCCCCGACGGCAACACGCTCTACGTCGGTGAATCCAGCAACGGCCAGGTCTGGTCCTACGCCATCCGCGGCAACGCGCTCACCGACGCGAAGCTCGTCAAGGCATTCCAGCCCGACACCATCGACGGCCTGCGTACCGATATCACCGGCCGCCTCTACGTCGCGCGCATCCTCAAGGGGACGATCGCGCTGATGAAGCCCAACGGGGCGGTCGAGCGCGAGATCGCGCTAAGGGCCAAGGAGCCGACCAATCTCGCCTTCGGCGGCAGCGACGGCAAAACCGTCTTCGTCACCCAGCGTCAGGGCGGCTTTATCGAATCCTTCCGCACCGACCAGCAGGGCCGCGAGCACTGTCTCCAGCGCGAGCGCTGCTGAGCATCAGACGCGATCTGTCGTTGGCGCAGGGCCGTGCCGTGAAGACGGCATTCTTCTTGCTTGCATCTGGCCGCCGCAGGGATTTAGACATCTGCGGGCATCGTCAATGCGACCACGGAGTATCGAGTGAAAGCCGTCCATACCGAACTGCACCGCAGCCACGATCCGCAATTCTTCCTGGTTCGCGGTGTCGTCAAGCGCACCACCGAGCAGCCTGAGCGCGCAGACCGCCTGCTCAAGGGCCTGAAGGACGGCAAGCATCAACTGGTCGAGCAGACGACATTCGGCCAGGGCCCGCGCGCGCGCATTCACAGCCCCGAATATCTGTCGTTCCTGAGTGAAGCCTGGGACGCCTGGAAAGCACTCGGCGATTCCGGCCCGGAGATGATCGGCAACATCCATCCCGTGCGACATGCCGCGACCTATCCCACCCACATTGTCGGCAAGCTCGGCTGGCACACCGCCGACACCGCGGCGCCGATCGGCCCGGGCACCTGGGACGCGGCCTGCGCCGCGACCGACGTCGCGGTCACGGCGGCGCAGATGGTGATGGACGGCGAGGACGCGACCTACGCCCTCTGCCGTCCGCCCGGCCATCACGCCTATCGCGACATGGCCGGCGGCTTCTGCTTCCTCAATAACAGCGCGATTGCCGCGGCCCATCTGCGGCTCAAGCACGAGCGTGTCGTCATTCTCGACGTCGACGTCCACCACGGCAACGGCACGCAAGGCATCTTCTACGCGCGGCCGGACGTCTACACGGTCTCGATCCACGCCGATCCGATCGCGTATTATCCCTATGTGTGGGGCTATGCGCACGAGCACGGCGAAGGTCCAGGCCTCGGCACCAATCTCAACATTCCGCTGGCGATCGGCACCGGCGATGACGGCTACATCCAGGCGATGGATGTCGCGTGCAAGGCGATCGAAGCCTTCGCGCCCGGCGCGCTCGTGATCGCGCTCGGCCTCGACGCCTCGGAGCACGATCCCTTGAAGGGCCTCGCCGTCACCACGCCCGGCTTCCGCCGCATCGGCCAGGCCATCGCGAAGATGGGCCTGCCGACCGTGTTCGTGCAGGAAGGCGGTTATCTCTCGGATATTCTGGGTGCGAACCTGACTTCAGTGCTGGCAGGATTCGAAGAGGCGCGGTGATTGTCTCGCCCTAATCCTTGAACAGGATCTGCTCGAGCAGGTCGATCCGCCTGATCCGGATGGAGCTGCCATCGATGGCGATGATGCGGCGGTTCTGGAAGCGCTTGAGCATCATCGTGACCCATTGCCGGGTCGAGCCGACCATGGCCGCGATCTGGTCATGGGTGATCTTGCGGTTGATGACGACGGTGTCGCCATCGGCAATGCCGTGCAGCTCCGACAAGGTGAGCAGGAGCTGCGCCAGCCGCTCGATCACCGATCGCGTGCCGAGGATCTGTGCCATCGAGGAATAGCATTTGCCCTTGGCGATGAGGCCGTCGATCAGCGCCAGTGCGAATTGCGGCATGCCGGTCAGAAGCTTCTCGAGCGCCGGGCCCGACAGCGCCGCGATCTCACAGGCCTCGATGGCGATGCCCGACCACATGTGAATGCCGCCACCGGAGATCTCCGGACCGCCGATGAAATGTCCCGGCGTCCAATAGGCGAGCGTGATCTCGCGGCCTGACGGTGCCGTGTAGTAGACCCGCACCTGGCCGCGGCGGATGATGAAGATGCCGTCGTGGCCGTCGCCTTGGCTGAACACCATCTCGCCCTGCGGCACCGTGATCGTGCGGCCGGCCGCATGCACGCGCGCCTGTTCCGGCGCGGACAAGCGATCGAGGAAATGCGCGCCGGCATTCAAGCCGTCGATCGTCTCGCTCATGAACAGCGCCGAGCTTGTGGTCGTCGTACGTGCGCTGCGGGACCGCCGCGACTTCTCGCGGCCGGGCCAGTCGAACCGCACGCCTGCATGTGGCCGCTGGGCAAAAGCGGCAGGCTCGGTCACGGCAGCTTCCTTGAGAATGGTCATCCCAATCCTGAGCTCAACGAGGTCTTGCAAACAGGTAAGTGCGGAGATGGTGCGATGTCCATCTCTTTGCGATCGTTCCAAATCACATAGCAAAGCTTGATATGCGCGCCGAACGGAGACGAAACGATTCCTCTGTCGATTGCATGGTCCTGAGAAAATCCTTTGCGCCGGCGCGCGACGGAATCATGACGCCAGCGCTCTATGCTCGCGATGCAAGTAATTGCTTCAACCGCTGCGTCGCGCCTTCGATAGTGACGGTTCGCGTCGCTGCCGGCATGGATCCGGCCTGCCGAGGACAGTTCGATGATCGATTTCAGCTCTTTGAGACTCAGTGCGGCCGTCGTGGTCATGACCGTCGCCATGTTCGGACCGTCGCGGGCGGAGACGATCCGGGTTGCGGTCGGGACGCAGGATACGACCATCAACTGCGCGACCGGCGGGCTGCTCATTCGCGAGCTCAAGCTGCTGGAGAAGTTCCTGCCTCGTGACGGCAAGTACAAGGATGTGACCTACGACATCCAGTGGAAGAATTTTACGAGCGGCGCGCCGCTCACCAACGAGATGGTCGCGGGCAAGCTCGATTTCGGCGCGATGGCGGATTTTCCGGGCTCGCTGAACGGCGTTGCGTTCCAGAAGGCCGGGCGTCGCAGCCTGTTTATCAGCGTGCTGTCCGGCAGCACCAAGGGCAGCGGCAACGGAATCGTGGTGCCGTCGAGCTCGCCGGTGCAGTCGCTCGATGAGCTCAAGGGCAAGACCATCTCCGTTCCCTTTGCCTCGACCTCGCACGGCATGCTGCTCCGCGCCATTGAGGCCAAGGGCTGGAATCCCCAGACCGACGTCAACATCATCACGCAGGCACCGGAAGTCGCCGGGCCGGCCTTGCAGGCCAATAAGATCGAGGCACATGCCGACTTCGTCCCGTTCGCTGAGCTGTTTCCGTGGCGCGGCTTTGCGCGCAAGATCTTTGACGGTGCACAGGCCAATGCACCAACATTCCACGGTTCACTCGTCGACGCTGACTACGCCGAAAAATATCCGGAGATCGTGGTCGCCTATTTGCGTGCTGCGCTCGAGGCGGATCGCCTGATCGCGGAGGAGCCGGAGAAATATAGCGAGCTGATCGCGAAGGTGACCGGCATCGAGGCGGAGGTCGACTACCTCTTCCACGGTCCGCTCGGTCTTCAGACCCGCGATGTCACCTGGAAGCCGGAATACCGCCAGGCGGTCGCCACCTCGATCAAGACGCTGAAGCTGCTCAAGCGCGCGGACAGCGATCTCGATATCAACCAGTTCGTCACCGACAAGTATATTCGCATTGCAGCGGCGCAGGCCGGCCGCGACTATGACGCCGGGCTGAAAAACTATGCGCAGCTTCCGCTTCGCGCCAAGGATGCGGCGACGGGCGCTGAGATCAGCGACTTCAGTCGCGTGGCACAGATCTGGGTCAAGGATGAGCCGCATGTGCGCCACTACGCCTCGCCCGAGAACGCGCTGAAGGCGCTCGCCGGACTCGAGAAGGACGGCAAGACCGCCCGCGTCGTCTATGCGCAGGATCGCGAAAGCGGCATCAAGCTGTTCGCAAACCAGGCGTGGTTCGTGCGCTCCCAGAACGGTGAGCTGAATGCGTTCCTGCTCAAGGAGGGGGCCGAGCGCTGGTCGAAGCAGCATGGCGGGACGGTGCTCGACTTCGCCGCTGCGCGCGAATCCTTGGTCGCGAGCCGGTAGGGCCATGGCGATCGCTCAACCGGCGCGGCCTGCGGGCATCCGATGGGTGGTCCGCGGCCTTTCGATCCTGGCCTGCATCACGCTGTGGCAAGTCGCATCAGTGATGCATCTCAATCTGGGGATCGTCACCTTCCGCAACGTGCCGCCACCGGTCGAGGTCGTCGAATCCGCTGTCGCCCTGTTTCATTCGCCGAAGCTGGCGGCGCATATCACCAGCAGCCTCTGGCGCGTGTTCGCGGGCTATGGGGCGGCGGTGGTGATCGGCGTGGTCCTCGGCTTTGCGATCGGCCGGTCGCGCGCTGCGAGTGACCTCTTGCTGCCGCCGCTGGAATTGCTGCGGCCGATTCCGGCGGTGGCGTGGATACCGCTGTCGATCCTGATGTTCCCGTCGTCCGAGCTGTCGATGATCTACATCACCTTCATCGGTGCGCTGTTTCCGATTGTGCTGAACACGGTCCACGGTGTTGCGAATGTCGATCGCCGGCTGGTCGCGTCCGCGCGCAGTCTTGGCGCCGGGGAGCTGGCGATCCTGAAGGAGGTGGTGCTGCCGGACGCCGCGCCCAGCATCGTCACCGGTCTTGCGATCGGCATGGGCACCTCGTGGTTCTGCCTTGTCACCGCCGAGATGATCTCGGGCCAGTTCGGCATCGGCTATTACACCTGGGAGGCCTACACGCTTCAGAACTATGCCGACATCATCGTCGGCATGCTGGTGATCGGCCTGCTCGGGATGGGCTCCAGCTGGCTGTTGACGACGGCCGGACGGCTCGCGATGCCCTGGCGTAGTCCGAAGGTGGTGCGATGAATATTCGGGTTGCGGATATCGGCACGCAAAGCGTCGGCCTTATCGACATCGCTGATGTCTCGATCTCGCTCGGAGAGGGAATCGATGCGTTCGAGGCGGTGAGCGGGCTCGATGTCTCGATCTCGCCGGGCGAACTCGTCTGTGTTCTTGGGCCTTCCGGCTGCGGCAAGTCCACGCTGCTCGGCGCGCTAGCCGGACATCTGCCGAATACGGCAGGCCGGCTCACGGTCGACGGACAGACGGTCGTGGGGCCGAGCCCGGACCGCGGCATGGTGTTTCAGCAGCACACGTTGTTTCCGTGGAAACGGGTGCGGGACAATGTAGCCTTCGGCCCGAAGATGCGGGGCCTTGCAAAAGCCGAGCGCAATCGCGCGGCGGATGCAATCCTGAAGCTGGTCGGTCTGTCCGGCTTCGAGGCATTTTACCCGGCGCAGCTGTCGGGCGGCATGCAGCAGCGTGTCGAGATTGCGCGGGTGTTGATCAACCAGCCGCGGGTGCTGCTGATGGACGAGCCCTTCAGCGCGCTCGACGCGCAGACGCGCGGCATGATGCAGGAGGTCCTGCTCGATATCTGGGGCAAGATCCCGACCACCACGGTGTTCGTCACCCACGACATCGACGAGGCGCTGTTCCTCGCCGATCGCATCGTCGTGATGAGCGCAAGGCCTGGCCGGGTGATCGAGGACATCGTGCCGCCGTTTGCTCGGCCACGGAGCCAGGATCTCGTCACCGAACCCGAGTTCGTGCGCCTGAAGCGTCTTGTCATGCAGCTTCTGCGGCGGCCAGAAGGCAGCGAGCCGATGGCGCGGCTCAGCCCGCTGGGCGTGCCGACCTAGAATAGTTCGCTCGCCCTCAACGCCTTGCAGACGTGCTGCATCTCGGTCTCGTCCGCAACCATGTCGAGCATGATCGTGGTGAGGCCCTTCGCGGCAAACTCCTTCAGCTTCGCGCCGATCTCGGCATGGCTGCCGACGAGATAGGGGCAGTCGGCCTGGAAGGTGAGGAACGGCAAGAGCCAATAGCCATTGTCGTGGAGCTCGCCGGTCTGGCCTTCGTACAATCGTCGCTTCCAGACGGAATCTGAATTCTCCACCGTAAGCGCGAGCAGGTCGCGGTCATCAGGGTTGTCGCGGAAGCGGGCCTTCGCCGCCTGCCGCGCCTCCTCGCTGCTCTCGCGCGCGAAGATGCCAAAATTCATTCCGGGGGCGTTGAGGCCGCGATCGAGGTCGGGCGGGAGCATCTGCATCTTGATGCAGCCGGTCTCCTCTGCGACGCGCCGCGCCGCTTCCGACTGCCCCGCGATCAAAAATTCCGGCATCAGCTCGGTCGGCAAGCGCGGCCGGAGTTGCAGATTGCTGGCGCGGTAGAACCGACCCTCGAGATTGACCGGGCGCTGGCTCGCGAGCAGCTCGCGCATCAGTGCGACGAACTCGCCGAGCCGGACATAGCGGTCGGCATGCGGTTGCTCGTCGCCAAGTCCCTCCAAGTCGCTGATTGCGGTGCCCGTAATCATGTTGAGATAGACCTTGCGGCCGTAGAGCTGCGCAAAGGACGACACGAACTTCGCCGCTGTGAACGGGTGCATGTAGACCGGATTGACGGCGATCAACGGCGAAGATCGCGTCGTCGCGGCCAGGATGTGCTGGGCCATCGCCCAGGGCTCGACGAAGACGTCATTGCCTTCGAACAGCAGAATGCCTTCGAAACCGTTGCGGTCGGCGAACTCCGCCACCCGCATCAGCTCGCCGACATATTTTTGGGGATCGCGGTTGCGCGAGATCGCGGGAAAGACGCGCAGCCGCGCCGGAATCATTCCGCCGCTTCCCGGAGCGGCCAGGCGTTGCGGGTGATGCGAAGGCCGCCGGCCGCACCGGAGCCGTCGGCGATCGCCAGGCGATGCGAGGGCGAGGGCGAGCACAGCGAGAAGTGCCAACCTGCCGGATCGTCGGAGATATCGGGCTTGAAGCTGATCTCGATCGCCTCTCGCGACACCTGCATCGCGAATGCGTCGAGCGGCAGGTTGAGCCCAAAACCCCTGGCTTTCAGATAGGCTTCCTTCAGCGTCCAATAGTCGAAGAAGCGCTCGATCGCGGCGGGCTCCGGCAGTCCGCGCAGCGTCTCGACCTCCTCCGGCGCAAAGAAGCGAAGCGCGGTGGAGAGTGGCGCGACGCGCCGCGACACGGTCTCGACGTCGACGCCGACGGTCTCGTGCTTCGAGACGACGCAAGCTACGCAGCCGTCGGCATGGGACAGGCTGAAATGCAGTGCCGTCGAAGTCGCGGGCGCCGCGACAAAGGGCCGCCCGTAGCGGCCGGTCGAAAACGACCAGTCGGTCGGCTCGATCTCGGGGGCCGCGTGCGAGAGCGCCAGGCGCAACATCGCGTGCGCGAAGATATATTGCCGCTGATGCCGCTCAAACATGAAGCGGTCGGCGCGTATCCGTTCATCGACGGAGAGCAGCCGCCGGCACGATTCGACCGCGCCCGGCGTCTCGATGCTCTCGATCAGTCCGACAAACAGTTCAATTTCGTCGTCTGCCATCAATTGGGCCCATAGCGTCAGGCGGAGGCCAAATCCGGCCCTGACCGAAGAATCAACCAAACAGGAAGCAACTGAGCCGACCGCTTCTAGCGGTCCACTCAGGCAAATTCTTGTCGATTGCTGGCCGGTTTACAGGTTCAAGCTTGTGCGAGACCCCAACTCGACAGGCGAGCGGCCTAAATTTGGAAATGAACTTGAAGATTCGTGCGGCGTCCCGGCCGACAAGTCTTACTTTTTCTTCTTGGCTTTCTTGCCGCCCAGCATCGAAAGGCTGGTGTCGACGTCCTTTAGAGCGGACTGGAGCTTCTTCTTCTCGTCAGAGAGAAGCTTTTGCAGGGCCTTGCGGTCCTTGTCGCTCAGCGAGGTACCCTTGGTAAATTTGATGAAACCCATAATGACACTCCCCCGGTTGAAAATAATCGTCCAAATCAAAAACGCAGGAATAATCTTGCGCGGCAAGCGCCAAAGAATCAAGATGCAACTTGGTCATTCACAGCTCTTGCGAGTGAACCCGCGTTCGGCGTGGACTAACAGCCGGTCAAGCCGCCCGGCGGGCGAGCAGCCGGTCGAGTGGCGCATTGGGCTGCGTGATAGCGGCCCTCAGCAGCGCAACGAGATCCTCCATCCAGGCGCCGACCACGGCGCCGTCGAGCAGCTCGCCCTTGTAATTGCACGAACCTGTAATCCCGGTCAGGCGCTCCTTGAGCATCAGCGACAGCCAGGTCTGGTCGACCGGCAGTACCGGCTGGCCCTCGCGCGCAACATTTCCGATCGATCGCACTGCGACATCAGGCAGCTCGAGCGGCTGGCGCAGCGGATTTTGCAGCGTGAAATAGACCTGGAGCAGCGAAGCCGGATCGATGCCCTCCTGCTCCAGATGGTCGGCCAGGATGTTGAACGGCAGCTCCTGCCGGGCATGCGCCTCGAGCACGCTTTGGCGCACGCAGCCCAAGGCCTGCGTGAACGACAGATCCGGCGTGATTCGGCTGCGGACGATCACGGTGTTCTCGAACGGGCCCACGATCCCCTCGGTGTCCGGCTGGGCGCGATTGGCCATGGCGGTCGCGACCGAGATGTCCGTGCGTCCGGTCCGCGCCAGCAGCAGGGCCTTCAGGCCAGTGAGCAGGCACATGAACAGCGTGGCGTTGTGCTGTCGCGCATAGGCGGTGAGGCGGGCGACTAGGTCGCGCTCCAGGCTGAGGGGATGATGGCCGGTCGACGCGCCCGGCCGCGC
The DNA here is from genome assembly GCF_040548225.1 of Bradyrhizobium sp. S3.12.5. Classification (NCBI taxonomy): domain Bacteria; kingdom Pseudomonadati; phylum Pseudomonadota; class Alphaproteobacteria; order Hyphomicrobiales; family Nitrobacteraceae; genus Bradyrhizobium; species Bradyrhizobium sp. S3.12.5. The sequence goes on from NZ_JBEPRF010000026.1 coordinate 54,282, forward strand.
CTCACCGTCAAACAGGGGGGCTGAACCGCGCAATGCCTCGCTCCAGTCGAGGGCCTGGCGGCGGGCCGCCTCAGTGCCGCACCACCAGCGCTGCCAGCGTGCGACGTCGGAGAACGCGAGCGGCATCTTCGGCAAGGGCGCCGACGGATGGCCTGCCAGCGCGGCGTAGCGGTTGGACAGTTCCTCGAACAGCATGCCGATCGACCAGCCATCCGCGATGGCATGGTGCAGTGTCAGCAGCAGGATGTGATCCTCGGCGTGCAGCCGCAGCAGCCGCGCCCGCAGCAGCGGCGCCCGGGCGGCGTTGACAGGAGTATATGTCTCCTGCGCGATCAGGAGCTCGATTTTCCTGAGCTCGAGGGCCTTGCGGCGCTTGTTGTTGTGGGGCCGCCCGTCGCCGATGGTCTCGACGGTCAGAACCGGACCGAGCGCGGCGGGCGCGACGATCCGGCTGACCGGCTCCTCGCCATTCCAGCCGAACGCCGTGCGTAACGATTCGTGGCGGCGCACGATGTCGTCGATGGCCTGCGCCAGCCTGCGCGGATCGATCGGGCCTTCGAGGTGGAAAGCGAAGGGCAGGTTGAACAGCGGCAGATCGGGCAGATTCTGCTCAATTCGCATCATCTGGTCCTGCGCGATCGACAGCGTGGGCGGTCCGCTGTCGGCGAGGCGTGGCACGCCGGCCGCGGGTTTTTGCGGTTTCGTGGTCACGGCCTCGTCGACCCGCCGGGCGAGCTCCTCGATCGTCGGCGCCTCGAAGATGGTCTTGATCGGCAGCGAGACCCCGAGCGCACGGGCCACGCGCGCCATGGCTTGGCCCGCGAGCAGCGAATGGCCGCCGAGGTCGAAGAAATTGTCGGTGACGCCGAGGCTCTCGACCTTCAGCAGATCGATCCAGATGTCGGACAGCACCTTTTCGGTGAAGCGGCGGGCTGGCACGGCGGCTTCCGTCGCCGCACTCTCCTGTTGCGCGGGCGCCGGCAGGGCGGAGCGATCGAGCTTGCCGTGGGCATTGAGCGGAATCTGATCCAGGAACAGGAAGGCCGACGGGATCGCATGCACAGGCAGCCGGCTCTTGAGGAAGTCGCGCAGCTCGCTGGCGCTGATCTGGCTGCCGGCCCTGGCAATGACATGGGCGATAAGCCTCACATCGCCATTGGCGTCGCGGCGCGGCTCGACGATGCCGGCGCGCACGCCTGCGTGGTCGCCAAGCGCAGCCTCGATCTCCTTGAGCTCGATGCGATAGCCGCGGACCTTGACCTGAAGGTCGGCGCGGCCGAGGCATTCGATCGTCCCGTCGGCGCGGCGGCGGGCGAGGTCGCCGGTGCGGTACAGCCGGCTGCCTTGCGCGCGTGCGAACGGATCGGGGATGAAGCGCTGCCGGCTCTGGGCGGGATCGTTGATATAGCCGCGGCCGACGCCGGCGCCGCCGATGCAGAGCTCGCCGACCACGCCGACCGGCTGCGGCTCCAGATTGGGATCGAGCACATAGAGCTGGGTGTTGGGCAGCGGCGCGCCGATCGGGACATTGGTCGTCGCGGTGTCCGGCGCCCTGGTCAGCCGGTGCAGGGAAACGTCATCAGAACATTCCGAGGCGCCGTAGGCGTTGATCAGCGGCACCTTCGGGCAGCGGACGAACCAGGCGCGGCAGAGCTCGACGGGCAGTGGCTCGCCGGTCGAGATCAGCAGCCGCAGTTTCGCAAAGGCGCGCAGCATCGGTGCCTCGCCGAGGCGTTCGAGGATGACGCGGAGCAGCGAGGGGACGATCTCGAGCACCGTGATGCCCTCGCGTTCGATCTCCCGCGCCAGCAGGATCGGATCCTGCACGACCGAATTGCCGCAGACATGGACACGTGCGCCGACCATGGGAGCGGCGAGGAACTGCCAGACAGAGATCACAAAGCTCTGCGGTGCGGTCTGTGCGACCACGTCCTTGCCCGTGAGGCCGAGCTCGGCGATGAGCGACGCCAGATGGTTCGACAGCCCGCGCTGCTCGATCATGACGCCCTTCGGCGCACCGGAAGAACCGGACGTATAGATGAGATAGGCAAGGCTCGCGCTTGCGCGCCGTGCCGCGCGGGCCGGCTTGGTCGATTCCAGCGCCATCGCATCCTCGATCTCGGCGACCTGGATGCGCGCGACCAACGGCTCGAGCAGCGTGTCGACCATGGCGGACTGGGCGCGCCCCGTCAGCAGCACGCTTGCGCAGCTCGATCCGAGGATGGTTGCGAGCCTCGCGGGTGGCTGCTCGGGATCGAGGTTCAGGAAGGCCGCGCCCGCGCGTTGCACCGCGATCATCGCCGCGAGCAGGTCGGGCCCGCGATCGGCAAGCAGCGCGACCACGGTCTCGGTGCCGACGCCCTCGCGGGCAAGCCAGCGCGCGATCGCCTGGCTGCGGCGCGCCAGTTCGCGATAGCTCAGGGACAGAACTCCGTCGGATATCGCCACGGCGTTCGGCGTCTTCTTTGACTGCCGCTCGAAGCGTTCGCATAGATTTCCGCGCGTGGCGAAATTGGCAGGCCGGCCTTTCGTCGGCAACAGCCGGCGTTCCGCGTCGGTGAGCAGCGGCAGACGCGAGATGCGCTGCTCGGGATTGGTGATGGCGGCCTTGAGCAGGGTCTTGAACTGACCCGCCATGCCCTCGATCGTACCTGCGTCGAACAGATCGGTGGCGTATTCGAAGAAGCCGGTGAAGCGGCCCTCGGCCTCGACCAGCTCGAGCGTGATATCGAAGCGCGCGACTTCCGGGTCGATCTCCAGCCGCCGCGTCGACAGGCCGGGGAAGCGCGCCGCCTCGATCGACGCATTCTGGAGGATGAACATGATCCGGAACAGCGGATTGCCGTCGCTCCTTCGCGCGATCTGCAACGCGCGCAGGACTTCCTCGATCGGAAGATCCTGGTTGCGATAGGCATCGAGCGTGACCCGGCGCACCCGCCGCAGCATCTCGCCAAAGGTCGGGTCGCCACCGAAATCGTTGCGCAGGATCAGCGTATTGGCAAACAGCCCGATCAGCCGTTCGCTTTCGATCTGGTTGCGGTTCGCGATCAGCGAGCCCGTCGCGACATCCTCATGTCCGGTATGGCGGAACAGCAGGCACTGGAATACCGCGAGCAGCGCCATGAAGGGCGTCACGCCCTGGTCCTGGCTCAGTGCGCGAATGTCGGCCGAAAGGGTTCTTGAGAATTCGAAATAGTGACGGGCGCCGTGTCCGTTCCAGACTTCCGGCCGCGGCCGGTCGGTCCGCAGCGGCAGCGTGGTGACGCCGTCGAGCTGGGTTCGCCAGTAATCGAGCTGCTCCTTCGCCATCGGTGTCTGCGCCCAGCTCAGCTGCCAGCGCGCAAAGTCGCGATATTGGAAGCCGGGCGAGGGCAGCATCGTCGTGCTCCCTTTGCGAGCGGGGGAATATCCGGCGGCGAGCGCCTCCCAGAACAGCCGCTGTGACCAGCCATCGGTGACGAGGTGATGGACATTGACCACCAGCGCATGGCTGGATTTGTCGAACGAAAGCAGCGTGACCTTCAGTGGTGGCTCGCGGGCGAGGTCAAACGGATATTGCGCCAGCTTGAGCGCCTCGCGCCTGACGACCTCAGCCCGCCGGTGCGGAGGGCAGGGTCTCAGCTTGATCCGCTCGAACCGCGGCGGTGCGTCAAGCACGCGCTGCACAAGCTCGCCCTCGCGTTCGACGAAGACCGAGCGCAGTGCCTCGTGGCGCGCGCAAATCGCACCGAGGCTCGCCTGGAGCGCAGCGATATCGACCTGCCCCTTGAGCAGCGCGACCTCGACCACGTTATAATTGTAGCGTGTCGGATCGAGCCGCGAGAGCACATACATCCGCTGCTGCTGGAACGACAGCGGCGCATCTCCTTCAGAAGCCGCCGGGCGCCAAGCCGGCAGCGTCGCATCCCGATGCGCCGTGGTCTCGAGCCGGGCTGCAAGAGCGCCGACCGTGGCGCAATCGAAAATGTCCTCGAACGAGAAGTCGACGTTGAAGCGCTCGCGCAGGCGCGAGCGCATCTGCGTGACCGCGAGCGAGTCTGCGCCGAGCGCAAAGACATCCTGATCGACGCCTACTTTCGGAAGCTCCAGAAGATTGGCCCAGATCTCCGCGAGCTGGGTCTCCAGCGCGTTGCGCGGCAGCTGCGTCTCGTCGTCATCATGGGACGCCGAAATCAGGTCGGCCAGCGCGTTGCGCTTGACCTTGCCGCTGGCGCCTTTCGGCAGCGCCGCCACGCTGCGGATCAGGCTTGGCACCTTGTAGGCGGCGAGACGTTTGCGCGCGAACTGGCGCAACTGGTCGGAGGTCGCCTCGGAATTGTCCCGCAGCACCACGACGGCGGCGACGTTCTCGCCGAGTTTTGCGTGGGGAACGGCAAAGACGCCAGCTTCCAGCACCGCCGGATGGGCCAGCAGCACCTCTTCCACCTCAAGCGGCGAGACCTTCTGGCCGCCGCGGTTGATGACGTCCTTGATGCGGCCGACGATGAAGAGATAGCCGTCGGCATCGAGATAGCCGAGATCGCCGGTCCGGAACCAGCCGTCGCGAAATGCAGCTTGCGTCGCGGCCTCGTCATTATAATAGCCGCGGCTCATGTTCGCTCCGCGCAACATGATCTCGCCACGCTCGCCGCTTGCAAGCGCACGGCCGGTCTCGTCCATGATGGCGATCTCAGGACCTGCGGCACGGCCGACCGATCCGATCTTGCGCAGCTCGAACGGATTAGCGGCAATCTGCGAGGCCGCTTCAGTCATGCCATAGGTTTCCAGCACGGGCACGCCGAACATCGTCTCCAGCCCGTTCAGGATCGCGGGCGCAAGCGAGGACGAGGCCGAGCGGATTACGCGCAGCGATGACGCGCGGGCGCGCTCCGGGTTGGCTTCCGCGGCCGTCAGCAGGGCGCGGTGAATGGTCGGCACCGCCGTGTACCAGGTCGGTTGCAGGTCCCGCATCCAGCCGAAGAAGGACGGTGCGTCGAAACCGCCGGTCGCGATCACGCTGGAGCCCGCGGCGAGCGCGGTCAGGAGACCGGAGATCAGGCCATGGGCGTGAAACAGCGGCAAGGCATTCAGCAGGCGATCGTGCGATGTGAGCGACAGCACGCGGCCGGCATTTTGCGCGGAGAGACACACATTGCGATGCGTCAGCGGTACCATTTTGGGCCGCGCCGCTGTGCCTGACGTCAGCAGGATGAAGGCATCATCCTCGGCACTCGCGGCGCCGTTCGCGCAGGCCGGACCGATCGTCGGTCCGATGAACGCACAGCCGCCAAGATCCGTCTCAGGTCCCGGAACGAAGTCGATCATCGCGATGTCAAGCGCCCTGGCGACGTCACGACTCGGCGAGTTCATATCGGGCCGGGTGACTAGCGCCGTCAGCTTCAATTCGCTGAAATAACGTTGCAGCTCATCCGCCGTCAGGTCCGGGTTGACGGGGACGCAGGCACAGCCTGATGCGACCGCGATGAGAGCCAGCGCGCTGTCGGCCCCGCGCGGCAGCGCAACGGCAATCCGGTCGCCAGGTGCAATGCCGAGCCCGCGCAGCGTTTGGACGAGATGCGCGGTCCTGGCGCCGAGCGCACCATAATTCAGAGGCGGCCGGCCAGGGGCGAGCAGGGCGGGCGCCGCCGGCATCGTTCGCGCATGGAAGGCGAGAAGGCCGCCGATATGGGCAAACGTATTGGTTTCGGCGCCCGCGTCTGCCGATCCCTCTCCCGCCCCGGACGCAATCTCCGACAATGCCATTCCCTTTTGATCTGATTGGGCTATTCTTCCCAAGAGTTAGGGAACGCGTCCAGTCCGAGGTGAAGTTTTGGTCCCAAAATCTGTGGTTGAGGGACCTTAAGCCTTTCGGCGGGGGGAGTGTCGGGCGGGATCACCATGCTGGAGAAAGAGCCGGGGACGGATGTCGGGTTGAAGCGCTGGCTCGAAGGCATCGGTCTCGGCCACTACACCGATCTGTTCGCGCAACACCGCCTCGATCTCGATGTCATGGGGGACCTGACCGAGGCTGATCTTGCCGAGCTCGGATTGCCGCTTGGCGATCGCAAGCGGCTGCGGCGGGCGACCGCGTCGCTGTTCCAGGCCGAGACGGCGGAGGCGCCGGCCGCGCCGGCGCACCCGCCGACCCGCACCGAGGTCGGTGCCGAGCGGCGTCAGCTCACTACCATGTTCTGCGACATGGTCGATTCCACCGCGCTCTCCGCCCAGTTCGATCCGGAAGACGTGCGCGACATGATCGCGAGCTTTCGCGAGACCTGCGTGCGCGTGGTCAAGCATTACGAGGGTTTTGCCGCCCGCTTCGTCGGCGACGGCATTCTGGTCTATTTCGGCTATCCGACCGCGCATGAGGACGACGCCGAGCGTTCGGTGCGCGCCGGGCTCGAGATCGTGCGGGTGCTCTCGACGGCGCGTGCGATCGAGCCGCGCGGCGCGCTCAGCCACGCGCCCGCCGTCCGTATCGGGATCGCGACCGGCCTCGTCGTGGTCGGTGACCTCGTCGGCCAGGGCACCGAGGAGCGCGATTCCGCGGTCGGCGAAACCGTCAATCTGGCCGCGCGCCTGCAGGCGCTGGCGCCGCCCAACGGCGTGGTGATCTCCTCCTCGACGCAGTCGTTGCTGAAGGGGAAGTTCGATTACCGCAATCTCGGCGCCCACGCGCTGAAGGGCATCTCGGAGAAGACCCAGGCCTGGCACGTCGTGCGCGCCACGCGGGTGGAGACCCGCTTTGCGGCCGCCATGGGCACGCGCCTGACCCCGCTCGTCAACCGCGAGGAGGAAATCGCGCTGCTGATGGGACGCTGGCAGCAGGTCAAGGTGGGCGACGGCCAGGTCGTCGTCAAGTTCGGCGAGCCCGGCATCGGCAAGTCGCGCATCATCCAGGAGATTTTTGAGCGGATCGCGGGCGACCGCCACGGACAGGTTTCGTTCCAGTGCTCGCCTTATTACACCTCCACCGCCTTCTATCCGTTCGTCGAGCAGCTCAAGTTTTCCCTCGGCCTCGATCGCGAGGATGTGTCCGCGCTGTCGCTGGCAAGCCTGGAGAATGCAATTGCCGCCGCGCACGGCGATATCGAGCAGGTCGCGCCGCTTTTTGCCGCGCTACTGTCGATCCCGACCGGCGAGCGCTATCCGCCGCTCGACCTGTCGCCGCAGCAGCAGAAGGACGCGACCGTCGCGGCACTGGTCAATCACTTCCTGGGCCTCGCGCGCGAGATGCCGCTGGTGATGGCCTTTGAGGATCTGCACTGGATCGATCCGACCTCCCGCGAGGTGGTCGACCTCGTCGTCGACCGGGTGCAGAACCGGCCGATCCTTGCGATCATCACCGCGCGCTCCGAATTCCAGCCGAGCTGGAACGCGCATTCGCACATTACCACTCTCGTGCTGAACCGGCTCAGCCGGCCGTTGCGCGCGACGCTGGTCGAGCGTGTCGCCGGGCGCGAGCTACCCAAGGAGGTCATCGAGGAGATCATCGTCAAGACCGACGGCGTGCCGCTGTTCCTGGAGGAGCTGACCAAGACGGTTCTCGAGTCCGATCTCCTGACCGAGCGGCATGGCCGCTACGTTCTGTCGGGCCCGTGGCGGCAACTCGCGATCCCGGCGACGCTGACGGACTCGCTGATGGCGCGTCTCGACCGGATGGGGCCGTTCAAGCGGATCGCGCAGATCGGCGCCACGATCGGCCGCGAGTTCTCCTACGAGACCCTGCATGCGGTCGCCAACACGCCTGCGGAGCAGATCGAAGCGGCGCTGACGCATCTGGAGGAGGCGGGCCTGATCATGCGGCGCGGCCATCCGCCGGACGCGCTCTACTCCTTCAAGCACGTGATGATCCAGAACGCGGCGCATGCCAGCCTCTTGCACAGCGAGCGGCGCAAGCTGCATGCCAGCATCGCCCAGGTGCTCGCCGAGATGTATCCGGAGAAGACCGAGCGCGAGCCGGAGCTGCTGGCCCACCATCTCACCGAGTCCGGCCAGAGCGAGGGCGCGGCGAGCTTCTGGCTCAAGGCCGGCAAGCAGGCGGCCAAGAGCGGCGCCAATCTCGAGGCCATCGGCCATCTGCGCCGCGGCTTGAGCGTGGTGCAGGCCAATGCCCGCATGCAGGGCGCCGACGAGATGGAGCTCGAGGTGCGCATCGCGCTCGGCAACGCGCTGATCGCCGCCAAGGGCTACGCGGTGCAAGAGGTCGAGGAGAACTACATCCGCGCCCTCGAGCTCGGCCAGCAGCTCGACGACGACGAGAAGGCTTTTGCCGCCACCCGCGGGCTCTGGGTCTGCCATTTCATCCGCGCCGATCTCACCCGCGCGCATGATCTCAGCGTCGAGCTGTTGAAATTCGCCAAGCGCGAGCGGCTCAACGAACGGGCGCAGCCGGCGCAGCAGACCGGCTATCTGATCGAGGCGCACCGCTCGATCGCGATGACCATGCTCTATCGCGGGCGCTTCGCCGCCGCGCAGCATCATCTGCACCGCTGCATCAATCTCTATAGCCCCGATTTGCACTCCGACCTGATGGAGCGGCACGGCACCGATCCCGGCGTCGTCTCGCTGTCCTACCTCGGCTATCTCCTGTGGTTCCTCGGCCAGCCTGACGCGGCGCGGCAGCACAGCGAGCAGGCGATCCTGCATGCGGAGAAGATCCGCCATCCCTTCTCGCTCGCCTTTGCGTTGGTGTTCGGCGCCTATCTCTGCCAGCATCTGCGCGATATCGAGGGCACGCGCGACCACGCCAACCGCGCCATGATCATCGCCACCGAGCACAATTTCCTGCACTGGAAGCAGCAGGCCACGATCCTGCGCGGCTGGGCGCTGGCGCAGCTCGGCGAGGCCGACGAGGGCATCAGCCAGATGCGGTTCGGCCTCGACGAATACGAGGCGATGGATTCCTGGCTCGCCGGCTGCTGGTTCCGCTGCCTGCTGGCGGAGGCCTATGCCAAGGTCGGCATGCGCGATGCCGCCTTGCGCGCGCTGGACGGTGCGCTTGCGACCGCAAGACGGACCGGCGATCACTCCTATCTGGCGGAAGTCTATCGCCTGCAAGGCGAGATCACCCTGTCGGACGGCAATCCGACTTCGGTGCAGGAGGCCGAAGATTTGTTCGAACTGTCGCTCGAGACCGCGCGCAAGCAGGGCGCGTTGTCCTGGGAGCTCAGAACTGCCGTCAGCCTCGCACGGCTGTCGCACGACGCCGGCAAGCGCGAACACGCCAGTCTGTTGCTCGTGCCGATCGTCGGCAAGTTCAACGAGGGATTCCTGACGCCGGACCTGAAGCTGGCCATGCAGCTCGTGCACGAGATCGGTGGCGACACGCCGGCTCGTCAGGCCGATCCGGTGAAATGAGCGATCTGCCCGCCGCCCGTGCGCGCTACGTCGAGCTGATTGCGAAGCGGGAACGACTCTCCTCGCCGCGCCTGCTTGCAGCCCTGGCGGCGGTGCCGCGCGAAAATTTTCTGGCGAAGGGGCCCTGGCGCATCAAGAGCGAGGCGGCGCGCAAATACCGACTGACGCCCGACGCCGACCCCGTCCATCTCTACGACAATGTGCTGGTTGCGATCGACGCGCGCCGCAAGCTCGACACCGGACTGCCGAGCCTGTGGGCGCACTTCATCGATTTGCTCGGCGTCGGCGAGAAGGATCGCGTGGTCCAGATCGGTTGCGGGCTCGGCTATTTCTCGGCGATCCTCTCAGAGATCGTTGGCCCGAACGGCAGGGTGCATGCGATCGAGTGTGACGAGCGGCTCGCGGTGCGTGCCGCGGCCTGTCTTCGCGCCTATCGAAATGTCAGGGTTGTCAACGGCGACGGCTGCCGCAACATCGGCGAGGCCGCTGACGTCATCATTGTGCATGCCGGCTTCTCGCATCCGCAACCGCTCTGGCTTCAATCGCTGCGCCCGCGCGGCCGCCTGCTGGTGCCGCTGACGCAGCGGGACCGCGAAGGTGCCGCCCTCAAGATCACGCGCAAAGGCAAGGGATTCGAGGCCGAGGCTGTGCAGCAGATCCGGATCTTTCCCGGCCGGGGCCGGGGGGCGACGGCGCTTGACGATCGCGTCGCCGATTGGTGGCAGCGCGCCTCGTCGCTGGCGCCGCTGCGCTTTCGCGGCATCGCGCAGGGGCTGCCGTCGGATGGCTAACGATTCGTTTCATTTTACCTTGATTACGAATCGAAGTTTCCAACGTCTCCCGTCGCTTGTATGAGTGTGTTTCGATGGCCATTTGAGCACGTATCATGCATTCCGTTGCCCTGCTGACTGCTAGCTATGCCAAGGATATCGAGCGCTTCTCGCTGCTGAGCGAGAGCATCGACACCTGGTTGACGGGTTACACGCGGCATTATGTTCTCGTTAACGATGAGGACGTGCCGCTGTTCGAGCGGTTTGCGTCCGACAAGCGCGTCATCGTTCCGGCCTCGCGTTACCTGCCGAAATGGCTGTGGGCGCTGCCGCCGTCGCTCCAGTTCATCAGCAATCGCCGTGTCTGGCTGTCGCTGCTGTCATCGCCTGTCCATGGCTGGCACATCCAGCAGATCCTGAAGATCGCCGGCGTGCTCAATGGACCCGAGCAGCGCGTCTGTATTCTCGACTCGGACAATCTGTTCTTCCGCGAGTTCGACGTCGGCCAATATGCCGGTGCGGAGAAAACGCCGCTGTTCGTCACGCGCAAGGGAATCGACGCCGACCATCCCCTGCATGTGCTGTGGCTCCGCACCGTCGATCAGCTTCTCGGTATCAAGGAGCGCGCCTTCCCGGCGGACGATTATGTCGGCAACGCGCTGGTCTGGGACAAGGACGCCGCGCGCGCGATGACCGGCGCCATCAAGTCGGCGACGGGCCTCAGCTGGGCCTTGGCGCTGTGCCGGAAGAAGAAATTCTCCGAGTACCTGCTGTATGGAAACTTCGTCGCGAACTCGCCGGAACATCTGGCGGCACACCGGGTGAGCGAAGACAGTATCGCCGTCTCGCACTGGGACGACACCCGCCTCGATCGCGCGGCGATCGAAGCCTTGATGGCCGCCGCATCGCCAGAGCAGGTCGCGCTCTGCATCCAGTCCTATTCGTCGACCTCGATTGACGACATCCGCGACGTCTTCCGCCTGAATTCGCGCGACCGCCGCGGTCCCAGCCTGTCTCCCGACCACATGGGCGACACGACCGCTTTCGAGACGCCCAAAACCGGCTAAAGCATGATCCGGAAAAGTGTGCAGCGGTTTTCCGAAAAGATCATGCTTAGGCAAAGCCTCACAGGTCCTTCGTGAACTTGCTGATGACGTCCATGAACGGCTTCGGCTTGAACTCGCCGTCGAGCGGCAGCGGGCGGTTCGGCTGCTTGTCGCTGCGGGCGAAGGTGCCGTTGATCCAGCTGTAACGATCGGAGATGCCCCAGGTCAGGATCGAGCGTGCCGGTCCGCTGGTCGCAATTGCCGTCAGCAGATCGTCGACACGCTTGGCGACGATGGCATCGCGCTCCGAAGCACTTCCCGTCAGCTTCTGATCGTCGACGTCGAGCTCGGTGACGTAGATCTCCAGGCCCCACGCGCGGAGCTCGGTGACAAACTCGGCGAGCCCATGGGTGTCGATCTCGAGCTCGGCATGCAGATGCGATTGCAGTCCGACCGCGTGCAGGGGCGCGCCCTGGTCGAGCAGATTCATGATGAGGTTGCGGTAGGCGGCGCGCTTGGCGATGAACGAGTCCTTCGCCGACTCGATATCGTATTCGTTGATCGCGAGCTTGACGTAGGGATCGGCCGCGGCCGCGGCGCGGAAGGCGAGCGGAATCCAGCGGTCGCCGAGATGCTGCGTCCAGAACGTGTTGCGCCGGTCGGTGACGCTTTTGGGATTGTCAGGGATGGGCTCGTTGACGACGTCCCACGAGGTCAGCTTGTCCTTGTAGTAGGAGACGACGGTGTTGATGTGATCGACATAGGCGCGCTCGACGCCTTTCGAATCCTTGATCTGCTTGGTCCAGTCCGGAATGTCGTGATACCAGGCGAGCGCGTGGCCGCGCATGGTCAGGTCGTTCTTCTGGGCGAAATCATAGATGGCGTCGGCGCGCTCGAAGGCGAACGTGTGCGCGTCCGGCCGCAGCATCGGCCATTTCAGTTCGAGCACCGGCACCACCTGCGTACAATAGGTGCTGATGGCCTCGCCGAGCCGCGGATCAGCCTGCAGGTCCCAGAGCGTGGCGGCGGCGCCATAGCCCGGACGGCGCTGCGCAAGTTTCGACACCGGAAGTGCTGACGCCGATACGCCCGCTGCGAGCGTTGCGGCGCTGCCGAGGAGAAATTCGCGTCTGTCGAGCTTCATCACGTGGCGGCCGCCCTTTCGGAACTAACGCGCCAATGTACCAAGCGGCGCCTTGCGACGCCGCGGTTTCCTGTTCTTGGGTTAACTTTCGCGAACGGTCTTGTCAGCGCGCCTGACGCTGCACCGCCTCGGCGATCCCGTAATAGTGAAGCGCGCCCTTTTCGAGCGTCAGATTGTCCATCACATAATCGCGAGGTGCGAAGTCGCCCGCGATGACCTGCGACCAGAAGTCGCTCCAGCCGGCGACGAAGCCGTTCGCGTCGATGAACGTGCGGCCGCAACGTGCGTCGAAATAGGGCACTGAGGACACGCCGCCTTCGTATCTCACCTTGTCCGGAAAATACTCCGGATCCTGCCACGGCCCGCCGCGATTCCACGCGAACACGGGCACGCCGCTCGACAGCGCCTGCTGACAGGCGATGCCCTGGCTCTCATGCTCGCAGAGGAACACCATGCTGCGGCAGCGCGCCAGCGCCGCCTTGTAGTCGTCTTCCTTGTAGTGACCGTAGCGGATCACCTCGACCGAGCGGCCGCTGGCTTCGAGATGCCGGCGGATCGGTTCGATCAGCTCGCTCCCGTAGCGCTCGTGCTCCCAGCGCACCTTGTCATAGAGCAGCACATCGACGCTCTTCTGCTCGGCGGCGGTCTCGGTCCACACATCGGTTTCGATGCCGACCGGCCAGACCTCGACATGCGGCCAGTACGGCCGGCACATCTCCGCGTACCAGTCGCAGGGCACCAAAATCGTCTTCTTGTGCAAGTCTTTCAGATGCTCCGGTGCATCCACGGGGTGGTTGTACATGGCGACCCCCAGCAAAAGCGGGTTTTGCCAGGCGAACCAGTCGAGCACGAAGGGACGCCCGATGATGCAGGCGAGCTCGTCCGGATGCTTGCGGATGTAGCCGTAGTCGTTGACGCGATAGCGGATCCCGACCCGGTCGAGCCCGGCACGGAGATTGAGGAACACGCGCCGCTGGCCGCTGATCCAGGACTTGCCGAGCAGCATCCGCCGCAGCAGCGGCCGGATGTGGCGGTCGCCCGGAAACCAGCGGTCGTCCCGCTCCTCGAAGAACAGGTTGAGCGTCATCCGCTCGTCCCGGGCGGCGGGGGCGGCCGGGACCAGAGACGCATCCGTCCCGCCATGGGGCACGGAGGCGGGGTTTGCCCGCACACGCTCGGCAACGTCCATGTCAGTCACGTCCATACTAAGAGAAAGCCGGGCGACGCCTTGAAATCATGGTTTCTTTTCGGTGATCGGGTCGGTCCGTACAAGGACAGGGCAAATTTAACGCTAACGCGCGAAACCGGGGAGGCCACCCCATTCGGCGGCCGTTCTGCAGACTTAAATGACTATCCTGGGAGATGCTGCGGCGCAGTCCGATCGTCAAGCCTTCGATCGTCAAGCCAAAGTCCAACTGATTAACGGCCGCTCGATTTCAAGGCCGCCGGTCCCGTGCACGCATGCTGAATCGCCATTTCTCCATCTATCTCGTTGCCTACATCCTGCCCGCGGCGGTGGGCTTCTTCGCGGTCACCGCCTACACGCGGCTGCTGACGCCGGCGGAGTACGGCGTCTATGTCGTCGGCATCAGCATTGCCGGCATTCTGGGGGCGATCTTCTTCGCCTGGATCAAGTTGTCGGTGTCACGCTACCAGGCGATGTCGTCGGAGGTTGATTTTCGCGGGACGGCGATGGTCGCCTTCGCGCTGACGGTCGTTGCCATGTGCGCCGCGACCCCGCTGGTGTTCCTGTTCCGCGGCGATGTCAGCGTCGAGCTGGTGCTCGCCAGCATGTTCGTCGCGATCATGTCGAATGCGGTCGATGTCGGCCAGGAGTTCGAACGTGCCAAATTGCGCCCCTATCGCTTCGCGGCGATCTCGATCGTGCGCAGCGTGTCGAGCGTGGGCTTCGGCCTGCTCGGGATCTGGCTTGGCTGGGGCGGCATGGGCCTGCTCGCGGCGTTCGGCCTGGGCTCGCTGACCGGCATCATTCTCAACCTCGTTGGCGATCGCACGAAGATCGCGCGCTTTCAGCGCAGCCAGTTCATGCAGCTGGCGCGCTACGGCCTGCCGCTGACGCTGGCCGGGCTCTCGGTTGCGCTCTACTCGACCAGCGACCGGCTCATCGTCGCCTGGCTGCTCGGCAGGGATGCCGCCGGTATTTTTGGCGTCGCCGCCGATCTGCCGCGCCAGTTCATGGTCATGATCGCCTCCAGCGTCGCCGCAGCCACCGTGCCACTGGTGTTTCGTTCGTTGTCGGAAAAGAACAACGAGACGACACGGGAGCGCTTGACCGAGAGTCTCGAGCTGCTGCTCGTCGTCGTCGCACCCGTCGCGGTCTGGCTTGCGCTCGCATCCGACCAGGTCGCGGGCACGCTCGTCGGCGTCGATTTCCGCGCCGGCGTGTCGGCACTGTTGCCGACGTTGGTGCTCGCCCGCTTCTTCGGCATCGCCAACCAATTCTACGTGCAGATCAGCTTCCAGCTCGCCGAGCGGCCGTTCATGCTGGCGGCGCAGTCGTTCCTCACCTTGGTTGTGAGTGTGGCGTTGATGATCGCACTGGTAGCGGGCTACGGCCTCTACGGTGCGGCGCTGGCGACGCTGGCGACCGAGGCAATCGGCTTCGTTGTCGCTGTCACGCTGATGCACCGCGCCCATCCCGTGCCGTTCGACCTCAACCGGCTTGCCGGCGTCGCGGCATCGGCAGCAGTGATGGCGGCTGCGATCCTCATCGCACGCGCACAGGTCGGCGGCACCGGCCTCGTGTCGCTGATCGTCGTGAGTGTTGCGGGCGGCCTCGCCTACACCGCCGCCGCGTGGCTGCTGAATGTCGCGAATGTGCGGACGTTGTCGCTCCGGTTCCTGCGGACGTTCAACCGCAAGGCGCTCGGCGTCTAGCCGCGGGCCGACGCCGCCCGCCCGCATCGTCGGAACAGGAGGGTAGCCCGCATCTGATTGCGACCGCGGTGGGCCGTACTGTCCCGGGAAATTCGGGGGTGGATGTTGGATATTGGATTGTGCAATACTGCTCGGCAGGACATTCGCGCTCGAATCAATAAGAGAGTGTTTGGAAGCGCGACCTCAGAGCCACTGCCGAAGGCGTTCGTGCGCGGGAAGCGTGCCGTCCTGGGCGGGCATTTTCAGAAAGCAGACTAGATATGGCTCAAAGGATGCCGGAAATCCGTGCATTGGCGCAACTGCTCGGCCGTTATCGCGAGCCCGACAGTACGCGCGGCGTCCTCGAACTGGCAGTCACGGCAGTGCCGTTGCTGGTCATCTGGACCCTGACCTGGAATGCTTTTGACAATGGCTATTGGCTTGGCTTGCTGCTCGAGGTGCCCGCAGCCGGCTTGCTCGTCCGCCTCTTCATGATCCAGCACGATTGCGGACACGGCTCGTTCTTCCGCAGCCGGGTCGTGAACGACTGGGTCGGCCGGGCCATCGGTGTCGTGACACTGACGCCTTACGATTATTGGCGGCATAATCATGCGCACCATCATGCGAGCTCCGGCAATCTCGATCACAGGGGTCTTGGCGACATCGATACGTTGACCGTCCGCGAGTTTCTCGCGCAATCTCGATGGCGTCGGATGCTCTATCGTCTCTACCGGCATCCCATGGTGATGTTTGGCGTCGGTCCTTCATATTTGTTCATCCTGAAGCACCGATTGCCGGTCGGGAGGATGCGCGGCGGCTGGAAGCCCTGGTTGAGCACGATGGGCACAAATGCTGCCATCGCGGTTCTCGTCGCCGCGATGATCCGCCTGGTGGGCTATGGGCCGTTCCTGCTTGTGCATCTGCCGATCATAATTCTGGCGGCGTCGATCGGTGTCTGGCTGTTCTACGTTCAGCACCAGTTCGAGGACACGTACTGGTCCCATGACCAAGGCTGGAGTTTTCACGAGGCTGCGCTGCATGGCAGTTCCCACTACCATTTGCCGACTGTCTTGCGATGGTTCACGGCCAATATCGGCATCCACCACATCCACCATCTCAGCAGCAGAATTCCCTGCTATCGACTGCCGGATGTGTTGCGGGATCATCCGCAGCTCGCTGGCGTCGGACGAATGACCCTGCTCCAGAGTCTGCGGTCTGTGCCGCTGGTCTTATGGGATGAGGAGCGCCTGCGGCTCGTCTCCTTTGCGGAGGTAAGAGCCCGGTCCATGCCCGATCTGCCCGTGATCGCGGACTGTTGTAACCTGTAGCCGGCACCCACCGGCGTTGCCGCGCGGTGCCTATTTCTCGTCACGGAAATTTCTGCAAACGCGATAAGTCACCGGCTTTTACATTTTGCGGCAGCCGGAGCCATGCCTTGCCGAGCTTGTCAATCAAAGCCCGTTCTGCTCAGTAGGAGTTTGAAATTGCGCAGCAATATGCGCATGCATCTATCGACTAAAGTCGAAATTCAGCGAGGAAACAAACAATGCGCAAGCTCACTTTGGCCATTGCCGTGATCGTCCCGATGCTTGGTCATGCAGCGTCGGCCGAGGACAGCCTCAAGATCGGCTACATCGATCCGCTCTCCGGCGGCGGCGCCAGTGTCGGCGAAGGTGGCTTGAAGACATTCCAGTATCTGGCCGACGAGCTCAACGTGAAGGGCGGCATCCTCGGCCACAAGATCGAGATCGTCCCGCTCGACAACAAGACCAATCCGCAAGAGAGCCTGGTTCAGGCCCAGAAGGCGATCGACGCCGGGGTTCACTACATCACCCAGGGCAACGGCTCGTCCGTGGGCGCGGCGCTGTCGGACTTCGTCACCAAGAACAACTCGCGCAATCCCGGCAAGGAAGTCCTGTACTTCAACTACGCCGCCGTCGATCCGAGCCTGACCAACGAGAAGTGCAGCTACTGGCATTTCCGCTGGGATGCGAGCTCCGACATCAAGATGGAAGCGCTGACCAACTACATGAAGGACACCGCCTCCATCAAGAAGGTGTACCTGATCAACCAGGACTATTCGTTCGGCCAGTCCGTTCGCACCGATGCGCGCAAGATGCTCGGAGCCAAGCGGCCCGACATCCAGATCGTCGGCGACGAGCTGCATCCGCTGCTGAAGGTCACGGACTTCTCGCCCTACATCGCCAAGATCAAGGCGTCCGGCGCCGATAGCGTCGTCACCGGCAATTGGGGCCAGGATTTCGCGCTGCTGCTCAAGGCCGCAGCCGATGCCGGCCTGAAGGTCAACTGGTACACTTATTATGCCGGCGGCGCCGGTGGCCCGACCGCCATCAAGCAGACCGGTCTCGATGGGCAAGTCTTCCAGATCACCGAAGGCTTTGCCAACTCCGGCAACAAGGCCGCGATGGACTACGAGAAGGCCTTCCGCGCCAAGGTGAACCTGTCGCTGTGGTATCCGCGTGCGGTCAACGAGATGCGGATGTTCAAGGCTGCGGCCGAGAAGGCCAACTCGATCGACCCCGTGAAGGTGGCGGCGGCGCTCGAGGACCTGAAGTTCGATGTCCTGGACGGTGGCCAGGGCATCATGCGCAAGGACGATCATCAGTTCTTGCAGCCGATCTACATCTCCTCGTTCGGCAAGCTGACCGAGAGCGAGCCGTTCGACGAGGAGAGCACCGGTTGGGGTTGGCATCTGGTCTCCAGGATCGACACGCCGCAGGCCATGGTCTCCACGACCTGCAAGATGGCGCGGCCGTAATCAGGGAATACGTCGCCTTTCCGCGGCCGCTATCGGTCGCGAGAAGGCGGCCGGAATGCATTTGATCGGTTGGGCGATGTTCACCGGGACCAGCGAGCCCCGGATACCCATGAGTGCGCTGTGCTTGAACTCATTGTCATTTCGACCCTCAACGGTGTGCTGTTCGGCATGCTGCTCTTCCTGTTGTCGAGCGGGCTGACCGTCATCTTCAGCATGATGGGCGTACTAAACTTCGCCCATGCCAGCTTCTACATGCTCGGTGCCTTCTTCGGCTTCCAGCTCACGAAGTGGATCGGCTTCTGGCCGGCGCTGGTGGTAGCGCCGCTGCTGGTTGGTGCGATTGGCATGGCGGTGGAGCGCTACGGCTTGCGCAACACGCACAAGCACGGCCATGTCGCCGAGCTGCTGCTGACGTTTGGTCTCGCCTTTGCGATCGAAGAGATCGTCTCGATGATCTGGGGCAAGAGCCCGCTCGACTACCGCGTGCCGGCGCTGCTGGATTTCCCGGCCTTCACCATCTTCTCGACCAACTATCCCGCCTACAAGATCTTCATGCTGGCCGTGTCGGTCATCATTTTCGTGGCGCTGCTGATCGTGCTGAAACGCACCCGCGTCGGTCTCATCGTTCAGGCGGCGCTGACGCATCCGCACATGGTCGGGCATCTCGGCCATAATGTCGGGCGCGTCTTCATGGCGGTGTTCGGGGTCGGTAGCGCGCTCGCCGCCCTTGCCGGCGTCATTGCAGGTCCCGCCCTGGTGACCCAGTCCGACATGGCGGCCTCGCTCGGACCCATCCTGTTCGTGGTTATCGTGTTCGGCGGCCTCGGCTCCTTGCCTGGCGCCTTCATCGCGTCGCTCGTCATCGGACTGGTGCAGACCTTCGCAGTGGCGCTCGATGGTTCGCTTACGAGCGCCTTCGGACCGCTCGATCCGTCGGCGGGACCGTCCGTCCTCACCGACATCTGGAACGTCACGATCGCGCAGGTTGCGCCGATCGTTCCATACCTTCTGCTGGTGATCATTCTGATCGTTCGCCCCATGGGCCTGATGGGGACGCGCGAGTCATGACCACGGCTACGACTTCGACCTCCAAGGCGGCGGCAGATGCCGCCGGCGGAAGCCTGCGCTTCTACGGCGTCTGGCTGACCGGCATCGTCGTGCTGATCGTCCTGCCGATGATCTTCTCGTCGGGCGGCTCGCTCACATCCTTCAGCCTGATCGGCATCGCGATCGTGTTCGCGCTGTCCTACAACATCCTGCTCGGCCAGACCGGCCTGCTGTCGTTCGGTCACGCCGTGCATTACGGCCTCGGCGGCTTCGCGGCCTGCCACATGATGAATGCGGTGGTGTCGCATGGCTGGCCGATCCCGCTGCCGTTCATTCCACTGTTCGGCGGGCTGGGCGGCCTCGTGTTTGCGATGATCATCGGCTGGGTCATGACCAAGCGCGCCGGCACGGTGTTTGCGATGATCTCGCTCGGCATCGGCGAATTGGTGGCGTCCTCGTCGCTGATCCTGCGCTCGGTGTTCGGCGGCGAGTCCGGCATCACCACGGACCGCACCGCGCTGCCGAAACTGCTCGGCTGGTCGTTCGGGCCGCAGCTTCAAGTCTATTATCTCATCGCCTTCTGGCTGGTGTTGTCGGCGATCGCGATGTACGCGCTGACCCGCACACCGCTCGGGCGGATCTGCAATGCGGTCCGCGACAATCCGGAGCGCGTCCAGTTCATCGGCTACGATCCGCACGTCGTCCGCTACATCGCGTTCTGCTTCGCAGGCTTCTTCGCCGGCATTGCCGGAGGTCTTGCCGCGATCAATTTCGAGATCGCGAACTCCGC
This sequence comes from Bradyrhizobium sp. S3.12.5, assembly GCF_040548225.1. Lineage (NCBI taxonomy): Bacteria > Pseudomonadati > Pseudomonadota > Alphaproteobacteria > Hyphomicrobiales > Nitrobacteraceae > Bradyrhizobium > Bradyrhizobium sp. S3.12.5. The sequence continues at coordinate 74,074 of NZ_JBEPRF010000026.1, forward strand.
CTATCTCGGCGCGATCCAGTCCGGCCTCGTGCTGTTCTCGACCTTTATCGGCGGCACCGCGTTTTTCTTCGGCCCGATCCTCGGCGCGATCCTGGTGACCTATCTCCAACTCGGGCTGACCAACCTCACCACGGCCTGGCAGCTCTATTTCGGCATCATCTTCATCGGCATCGTGATGTATGCGCCGGGCGGCATTGCCGGCCTGTTGATGATGCATCGGCCGCTGATCCGCGCCGGGACGCTATGGACGGTGATCCCGTCCTATCTCGTTGCGATCGTGCCGACGGTCGCGCTCGCTTGCGGCGTGATCCTGGCCATCGAGACCGTCGCACGTTTCTCCGGCGGCGACGCAATCAACCTGTTCGGCATCGCCTTCAATCCGACATCGCCGGTGACATGGATCGCGGCTGCGGTTCTTGTTGTCGGGGGCTTCGTCGTCGCACGGCTGACCTGGCGGCGGATTGCGGACGCGTGGGACCGCGCCGCCACGGTGGCGCGGGACCGGGGGTATCTCGCATGAGCGGAGCGGTATCTGGAAAGGGCGCAGCCGTCGAAGTCCGCGCTGTCGAGAAGCGTTTTGGCAATGTCGGCATCATCCGCGACCTCAATCTCAGCGTTGCCGAGGGTGAGCGTCACGCCATCATCGGCCCGAACGGCGCCGGCAAATCAACCACGTTCAACCTGATCAGCGGCCACATCGCCCCGACCTCGGGCGAGGTGAAGCTGAATGGCGATGTGATCTCCGGCCTGCGGCCATTCGAGATCAACCGCCGCGGCCTGTCGCGCTCGTTCCAGGTCACCAACGTGTTCGCGCGCATGACGGTCTGGGAGAACGTGCGCTGTGCCGTGCTGTGGGCCGCGGGGCATCGCTACGCGTTCTGGAAGAACGTCGACAGCCTGCCTGAGGTGCGCGAGCGCACGGCTCGGATCCTCGACGACATTCATCTGACGCATCGGCGTGACGTGCCGGCGGGTTTGTTGACCTATGCCGAGCAGCGCGAGCTCGAGATCGGCATCACCATCGCGAGCGGGGCCACCGTCGTCATGCTCGACGAGCCGACCGCCGGAATGAGCCACGCCGAGACCGAGCGCGCCGTGTCGCTGATCCGGCGGCTGACCGAGGGCAAGACGCTCGTGATCGTCGAGCACGACATGAGCGTCGTGTTCGGCCTCGCCGACCGCATCTCGGTGCTGGTCTATGGCCACATCATCGCATCGGGCACGCCGGAAGAGATCCGGCGCGATCCGAAGGTCAAGGAAGCCTATCTCGGCGAGGAAGCGCACTGATGCTCGAGGTCAGGGATCTCCACGCCTATTACGGCAAGAGCCACATTCTTCAGGGCGTCGACCTCGATGTCGGCGCCGGCGAGGTCGTGAGCCTGCTCGGCCGCAATGGCGTCGGCCGCTCCACCACGGTCAAGGCGATCATGGGTGAGGTCGCCCCGCAAGGCACGATCCGCTTCAAGGGCAAGGACATCGCGGGCCTGCCCAGCTACAAGATCGCCCACCTCGGGCTCGGCTATGTGCCCGAGCATCGCGACATCTTCCCGAGCCTGACGGTTCGCCAGAACCTGCTGCTCGGCATCAAGGACACGCGCCGTCCCGGCAAATGGCGGCTGCAGGACATGCTCGACATGTTCCCCAATCTCGCCGCGCGTGCCGATACGGCCGCGGGCGTGCTGTCCGGCGGCGAGAAGCAGATGCTGACGACGTGCCGGACGCTGATGGGCGATCCCGATCTGATCATGATCGACGAGCCCACCGAAGGCCTCGCGCCGCTGATCGTGCAGCAGGTCGGCGATCTCATTGCGCGGATAGCGCAGGCCGGCGTCGCCATCCTCCTCGTCGAGCAAAAACTGTCGATCGCGATGCGCATCTCCAGGCGCGTCTACATCATGGGCCACGGCCGCGTGGTGTTCGAAGGCACGCCGGAAGAGCTCAAGGCCAATGCCGCCGTGCGCCAGGAATGGCTCGAGGTCTGACGGCTGCAAGCCGCGCATACGCATCTGAATTCTAAGCTACATCTCACGCCCGATAATCAAGGTATCGTCCCGCCTGCCGACATCGCGAGCGATGCGGTCGATGATAACCAAAAAACGAAGCGGAGGACGTTGACCGCGGCCTTGCGAGCCCGCGCGTCGATGCACTCTGCCAGGGAAGGAGATGCCGCGCATGCCCGGCCACCAATTCAAGTTCATCGCCGGAGTCGTCGCTCTGCTTGCCGTCCTGAGCGCTGCTTCGGTCGCGACGGCCGGAAATTACGACACCGGCGCGACCGACACGGGCATCAAGCTCGGCCAGACCATGCCCTATTCGGGACCGGCCTCGGCCTATTCCGCGATCGGCCGCGCCGAGATCGCCTATTTCAAGATGCTCAACGACAAGGGCGGCATCAACGCCCGCAAGGTCGATCTTCTCAGCATGGACGACGCCTACTCGCCGGCGAAGACGGTCGAGCAGACGCGTCGTCTCGTCGAGAGCGACGAGGTCCTGGCGATGTTCTCGATGCTCGGCACCGGCCCGAACATCGCCGCGCAAAAATATCTCAACGTCAAGAAGGTGCCGCAGCTGTTCCCGTCGAGCGGCGCCAGCCGCTGGAACGATCCGCATCATTTTCCCTGGACCACCGGTTCGCAGCCGACTTACAGGACTGAAGGACGGATCTACGCCAAGTGGATTCTGGCGAACAAGCCCGACGCCAGGATCGCGGTGATCACGCCGAACGAGGATCCCGGCCGCGACTATCTCGCCGGCTTCAAGGAGGGGCTTGGCGAGCACGTCAGCCAGATCGTGTCGGAAGCGGTGTACGAGACGACGGATGCGACGGTCGACTCCCAGATCGTCAAATTCAAGGCCGCAGGCGCCGACGTTCTGTTCAACGAGTGCACGCCCAAATTCGCGGCTCAGGCGATCAAGAAGGTCGCCGAGCTCGGCTGGAAGCCGCAGATCATCGTTCCCGCCGTCTCCAATTCCGTCGGCTCCGTGCTGGCGCCGGCCGGGCTCGAGAATTCCGTCGGCATCGTCACCGGTGCCTTCCTGAAGGATCCCGGTGATCCGCGCTGGGAGAACGACGCCGGCATGAAAGCCTGGCGCGAATGGATGAAGACCTACAATTCCGGCGCTGATCCCGCCGATGTCTTCAACGTCACCGGCTACACCATGGCGCAGATGATGGAGCTGGTGCTGCAGCGTGCCGGCAACGATCTCACGCGCGCGAACCTGATGAAGCAGGCGCAGTCCTTTAGGGATGTCGAGCTGCCGATGCTGCTGCCCGGCATCAGGCTCAACACCTCGGCCGAGCAGGTCACGCCGATCCGCCAGTTGCAGATGGCGCGCTTCAACGGAAAATCCTGGGAGCTGTTCGGCGACGTTCTCGGCGAGTAGGCTCACCGTGAATGCTTCCTCCAACCACAGTGAAGCGACGATGGCACCGACCGGCCCCCTCAGCGGCATCCGCGTTCTCGATCTGACGAGCGTGCTGTTCGGACCCTATGCCGCGCAAATGCTCGGCGACTGGGGCGCCGACGTCATCAAGATCGAGCCGCCGTCGGGCGACACCTGGCGCTACACCGGCGTGTTCCGGAACCGCGGCATGAGCGGCCAGTTCATGGCGGTCAACCGCAACAAGCGCAGCCTCGCGCTCGATTTGAAGCATCCGGACGGCAAGGCGGCGCTGGCGAAGCTGATCCCGACGGTCGACGCGCTCGTCACCAATGTGCGCCCCGCAGCGATGGCACGGCTCGGCTTCGGTTATGGGGACTGCGCCAAGCTCAACCCGCGGCTCATTTATGCCGCCGCGACCGGTTTTGGCCAGGACGGCCCTTGGGCAGCGCGGCCCGCCTTCGATGAGATCATCCAGGCGGCCTCCGGCCTCGCATCATCGATCGGATCTGACGAGCAGCCGCAGTTCGTTCCGAGCCTGATCGGCGACAAGATCTGCGCCATGGCGATGGTCGGTGCGGTGTCGGCAGCCCTGTTCAGGCGCGAGCGCACCGGACAAGGCCAGATGGTCGAGGTGCCGATGCTGGAGACGATCGCGGGTTTCAACAGCATCGAGATGCTGGGCGGACACGCGTTCGATCCGCCGATCGGCCCGGCCGGCTACAAGCGCATGAAGAACCGGCGCCCGGTGAAGACCAGGGACGGCTGGCTGACGATGCTGCCTTATTCGGGCGACAATTGGTGCGCCTTCTTCGAGGCCGTCGGCCGCCCCGAATTGAGCGACGAGCTCGGCGTGCGCGATCCCGTGCTGCGCTCGCAGAACATCGACAAGATCTACGACCGCATGAGCGAGATCGGACCGACCCGGACCACGGCAGAGTGGGAGGAACTTTTGCTGCGACTGGACGTGCCGCACACCGCGTTTGCCCGGCTCACCGAGATCGGCGATCAGCCGCACCTCGCGGCTGTCGGACTGTTCGCGGATATCGATCACCCGACTGAGGGACGGATTCGGCAGGCGCGTCCGGCGACAAAATTCTCCGAAAGCCCGGCCGGTATCCATCGCATGGCGCCGCGCCTTGGCGAGCATTCGCGCGAGGTGTTGCGCGAAGCGGGTCTGAGCGACGCCGAGATCGAAGCGCTCGTTGCGAACAAGGCAGTTGGCGCGCCGTAGAGCGGGCGGGCCAACTGACGCCGAGCGCTACCGCTTGCTGCCGGCCGTCCTGGCGTAATTCTCTGTGATTCCGGTCACATTCCCTCCTGCCGCTTCAGGTGGACATTCTGCCGCAGAGCGCGTCCGCCAGCTCCAGGCCAGCCCCGGCCGCGGACCGCCCTTCCGCCCGCGCGGGCCGTCGTATATGAGAGCTTTGTCGCCGGAACCGACCGAAAATCGCCCGATACGGAACGGATGGTGGCTGCGATTTCTTAATCTAGAGATCGCAATCTGATCGATGATCGACGCAAGTGCGGACCGGCAACCGGGGAATGGCATGAAAGACCTGATGACGACGGCGCAATCCAATGGGGCGATGCGGCGTTGGGGGCCTCCCGGAATTGTGATGTTCGCGGTAGCGGTTGCGCTGTCTGCAATGATCCCGGACGCCATGGCGGCGAAGCAGCCGCGCCAGACCGCCGAGGCGGTGGCGCAGCGCGAGGCCGGCGAGCCGATTATGGCGATCGTATCCATCAAGAGCCAGCAGGTCACGTTCTACGATTCAGAGGGCTGGATCCTGCGCGCGCCGGTCTCGACCGGCACGACCGGGCGCGAGACGCCCGCCGGCGTCTTCGCCGTTATCGAGAAGGACAAGGACCACCACTCCACCATGTATGACGATGCCTGGATGCCGAACATGCAGCGCATCACCTGGAACGGCATCGCGCTGCATGGCGGGCCGCTGCCCGGCTACGCGGCCTCGCACGGCTGCGTGCGGATGCCCTTCCCCTTCGCCGAAGGCCTGTTCGACAAGACCAATATCGGCATGCGGGTGATCATCTCGCCGAACGACGCCGCTCCAGTCGATTTCTCGCATCCCTCGCTGTTCGTGCCGAGCAAGGAGGCCATCGCGGCGGCACCGAATCGTGCCGACAAGCTGTCCGCCCAGGCGGAGGAAGCCGCGAGCGCGGCTGATGACGCCAAGAAGGCCGCGACGGCAGCCGCGAAGGATGCGCAATCGCTTCCGGCATCGCTGCGCAAGCTCGAGCAGCAGAAGGCGCGCGCCGACGCCGACAACGCCTATGCCGACAAGCTGGTCGCGAATGCCAAGACTGATCAGGCCAAGGCAAAGGCCGACGAGCTGAAGCAGAAGGCCGCGACCAAGGCCGCGGATGCGGCAACTCAGTTGGACGCCGCCAAGGCCGCCGCGCAACCGAAGCGCGACGCGGTTGCCGCAACAAAGGATGCTGCCAAGGCGGCCGCGGCCAAGAAGGCTGAAGCCGTGAAGGCTGCGACCGACGCAAAGCTCGCGCTAGAGCCGGTCTCGGTCTACATCAGCCGCTCGACGCAAAAGCTCTACGTGCGTCGCAATACCCACAAGCCAGCGCCCGACGGCGGCGGCGAGGTGTTCGACACCAGCATCGAGGTTCCCGTCACCATCCGCAATCCCGACCAGCCGCTCGGCACGCACATCTTCACGGCGATGGCGAAGAACGACACCGGCCTGCGCTGGAGCGTCGTCACCATCGACGAGGGCGATAGCGCCAAGGATGCGCTCGACCGCGTCACCATTCCGCAGGAGGTGTGGGATCGCATCGGGCCGACCGCATTGCCGCGCTCGTCGATCATCATCTCGGACGAGCCGCTGAGCGCCGAGACCAACTACCGCACCGAGTTCGTCGCCGTCCTGAGCAACCATCCGCAAGGCGGCTTCATCACCCGCAAGCCGACCGCGCCGCCGATGGAGGTGGCCACCGACGATGGCTGGGGCGGCAACGGCTTTGGCGGCAATGGCTTCTTCTTCTTTGGGCAGCGCGATCCCACCCCGCAGCCGGTCAATCCGCGCCGCCGCGGCGGCCAGTACCAGTACTATCAATCGACGCAGCCGGTGCAGCGGAGCTTTTGGTAGGCGCGCGGCCGGAGCGTAGCGGCTCACGCCGTTACGGCCGGGCCGTGATCACCAGGGCCTGAATCCTGGCTTCGACCGGTCCGGAGCCGTGGCGTTTTCGGATGGCTTGCGCAACGGCATCGGTTGCGGCCTCGAGCTTGCTCGCATCCCTGGCCTCGATCTCGCCGCGCAGTGGCGTTCCCTGGCAGTAGGCGATCGCGACATATTCCGCCGAGGGCGCGCGGCTCATTGCTGTCAGCGTCTCTATCGAGATGTCCTTGAAGCCCGCGCGTTCGAGATCGGCCTTGATGACAGCCTTGTCGTGGTAGCCGTGCGGCGTCCGCGCCATGAACAGCGGCGGATTGTCGGGAAACATCCTGCCGAGCGTGATCGTCGCGTCGTCCGCGAACACATTGTCCTCGATACGGTCCCAGACACTGAACAGGTACGCGCCATCAGGCTTCAACACCCGCTTCGTTTCCGCATAGCCCTTGCTGCGATCCGGAAAGAACATGGCGCCGAACTGGCAGCAGACGACGTCGAACGCGGCATCGTCGAAGGGCAGCGCTAGCGCATCCGCCTGTCGCCAGGACATGCGGGGGTCATCGCCCTGACGCTGCTTCGCGACCGCGAGCATCGGTTCGTTGAGGTCGGTCGCGACATAGCGGACACTGGGAGGCAGCAGCGCCGCCACGGCCCGCGTGACGGCACCGGTGCCGGCGGCGATCTCGAGCAGGTCCGAGGGCAACAGCGCCGCGATGCGCCGGGCAAGGTCGTCGGCATAGAAGGAGAAGATCAGCGGCACCAGATATTCGTCATACAGCTTTGGGACCGAGCCGGCGAAAACCTTGTCAGTGCTGGACATGGATGCCTCGCTGAAGGTTCAGCTATCACGGCCAGGATAGCACAGGCCGACCGCCCTGGCCGCTCCTATCGCTCCGGCGAGAGTGCCCGGCCGATCAAATGATCCAGCGAGACGCGCCCCGGTCCGTAGGCCATGATGCCGAGGGCCATCGCGGCCCAGGTGATGTGCACCGGCCAGCCGTCGGGCACGGTGAGCTCGACGATCACTGTCATGAACAGCAGTCCGAGGGCTGCGAACCGCGTGCCGAGGCCGAGGACCAGCAGGATCGGGAACGTGATCTCGCCGCACCCCGACAGGAAGGCCATCACCGCCGGCGCGGGATAGTGATAGGGGCCGCCCGGCAAATGCAGCATGAATTCGTCGGTGAACAGCGTCACCGCGGTGTCGTTCAGCTTGAGGAAGCCGCCCCATTTGAGGATGCCGGAGCGCCAGAACGGCACCGCCAGCGCCAGCCGCAACACGAGCTGGACCAGCGAGGGCGCAGCAATCGTCTGCACCAGACGATTGGCGTTGTCGACGAGACGCTCCAGTGGCGGCAGGCTTCCTTCGGCCGACATGCGTTGGTCCGTGATCATCATGCGTCTCCGAAGGCGATTGACGTGAATGCGCCGGCTTCGATCAGACCTGCGATGTTGGCGGCGATATCGAAGTCGGGCGAGGCGTCCAGCGCCGATGCCGCAGCCTCGCCGAGCGGCCGCCCCTCCGCCAGGGAGGTTGCGAACACCGCCCCGCCGGGAGGCAGGTGCCGCACGATGACATCGAAGCCGGGCCGCGTGATCAGCGCGTCTTCCGGTGTCGAGGCGTCGATGCGGCTCACGGGCGCGCTATCGCGGTTGGCGGCAAAGATCGTCACGGCGGAAAATTCTGCGCACACGATCTGCGCTGCCGGGTGCTGTGTGAGAACGAGGTCGGCCAGTCGCTCCGGTGCGACCGCCGCGAGTTGCGCCGGCGCCAGCGGCGTTGCGTCGCGCGCGTGGTAGGCGTCGAGCCAGGCTCGCTCGATCCGGGCGACATCGGCGAGCCAGGGCATGGTTTGCGCGTGCTCATATCGTGCAATGAAGTCCGGAAAGCCGCGGCCATATTCGAACAGCAACGGCGAGGTCGGCGGGCTGCCGCGAACATGGGAGCGCGCCATCGCACGGAAGAAGTCAGGGCCGGTGATGCGTTGCACCGCCGGATAGATCGCAGCGAGCGCGTCGATCAGGCTCACCGTGACATTGTTGCGATAGACGTCGTAGCGCTTTCCGGCGGCCTTGCCGTTCGGGCCGGTTACAATCCGAGGCGCGTCGCGCGTCGGATCGAGCAGCGCCGGCGCGAACGCCGCGGCAAACGAGATCGGCTCAGGCGGCATGACGATCCTCCGCGCGCGCGGCGATCCCGCGGCGATCGAGGATCGCCTGCGCAGCGGCGGCTTCCGCTTGCAGAACCGGCCAATCAGGAATCTTGCTGTCCCACTCGATCAGCGTCGGCACCGGGCCGCAGCGTTCGATGACGATCTCGTAGAGCTTCCACACCGCGTCCGCGACCGGACCGTCATGGCTGTCGATCAGGAGTGGCTCGCCGTCATCGTCCGCCTGCTCGTCGTGCCCGGCAAGGTGGATTTCGCCAATGCGCGACAGCGGAAAATCAGCGAGATAGTCGAGCGCCGAAAAGCCGTGATTGGTCGCGGACACGAAGACGTTGTTGATATCGAGCAGCAGGCCGCATCCCGTGCGCTCCGCAACGCTGCGGATGAAATCGGTCTCGCTCATGGTCGTTTCCGTGAAAGCGAGATAGGTCGACGGGTTTTCCAGCAGGATCGGACGCCGGATCGCCTCCTGCATCTCGTCGATGTGAGCGCAGACGTGGCGCAGCGTCGCCTCGGTGTAGGGCAGCGGCAGCAGATCGTTGAAGAAGCTGCTCTCATGCGTCGACCAGGCCAGATGTTCGGACACCATCGCCGGCTGGTAGCGCGCCACCAGGCCGCGGAAGCGGGCCAGATGCGCCTTGTCGAGCGGCTGCGGCCCGCCGATCGACATGCAGACGCCATGCAGCGACAGCGGATGGTCGCGGCGGATTGCGTCCAGGGCGCGGTGCGGCGGCCCTCCCGCGCCCATGTAGTTCTCGGCATGAACTTCGAAGAAGCCGCGCTTCGGGCCGTCCGCGAGGATCGCCTTGAGATGCTCGTGCTTGAAACTGGTGCCGGCGATGCCGCCGATCGGAGACGGAAAGCGGAGGGGCGTGGGTGTGGACGGGCCGGGCCCGATCGCTAGTGTCATGTCGCTCCTCCGCTTTCCCTGTTTGGCGATGTGCTGGTGTCAGACCGGCTTGAGCGAGCCCTTCTTGCCGTTCGGCAGGTCGATGCTGGTGCACGTGCCGCCCTGCACGAACTTCCACGCATTACCCTGGAAATCGGTGGTCGAGGTGCCCTGGCAGGTGGTGCCCGGTCCGGCCGCGCAATCGTTCTGGCCCTTCAGCGCAACGCCGAAGCACTTTTCCTTCTTGGCGGCGATCGCGGCATCGGCCTCGGCCTTGGTCAGCGGAGCAGCAGCGGCAAACGTCGCGAGCGCAGTCGACATGGCGCCGGCGAGAACGAGCGTAGTGACGGCAAGTTTGGCAGACATGGAATTCTCCTTTCGGGATAGCATCGCTTGGCAAGCGAAGAGCGCATTGTCGGGTTCGTCACGTACGCAGCTCGTGTTACCCATAGAGCTGCTCACGAGTCCGTGAGCGTGTCCGCGAGACGGTTGGTTGGAGGGCGGTAGGTGGTGCCTGCCACAGGTAACGAACGCAGGCGCGCCACGTAGAGCGATAGCAGGAGATATGGCCGGGTCGCGGCCCTGCCGGAGAACGGAACCCACGATGAACGTTGATCCCGGACGGCACTTTCACGCGCTCGCCAGGCTGACGGTCAGCATCCGCCTTGCGGTCTCGGCGCTGGTGTTGACCGCGATCCTGCTGACCGCCGCCTTGTCCAGCCTGCTGTGGTGGCGGACGGCGGAAGCAACCAGTCGGCAACTGGCCGCGACCATCAACGAGCAGATCGTGGCAGCGGTCCGCAAGGAGGTCGCGGCCATCGTCGACGAGGCACGCGCCGCCCATACCGCCATCCGCACGCTGTTTTTGCAGAACGTGCTCGACACCCGCGAGGCCGACAAGCGCGAGTTCGTGTTCCTGTCGCAACTGCAATCGCAGGCGACGATCTCCTCGGTTGCCTTCGGCTGGCCGGACGGCTCGTTCTTTGCCGCCCACAAGCTCGGCGACCGCCGTCTGGAGATGATGGAGATCTCGCTGACCGATCATCCCGGCCAGCGCCGGATCGATGAATATGACGTTGTGCCCGGCGACATCGAATTCGCCAATCGCCGCTTCGAGCCGACCGAATTTCGCGTCGCCGACCTCGCCTGGTTCAAGACCGGCCTCGCAGCGGAGGAGCCGCAATGGTTCAGGGTCTCGAACCATCCGACCGGCGAGCGGCCGTCGATTGCCTTTGCGGGTCCGATCGACGTTTACCAGGAACGGCAGGGCGTGCTTGCGATCATTATCGAATACACTAGGATCGCGCGTTTCCTCTCCCAGCTCGAGGTCGGCCGTACCGGCGCGGCTTTCATCTTCGATGGCAGTGGCGAACTCGTGGCCGCGCCGGACATGGATGCCGACGAGCTGCATTCAGCGCGTGAAGAGCAGAAGCTGTTGCCATTGGCGCGGCTGGCGCTGGCCCAGGCCGGCGACCAGGGCCGCAAGGAGGCGTGGCGAAGCCGGCTCGCCTCGCACGGCGCGGCCTACGAAGTCGCGCTGACGCCGTTGCCGTTCCCGGGCTGGTCGCTTGCAACCGTCATCCCCGAGGCCGAATTTCTCGGACCTGTCGAGACGACGCTGCGGCGGCTGATCGTCGGTCTTGCCGTCGGCGCGGTGCTTGCGGCCTTGGTGTCGGCGATGCTGGCACGTTCGGTGATTGCCGCGCCGCTGACGCGCGTGGTCGGCGAGCTCCGTCATGTCGAAGCCTTTGCGCTGGAGAAGGTTCGTCGGCACCCGTCGCGGCTCAAGGAGATCACGAGCCTGTCGGGTGCGATCGCCGAGATGGCGGCCGGTCTCTCCGCCTTTCGCAAATTCATCCCGGCAGATCTCGTTCGCTCGCTGCTACGACAGGGTGTCGAAGCGAAACCCGGCGGCACGATTCAGGAGCTCAGCGTGATGTTCATCGACATCGCCGGCTTCACCGGATTATCCGAGCGCATGGGCGATCGCATCGTGCCGCTGTTGTCGGGCTATCTCGACGCCGCCTCGGAAGTCATCGTCGCCGATGGCGGCACCATCGACAAGTTCATCGGCGACGCCGTCATGGCATTCTGGGGCGCGCCGCAGCCGCAGGCCGATCATGCGCTGCGCTGCTGTCGCGCCGCGCTCGGCTGCCGCAGCGCGATCGAGGCGTCGGGCCTTTCCGACGATTCCGGCCAGCCTCTCCAGATCCGGATCGGAATCAATTCCGGCCGCATGCTGGTCGGCAACATCGGCTCGGAGCTGCGCCTGAACTACACCGTGATCGGCGATGCCGTGAACGTCGCAAGCCGCCTTGAGGGCGCCAACAAGTCTTACGGCACGCAAATCCTGATTGGCGAGGCGACCGAATGCCTCGCACGCGGCGCCATCGTCACGCGGGAAATCGACAGCATCGCGGTTTACGGACGGGAGGAGGGTTTCTCGGTCTACGAATTGATCGGACTTGCCGGGGAAGGCGACGGCACGACCGGATGGATTGCGGACTATGAGCGCGGCCTTGCCAATTATCGCGCGCGCCGGTTTGCCGCCGCGCTCGCCGATTTCGAAGCCGTGCTGAACGAGCGCGGCCATGATCGCCCGGCAGAATTGATGCGGGACCGTTGCCGGCAGTTCGCGACTGTCGCGCCCGACACGTCGTGGCGGCCGGTCGCCGCGCTGACGACAAAATAGCCGGGAGGCGAGGACCGGCGACCGTCCGAAATGCGCGCGGCTTTCGCGTTCTCCCTTCACCGGCTCCGAGATTCAGATTGCGCGCGATAGCCATTCCGCTTAATAGAATTGGACAAATGACCAAATAACATGGTCGCGCGCCGAAGGGCGCTGGTCGGGACGGGACGCGCAGCATGTCGCAGGACGGTTTTGGGCTGGCGGGGGTCATCGGCATGCCGGTCGCGCAGTCGCGCTCGCCGGTCATTCACAATTACTGGCTGAAGGCGCACGGCATCCGCGGCTCCTACGTCCCGCTCGCCGTGAAGCCGGAGCGGCTCGAGGATGCGCTGGACGGGCTGATCGCGCTCGGGTTCCGCGGCTGCAACGTCACCATGCCGCACAAGCAGACGGCAATGCCGATGCTCGACCGCGTCAACGAGACCGCCAGGCGCATCGGCGCCGTCAACACCATCGTCGTCGAAGCCGACGGCACGCTGTCCGGCTTCAACAATGACGGCAACGGTTTTGTCCAGAGCCTGCGCGACGCCAGGGCCGACTGGCGCGGCGATGCCGGGCCGATCCTGCTGCTGGGCGCGGGCGGCGCCTCGCGCGCGGTGGTCGTAGCGCTGCTGGAGAACGGCGCGCGCGAGATCCGCATCGCCAACCGCACGGCGGAGAAGGCGCAGGCGATCGCGACCGAATTCGGCTCCGCCGTCAGCGCCGTTCCGTGGGACGATCGCGCCGCGGCGCTCAGTGATGTCGCGCTGCTCGTCAACTGCACCGATCGCGGCATGGTCGGCAAAAGCGCGCTCGAGATCGATCTGTCGCGGCTGAAGTCAACGACACTCGCCGCCGATCTCATCTACACGCCGCTCGAGACGCCGTTCCTGGCTAATGCCCGCGCCCGCGGCTGCGTCACGGTGAACGGGCTCGGCCTGCTGCTCAACCAGGCGCGGCTCGCCTTCAAGGCCTGGTTCGGCGTCATGCCTGATGTGACGCCCGAGCTGATCAAGGCCATCGAGGCCACGTTCTGAACCGCGCGGGGAGCTTTGCGCCATGACCTTGCCGGCGGGCCCCAAGATCGACTGCCACATCCACGCGCTCGATCCCGTGCGCTTTCCGTACGGCGCCGATACGCCGTACCGGCCAAGCGGGCAGGAGATCGCGCCGGCCGCGCAGCTCATCCGCGTGTTCGATGCCTTTGATGTCCGCCACGCGCTCGTCGTCGCCACCAATACCGGCTATGGCAGCGACAGCCACATCCTGCTCGACACCTTGAGGCAGGGCGGCGGCCGCCTCAAGGGCGTCGCCGTGGTCGAGAACGACGTCGATATCCGCGAATTGGAACGATTGAAGGCGGCCGGCGTGATCGGCGTCGCCTTCAACGTGCCGTTCCACGGCGCCGACTATTATCGCAACACTGCCCCGCTGCTGGAGAGGCTGACGAGCCTCGGCCTGTTCCTCCAGATCCAGGTCGAGAACGATCAGCTGCTCGACCTGCTGCCGCTGATCGACAAATCGCCGGTGCGCCTGGTGTTCGATCATTGCGGCCGACCGTCGGTCGCGCAAGGCTTGCAAGGCAAGGCCTTCCAGGCGCTGCTCACGATCGGCCGCGAGCGCGACGCGCATATCAAGCTCTCCGGCTATTACAAGTTCTCCGAGCTGCCGCATCCTTATGAGGACATTTGGCCGTTCATCGCCGCGCTGGTTGAGGCTTTCACGCTCGATCGCTGCGTTTGGGGCTCCGACTATCCGTTCCTGCGCGCCGCGGAAAGGCTCGACTACGGGCCGCTGCTCGCGGTGCTGACAAAGCTGTTTCCGGATCCGGGCGACCGGCATCGCCTGCTGTGGCGGACGCCGGCGAAACTGCTCGGCTTCGACGGATCATAGAAAAGAAAGCAAAACGGGGAGGACATCATGAGACATCTTGCAGGAACGCTCGTCATCGCCTTGGCGGCATCGCTCGCGGCGGGAGCGGCCCGCGCGCAGAGCACGGTCTACATCCCCGATGTCATCGAGCTGTCCGGCCCCGGCGCCGTCTCCGGCACCAACTGGCGCGACGGCGTCGCGCTCGCGGTCGACGAGATCAATGCTGCCGGCGGCATTCTGGGCCGCAAGATCCAGACCGAGCATCTCGATACCCAGAGCAACCCCGGCATCTCGCGCGCGCAGGTGCAGAAGGTGCTGGACAAGGATCCCTATGTAGTGCTCGGGCCGATCTATTCCGGTTCGGTCAAGGTCAACATGGCGCTGACCCAACAGGCCGAGATCCCGCAGATCGTCGGCGCCGAGGCCGCCGACATCACGACGCAAGGCAACCCCTGGGTGTTCCGCACCGCCTTCGGCCAGCAATTCTCCATGCCGAAGATCGCCAATTACCTGCACGACAAGCTGAAGGTGAAGAGCATCGCGGTGGTCTGGGTCAACAATGATTTCGGCAAGGGCGGCCACGACAATTTCGTCAAGGAGATGAAGACGCGCAATATCGAGGTATCGGCCGATATCTCCACCGAGCAGGGCCAGGTCGATTTCGGCTCCGACGTCATCAAGCTCAAGAGCGCCAAGGCTGATGCCGTGTTCGTCTACACCAACGAGGAGGAGAGCGCGCGCTTCCTGATCGAAGCCAAGCGGCAGGGCCTGTCGACGCCGCTGTTCGGCGAGACCACGCTGCTGAGCCAGAAGGTGGTCGAGCTCGCCGGCCCCGCCGCCAACGGTGTGCGCGGCCATGTTGGTCTCAGTGCGGACGCGCCGGTACCGGCGATCGAGGCGTTCACCAAAAAGTTCAGCGACCGTTTCAAGTACCGGCCGGATCACAACGGCATCAAGGGCTACACCGCGGTCTATCTCGTCAAATACGTCACCGAGAAAAACGGCAAGTTCGACAGCAAGGCGTTTGGCGCGGCGATGAAGGGCCTGACGCTGACGCCCGACAAGGCGCCGGGCATGCTGATGGAAGCAAGCTGGGACCAGAACGGCGATATCGACCGCGCCAGCTTTCTCGCCGAGATCGTCGACGGCAAGCAGAAGATCGTCGAGACCTTGCCGAAGCTGAACCGCGGCAGGGCGGAGTGAGGTGCGCGGCATCTCCCTCAACGTCGTCCTGGCTTTCGCGTGGACGACGGCGCGATTTGAGGTCTGCGGCAATTGTGATATCGGTCTGCTCGCCCTTTTCGGACGAGCTGAAAAACATGAAAACCACGCTGCTGAAATCCGAAAACTATACCCGCTCGCCCTGGAAGAACGGCGGCGGCATCTTTACCGATATCGCGGATGCGCATCGGCCGGGCGCGGCGGTGAAGGATTGGGACAGCCTGCTGTGGCGCTTTGCCGTCACGCCGATCGTGGCGCCCGGGCCGTTCTCCCACATGGCGGGCATCGACCGCCTGCAGATGGTGGTCGGCGGGCGCGGGCTGGTGCTGAAAGCGCCGGGGCAGGAGTTCGATGAGCGCGAGCCGTTCACGACCGTGCGCTTCACCGGCGAGCTCGCGATCGTCACCGCGCTCGAGGCCGGCCCGGTCGAGGTCGTCAATCTGATGGCCCGGCGCGGTGTGGCGGAGATCGAGCTTGGGGCGCTCAGGGCGCCCGGCGAGCGGCCGTTGCCCGCGGGGACGCATTTGCTTTACGCCGCGCGCGGCGACTGCAGCGTCCGTCTCGGCGGTCAGGATTTTCCGATTTCGCACGAAGACACGTTGAAGGTCGAATTGACCGAAGCCTCGGCGCTCGCGCTGGTTTCGGGCCTGGCCGTCCTGGGGTCGATCAAAATCGCCGGCTGAACGGCGATCCTGCCCACCAGGGCGATGCGCACAATCCGTGCAACTGGCTAGGTTGACGCGGCCGCGCCGGAACACGATATGTCCGGGACCAAGACCGCCGTCCAGAGGCAGATGATGAGCGCGCCGCGAAACGATGAATTAATCCATTCCGGCAGCGACGCTGTCGTCGACTGGCTGACCAATGGCACGCGCGACCAGCGCTTCATCGACAATATCTTTGCCGAGATGTGCATCCGCCTCCAGCAGGCCGGCATTCCGCTCAAGCGGTCGACGCTTCATGTCATGATCCAGCACCCGCAATGGCTGGGGGCCCGTATCATGTGGTCCGACGGCATGCGCGAGGCCGAGATCACGCGGGTTGATTTCGATGTCAGGGGACGCTCCGAATATATCGGCAGCCCCGCCAACGAAATGTTCGACGGTGCAACCGAAGTGCGCGAGAATCTCGAACGGGATCCGGCGCTCGGCCGCAAGCACGCGCTCTATGACGAGATGCGGGCCAAGGGCCTGACCGATTATGTGGCCTGGCCGCTCTATCATACGCTCGGCAAGCGGCATCTCGTCACGTTCTCGACCGACCGTCCCGGTGGCTTCGACGACGCCCATGTCGCCGCACTGAGGAAGGTGTTGCCGGTGCTGGCGCTGGTCAGCGAGATCCGGGTCAAGAATCGTCTGGCGCGGACGCTGCTGGAGACCTATGTCGGCGCCCATGCCGGTGAGCTGATCCTCGCTGGCGCCACGCGACGCGGCACCGGCACGACGGTGCGCGCCGCGATCATGATCTGCGACTTGCGCGATTTCACGAAGATCTCCGACAACTGGCCGCGCGACGACGTCATCGATCTTCTCAACGATTATTTCGACGCGATGTCGGAGCCGATCGCGCGCCACGGCGGCGAGATCCTGAAATTCATCGGCGACGGCCTGCTCGCCATCTTTCCGCTTCATGAGCCCAACGCCTGCGCCAATCTGCTGCATGCGGTGGCCGAGGCGCGCGAGGCCATGGTCGCGCTGAACGAGCGCAACAAGGCGACCAGCCGCGCGCCGCTGAACTACGGCATCGGCGTCCATGTCGGCGACGTCATGTACGGCAATATCGGCTCGACCAGCCGGCTCGACTTCACCGTGATCGGTCCTGCCGTCAACATGGCCTCGCGGCTCGAGGCGCTCACCAAGCAGATCGGCAAGCCGGTGCTGCTGTCGCGCGATTTTGCCGAGCTGGTGACGCCGGAGTTCGAGCTCGAGCGCGTCGGCCAGCACGCCGTGCGCGGTTTCAGCGAGCCGATCGAGCTGTTTGCGTTTCACGGATGAGGATGCGCGATGCGTTCCTTTGCGGCCGAAGCGAGCTCCGGGAGTTCGACGACCGACCGCGCCGCCACAAGATGTGACCAGAGCTCCTCCGCACGCCGGCTGAGGCGTCGCTGCGGCCGATAGATCCGGATGTCGAGATCGACATCCAGGTCCGGCAAACCCGTGCGGACGAGACGGCCGCGGAGGATGTCTTGGTGTGTCGTGGTCAGCGGCAGCCAGGCGACGCCGAGCCCGGACAACGCCATCGATCGCAGTCCATCGGCCAGCGAGTTTTCATAGATGCGATTGAGCTGGGGCAGGCCGGTCGCCTCAGTGAGCTTCTGGTCGACGGCCCAGCCGAGCGAGCACTCGCTGCTATAACCGAGATAGGAAACCGACCGACGCGGCTCCGGCGCCAGATCATGGAGGGGCTGCTTGTCGCCGTCGACGGCTGACAGCGGTACGAGCTTCTCCCGACCAATGGTCAGCCACTGACACCGCGAGATCGACAGCGTCTTTCCGCCGGCCGAATTCAGCCCGCTGGCCTGATCCATGTAACAGACGACGAAATCGACAGCGCCGTCGTCGAAGGCGTCACAGCATCCGGGTAGATTGTCGGACAGGATCGTCAGCCGCGTCGATCCGATCGTTGCCTGGATCTGCGGCAGCCACTTTGGAAAGAACGTCACGGATAGCAGGTGAGGCGCGGCAAAGCGCACGCTCCTGGTTGCCTGATCCTGGTCTTCCCTCAGGGCGCGCCGGGTGGCGTTGAGCCGCCCGACCACGTCGTTCGCCGTGGCCAGCAATTGCGCCCCTGCATCGGTCAGCTCGATCGGGGATTTGCGGCGGTCGAGCAAGGCTGAGCCTGCCCAGTTTTCGAGCGATTGCAGCCTGCGGCTCAGTCCGGACTGACTGACATTCCGCAGCTCGGCGGCACGCGTCAGGTTCTTGGTCTCGGCCACTGCGGCCAGATCCTCAAGCCAGCGGACATCGAGCATGATTGGTGCCTTCTCGCGATCTCTCGTGGCAAGCACCATAGCCGGTTTCCGCCGCTCGGCCGATGCAAATTCCGCATCAACTCCGCGCGCATTCGCATTGGAAATGTCCGGCATCGGCGCAGTAGCGTCCTGTCGGGCAGACGGGCTGGAAGGGACATCCGATGAGACTGGGCAAATTCGGCATCGCGACAATGGCATCGATCGCGATGATAGCGCGCCTGGTCACGGCGGCTTCGGCGGAGCCGCTCCCCGTACAGCAAGGGCCCGGCAACAGCGTCGTTCTCAAGCGCATCCTGGAGCGTGGTGCGATCAACATCGGCCATCGCGAGGCCTCAGTGCCGTTCTCCTACATCAGCGATGAGCAAAAGGTGGAAGGATATTCGATCGATCTCTGCATGAAGGTGGTCGATGCCGTGAGGCAGCGGCTGAACAAGCCCGATCTCAAGGTGACGTTCACGCCGATCAACGTGACCAACCGGATCCCGCTGGTAGCCAACGGAACGATCGATCTCGAATGCGGCACCACCTCGAATTTTCTGACACGCCAGGAACAGGTCGAGTTCTCGCCGATCTTCTACGTAACAGGCACGCAGTTGCTCGTGAAAGCGGCATCCGCGACCAGGGAGATCGAAGATCTCAAGGGCAGGCGCGTTGCCGCGCTGCAGGGTTCGTCGAACGAGGCCGCGGTCCGCAAGCTCAATGACGAGAAGGCGCTCGGCGTCCAGCTGGTCTATGTGAAGGATCTCCCCGAGGGTGCGCTCCTGGTCGAGAACGACCGTGTCGACGCGTTCGTCGCGGACGGTGTGCAGATCAAGGTCTATGCCGCCACCAAGGCGAAGAAGCCGGCGGGCTCGCTCGCTGTCGTTGGTCGCCTGCTCACCTACGACCCCTATAGCGCGATGATGCAGCGTGGCGATCAGGATTTCGCCTTGCTGGTGCGGGGCGCCTTCGCCGATGCGTTCCGGTCGGGAGAGGCCGAGAAGACCTATGCCAGATGGTTCGACCCACTGGGCCTGAAAATCGAGGGCGAGCTGCTCGCCGCCTTCCGGGTTCAGGCCCTGCCGCGCTGAACGGTCCGGGCAGGCACGCGATGCAATATCGCTGGAACTGGCGCATTCTGTTCGTTGAGCCGTATTTCGGATGGCTCCTCGCCGGCGTGAAATGGACGCTCCTCGTCGCGGGCGCGGCATGGATCATCGCGCTCGCAATTGGCTGCACCGTCGGCGTGTTGAGCACGCTACCGAGCCGGACCGCCCGCCTCATCGCGACGGCCTATGTGGATTTGTTCCGCAACATCCCCCTGCTGCTCCAGCTGTTCCTCTGGTACTTCGTGCTGCCGGAGCTGTTGCCGGGATCGTTCGGACTTTGGATCAAGCGCGACCTGCCGATGCCCGAATACTGGTTCTCCGTGGCTGGGCTCGGCTGCTTCACGGCTGCGCGCGTCGCCGAGCAGGTCCGCGCCGGCATCGAATCGATCGGCGCTGGGCAGCGCATGGCAGCCGCTGCGATGGGCTTCACCGTCGCGCAGGCCTATCGCTACATTCTTCTGCCCCTCGCGGCGCGCAACGTGCTGCCGCCATTGACGTCGGAAGCGCTCAACATCATCAAGAATTCGTCGCTCGCCTTGACTATCGGGGTGCTGGAGCTGACGGGCCAGAGCCGCCAGATCGAGGCGAGCACGTTCCAGGGGATCGAGGCTCTGACGGCCGCGACCGTCATCTATGTCATGCTGACGCTCTGCGTCATCGTCGCGATGCGCGCCGTCGAAAGGCGGGTCTCTATCCCCGGCACTCTGGGGCGAGGCTAACCGTGCGAAACCTCGACTGGAGCGCCGTGGTTCACGCCTTGCCATTCCTTTGGCAGGGACTGCAGACGAGCTTTGTCCTGGTGGCGCTCGCGATGGCGGGCGGAATCCTGCTCGGGACCATGATCGCGGTTGTGCGCCTGTCGGCACCACGGCCCGTTGCCGCGCTCGCTGCCGGCTATGTCAACGGGTTGCGCTCGATTCCGCTGATCATGGTGATCTTCTGGTTCTATCTGCTGGTGCCGCTGTTCATCGGGCGGCCGGTCGGAGCGTTCACGTCCGCACTCATCGCATTCACCCTGTTCGAGGCCGCCTATTATTCCGAGATCATGCGCGCCGGCATCAACGGCATCTCCCGAGGACAGATGGCCGCGGCGCTGGCGATCGGCATGACCGGGATGCAGGCCTACCGCTACGTGGTCCTGCCGCAAGCCTTGCGCCGCATGGCGCCCATCCTGCTCACGCAGAGCATTGCTCTGTTTCAGGACAGCTCGCTGGTCTACGTCATCGGTCTCCATGATTTCATGACGTCGATCGGCATCGTGGCCAACCGGGAGGCGCGCTTGATCGAATTCTATCTGTTCGCGGCCCTGGTCTACTTCGCGATCTGCTTCTCGGCATCTCGCGCGGTGAAGCGGCTTCAGCACCGGATGGTCACCGCATGACGAGCGCCCATCTGAATGCCGCGGGTGCCGGTCTGATGCCCGAGAGCGTGGTTGCGGCGATCAAGTCCCACCTCGATCTCGAGGCCCGGCGCGGCGTGCACTGGGCGGCGGCCGATGCGAGACACGCCATTGAAGAGACGCGTATCCTGGCAGGCCGTCTGACGGGCGTCGCCCCGACGCATCTTGCCTTCGGCGAGCAGGCGAGCCGACTCTGGGCACTTGCCTTTGCATCGATGCCGCTCAAGCGTGGAGATCGCATCCTGATCGCGCGGAACGATTGGGGCGGCAATATCGTGAATGCCGTGCGGCGCGCGGCTGCGGCCGGAGCGGAGGTGGTCAGGCTGCCCATGACCGGACAGGGGCGGATCGACATCGAGCAGGCCGCTGCGCTGGTCGATGAGCGTACGGTCGCGATCTGCGCATCGGCGGTTGCCAGCAGTTTTGGATTGCGCCAGCCGGTCGAAGCGCTTGGCTCGATTGCGCGGCCGGACGCCTGCCTTTATTTCATCGACGGCGCGCAAGCCGTCGGTCAGTTCGAGTTGACGCTGCCTGGGGCATCTTCCGACGTCATGGTCGCGCCGGGACGGAAGTGGCTCCGAGGTGGTCGCGGGCAGGCCATGATGGCGCTGTCGGATCGGGCGCTGCGCCGTCTGGTCGAGCCGGTCATCGTCGACCAGAGCGCCGGCACCTGGTGCCCGGATGACCGCTTCCTGCCGCTGGAGGATGCGCGGCGCTTCGAGGCATGGGAGTTCTGCGCTGCCGGCCGTCTCGGCTTGCGGGCATCTTTCCAGGAGCTCGATCGTATCGGCATTGCGAACGTTCGTGCGGGCAACGACGAGAAGCTGCGCCGGTTGGGCGCGAACCTGCGTGACATCTCCGGACTCACGGTGTTCGAGGACGAAGATGCCGGCGCGGCATTCCTGACGTTCCAACATGCGTCGCTGCCCGCGAACAGGATTGTGGAGGAATTGGCCACGCGCGGCATCGCGGTCGCATCTGTGGGTCTCGATCATGCCAGATGGGAGCTCGAGGCGCGTCGCCTCAAGAGGATCGTACGCGTGGCGCCTCACATCTACTCGTCGGACGATGATATCGGGCGGTTCACCGAAGAGCTTGGGCGTCTTGCGATCCGGGCAGATCTGGATCGCGGGCGTTCCGCTTGAGATAGAAAAATCTTCGATTGGGAGTCCTGTTGCCAACGCAGGAACGTCCGACTACGTTTGACACCCAGTCCGCCCAAACGGTCTTTGCATCGGCCGCACGTTCATGCCCAAATTCCTTCGCATCGGCCTGCATCAGTCGAACGTGTCAGGATACACCTCAAAAGCTTGGTGTGTGCGGCGGGTCGGCTCGGCAGTGTTCCTGAAATGGGGTGCCGTGGAGGTGCAGGGCGCCGGCAAGGGACGCAAGGTTTACTGGACGCGTCTGCCGCAGGAGAAAACGATCCGCTGCGGCACGGTCGAGCGCGCCCAGGACTATACCAAATCCGCGATCGCGCGACGGCGCAGCCACGACTATGAGCCGCTGACGGGCGCTATCTCGGCCCGGCGCAAATCCGCCAACGGGAGTGCCGACCTCAAGCAGGCGCTCGCCACGATCCTGATCGTCGACATCGTCGGCTCCACCGCAAAAGCCGCAAAGCTTGGCGATGCGCGCTGGACCAAGGTGATCGGCCTGTATTACGCGGCGGTCCGCAAGGAGCTCAAATCTTCGCGCGGCAAGGAAGTCGTGACGACCGGCGACGGCGTGCTCGCGACCTTCAAGGCACCGGCCGCCGGCATCAATTGCGCAACCGCGATTCGGGAGGCCGTGCGCACGCTCGGGCTTGATATCAGGGTGGGCTTGCACGCAGGCGAATACACGATCAGCGGCGGCGAGATGGTCGGCCTCGCCTTCCACATCTGCACCCGCGTCGCCGCCAAGGCGCGCGCCGGCGAAGTCCTGGTCTCACGTGCGGTGAAGGATCTGCTCGCGGCACAATCCCAGATCCGCCTCAGGGATCACGGCAGCCACCAGCTCAAGGGTGTGCCGGCGCGGTGGCGGCTGTATCGGGTTGAAGGTTAGGCAGGCGCGAGGGGAGGTGCCGGCGCGTCATTCGTTTTGTCGTGGCTGCGCCGCGCGGACACCAGAGCCTCCAGCTCGCCGCGAACGCCCTCCACGACCCCGGCCCAGTCGCCTCGCACCGGTTGCCTGAACAACCGCATCGACTGATACCACGGGCTGTCGTCGCGGTTGAGCAGCCAGCGCCAATCCGGGTTGAAGGGCAACATGGTCCAGACCGGCGCGCCGAGCGCGCCGGTGAGGTGAACCACGCTGGTGTCGACCGAGATCACCAGATCGAGACAGGAGACCAGCGCCGCCGTGTCGCTGAAATCCGTCAGCTGGTCCGTCAGGTCGAGGATGTCCTTGCGCTCGTCGAGGAAGGCGCGATCCTGGTCCCGCACACCCTTTTGCAAGGAGACGAACTGGACATCGCAATCCAGCAGAGGCGCAAGCGCGCGCAGCGATATCGACCGGTTGTGATCGTTCTTGTGACCTGGATCTCCCGACCAGACCAGACCGACGCGGAAGCGCGTGCGCGGACCAAGCCGGTCTTCAAGCCGATCCTCCCACGCCGTCACGCGCGCCGCCGCCGGCGCTGGCAGGAAGCCTTGCGCGAACGGGATCGTGTCGAGCCGCGTCCCGAACGCCAGCGGCAGGCTTCCAAGCGGGCAGTGCAGGTCGAACGCCATCGACGTCGCAGACGATCGATCGACACAATGTGCAACGCCGGGCAGGGCGGCCAGTAGCCGCTGCACCGCAGGCTTCACCTCCAGGATGACCTTAGCGCCGAGCGCGGCCACGAAGGGCACATAGCGCGCAAACTGAATCGAGTCGCCCAGGGCCTCGTCGGCGTGAAGCAAAATGGTCTTGCCTTCGAGCGGCTGGTCACGCAGCCAAAGGGCTTGCGAGAATCCGCGATCGGCGAGGCCGAGCGACGACGCCTTCCAGCGCGCCTCGCGTCCCGCCAGGCCCCGCGCGAAATCTCCAGTCAGCATCTGCAGCAGCGCGAGATTCCAGATCGTGTCCGCGTTGCCGGGCTCGAGGGCCAGCGATTGGTGAAAGGCCGCGAAAGCCTCGTCCAGCAATTGCAGGCTCCACAGCGCCCGCGCCTTTTCGTTGAGCGCTGCGGGAAAATTCGGACGAAGCGCCAGCGCGCGATCGAAGCTGGCAAAGGCCTGCTCCATCCGGCCAAATCGCGCATGAAGCGAGCCGAGGTTCTTGTGCGTCTCGGCCTCGCTGGGGTTGAGCGCAATCGACCGCTCGAAGTCGGCCTGCGCCTCCTCGAACCGGCCCAGCCGCTGCAGGCAAAGCCCGCGCGTCTGATACAGCGGTGCGACGTCAGGATTGAGCCTCGCGAATGCGTTGAAGTAGTCCAGGGCTTCGGCATACCGGCCGAGATTGAACAGCAACTGGCCCTGTTTCGCAGCCTCGAGGCTCCTGGCGATCGCCAGATTCTGCGGCGTGATCCTCTCGGATTGCTTGGCCGCGGCCCGGCGTTCTTGGCGGTTCATGAGGTGACCAGAAAAGCTGTGCTTGCGGGTCTGCCGAGCGCGATCGGAGAGTCCCGTTGCAGCAGTTTCTGGTGCGAAGCTGGTGCGAGGCTGACGCGGAGTGGACATTCCGTGCCGAGATGCTCTCTCCACCGTCATTGCGAGGAGCCCTTGCGACGAAGCAATCCAGAATCTTCCCGGGGAAGGACTCTGGATTGCTTCGCTGCGCTCGCAATGACGAAGTATGAGGAAGCGCGAGGCAGTCCGCGATATCACCGCAACCCAATGATCGCCGATCCTGTTCTATCGGCGCTGGAGCAGCACGGCTTCCCAGAAAAACCGCGATGCTTCGGCGTGCGCTTCGTGCAGGCCGATGCCGATGTCGTGGAGAAGCTCGGGCTTGTCCCTGAGGTCCGCGCGCAGCTCTGTCCTGAAGCGAGAGCGCTGCCACCATGTGGCGGGCAGGCTGAGGATCGCGCGGATGCGAAAGCCGTTATCGCCTGACGCCGACCCCGTTGCCGGTATGACCGTCGCCCGATCGGGAACGGCGGCTTGCGCACTTGTCTGCAAAGCTTGTGATCGCATGTCAGAAATCTCCAAATCTCATTGACGGTCGCCGCGTGCAATAAGCAGCCGCCGTCGTTGCCGGCGTCAGTCAGGCGTCAAAGGAGCGTTATTTTTGCTTGGGGGGCCGTGACGCACTGGCGCGACGCAGTCGGGCATGTAGTATGGAAGGGCCGGTGGGGGAGCCAAATTGGACAGAATCAGTCTTCACGATCCCCTTTTCGCCACTTATGTCGTTGCTGCCAGCCTGATGATCTTGAAGGCCGTTGCGATGTCCTGGTTGACCGTGTTCCGGATGGTGAGAGCCCAGGGGGGCTACCGTTCGCCGGAGGACATCAAGAAGACACCAATGAATCCTGCGCCCGATCCAGCGCAGCTTCTTCCCAACGAAGGTGTCGAGCGGATCCGCCGGATCCAGATGAACGATGTCGAGAACCTGCCGTACTTCCTGGTCGCGGGATTTCTCTACGTCCTCACACGGCCATCGCTGCTTCTCGCGCAATGGCTGCTCTATGGCTACGTTGCCTCACGCCTGCTCCACTTCTTGGCCTATTTCACCGCGCAAATTCACGATATTCGCGCGACTCTGTGGACCATA
Organism: Bradyrhizobium sp. S3.12.5; assembly: GCF_040548225.1. Lineage (NCBI taxonomy): Bacteria > Pseudomonadati > Pseudomonadota > Alphaproteobacteria > Hyphomicrobiales > Nitrobacteraceae > Bradyrhizobium > Bradyrhizobium sp. S3.12.5. The sequence continues at coordinate 99,554 of NZ_JBEPRF010000026.1, forward strand.
GGCTCGCTCATCCTGGTCTTCATGACCGTTCGCACGCTTCTCGCAGCACTCGGCGCTTGAGCTCAGTCGGCCACGCCGGCTGCCTGCTGGGCCGAAAGATAGCGTTCAAGCACCTCGTGTTGCTTGAAAAAGCGCATGGCACGCAGATCGCGGATCGTTGTTTTTTGTGTCGCATCGCGAATCCGAGTGACCTCGCGGGCTTCTTCCAGGCGCCCGACACCGGCCAGATTGGCCGCCAACATACGATGGCCGGTGCCGTTGCTCGGATTGTGCCGAACCGACTTCCGTGCCCAGGCGATGCCCTCCTCGTATTGCCCGAGCGCGAAATAGGATGCGGTCAATCCTGTCATCCACAAATGCAGCATCCTGTCGTCGGGACTAAGCGCGAGCGACCGATGCAGGCATGCGAGGGCGTTGGCATAGTCGCCTCCCATGCTGTCGATCATCCCGAGCACGCCCCATGCGAAGGCCGAACTGGGGTTGAGCCTTACGGCTTCGCTGGCGTGAATACGTCCCTGATCGTTGGTGCCGGCCGGCCCAAAGAGCGCGAAGCCATAGACCGCGTGAGCGAAGGCGTCCTCAGCCTCCTGCTCGACGGCGCGACGGGCCAGACCGAGCGCCTCGGCCGCGGCATCTGGAGACGTGTTGGCGCCCAGCGGCGGGGCCATGACGAGCCCCCAGGCCAGCGCCGCCAGCGTCGCCGTTCGCTCCTGATCGAGGCCCAGAGACTGCCGAAGCAGCTCGATGGCCTTGATGACACCTTCACGGGTGCCGGTCCACAAATGGTGAAGTCCACGCAGATAGAGATCATAGGCCGATAGATCGGTTGGCGGCTTGCGGCGCGCGCGTTCGATTTCGGCGCTCCGAACGACGGGAGCGACGACCGCAGCAACGCTGCTGCTGACGTCGTCTTGCAGATCGAATATATCGACAAGCGGGCGATCATAGCGATTGGACCAGACTTGGGCTTCGCTGCCGGTATGCGTGAGCTCGGCCGACACGCGAATGCGGTTGCCCGCCTTGCGTATATGGCCGCTCAGGAGGTACTGGGCACCGAGTTGTTGCGCAATCTGCCGGCTGGTCATTCCCTTGTCCCGAAAGACAAAGCTCGATCCGGCCGCAATCACCACCAGTTCGCGAAAGCGCGATAGAGCGGTGATGATGTCTGCAGTGATGCCATCGGCAAAGTATTCCTGTTCGGTGTCACCGCCCATGTTCTGGAACGGAAGCACCGCTACGGAGGGCCTGTCGTTGCCAATCATGTACTCGGCTTGTTCTGCCGCGATTTCCCCCATTGCCGGGGCCGTCTTCTGCTCCTGGACTTTGCGCAGCTCTGCAGCGAGCGAGTTGGTCGCAACATCGGGCCCGGTGCCAAGCTCTTGCTTCAGCAGGGCTACGACGGCCTGGTAGTATTTGAGTGCTTCGGCGTTGCGGCCAGCCGCCGACAACGCGCGCATGATCAGGCGGTGCGCATCCTCGCGCAGGCTGTTGAGCGCATTGGCACGCTGGCCGGCGAGGAGGGCATGGCCGGCACGCTCCTGTGTCAGTTCAGACTCGCCGAGGGCGACCAGGGCGCCAACAGCGAGCTCCGACAGCCGCTCGCGTTCGCCGGCCAGCCAATCGCGCCAGCCTTCCTCGCTGACGCCGATGTCATCAACGAGAGGCCCACGATAGAGATCTGTCGCCGCACTCAGCGCCTCGCGGCTGTCCTTCGCGACCAGCTCCTCAAATCGCCGTACGTCGCAGATGACCACTGCGGCGTTCAACGAGATGAACTCGCCATCGCTCCTGAGAGCGCCCTGACCAAGAACCTGGCGGAGCTTGAACAGCGCCTGCCGCAGATTTTGCTTCGCCTGCGCGTCGAAGTGAGATCCCCACAGCAGGGTCGAGAGTCTCTCCCGGTATTGAGGCTGAGGTGCCGTGCAAGCCAGATAGGCCAGCAATCCCGCGAGCTTCTTGTTGGGCAAGCTGACCACGCCATTCGGCCCGGTCAGCTCGAAACGCCCCAGTAGCGAGAGAGTGAAGCTTGGGCCGGGCGCAGACGCAGTTTCAGTCATTCCGCCTCAAAATTGAGCAGGCATGCTCGCAGGTATACATCCTACACGAGTTGCCAACTTTGCGAACAATATTAACGCCGTAATGACGATTGAATAACGCCCGCGACGACGCCGACGCGTTCAGATCGCGTCGCGACGGGATGCCGGTTGGCCTGATCGACGCAGAGCAATTTCATCCGGCAAGCCGACATGCGCGCGCATCACCTCATCATCATCGTCGTCAGCCTGTTCGTGGTCCTCGCCGGGTTCGACGCAGCGTTGAGTTCTTTCGCGCGCCCGACACTCAGGGCCGCTTCGGAGCCGGCACCTCCCGTCGCACCGCTCCTTTTCGGAGGCGACTGATCGCACCCCGAATGTCGGAATCGCCATCAACCAGGAGGTCGCATTGACCGATATCGTGCAGCTGGAAAACAAGCCGTACTATTTTCGCGCACCCGACGAGGAGCTGCGAATAATCAGTACGTGGAGACTTAGACTGATCGCATTCTATGGCTCGCTCCTCGCGCTGCTAATTGCCTTCGCTGCGACGAGCCAGGCGCCCCGAGAGCCCCAAGCGGATCTCGTCTCCGATGATTTCGTCACCCATTACATTTTTAACCCGCCGCTGCCGTAAACGATCCGCATCGGGCAACGGGGCCGCGCGGACCAAGGGTCCCCCCGCGGTCGCTACGCAAGCCAGCGCAACCGTAAAGAGGGAAGCCGTGAAAAACGACGTTCATGCCGGGTCTGCAATTCGGGCCGGATCTCCAATGCCGCGTGACACAAACGCAAGCCGAGGCGGCGGGACGCGCCTGATGATTCTCGTTCTTCTGGGCTTCGGCGCTGTTCACGCGATGGCCGCGATCCTCATGCAGCGAACGTCACCCGAGCGAGGTGGCGCTCCCCTGGGCATCGATTTGCGGTGCGACTGACGGGCACGCGTGGCACATCCAACTCACCGATCTAAAAAGCAAGGCGGCAACATGACGGCAATCAAGCGCGCAATTTCCCACACGGTCCTCTCGGTCACCGGCGCCGGCCTGGCCAAACACGCCCTGCTGTTCTGTGCAGCTTGCGCGTTTGTGTTCGTGCTCTCTCTGACCGACGGCCTCGATTTGAGCCCTGGATTCTTCTGACCTTGGCCGGCGTCAACCGCTGTGGTGCACACCGCACAACACGGGCCGCTATAGCTGCGCATCCGGGGCGGCATCACGCCGATGCGCATGCAAATGAGGAGGCGATATGTACGTTGGCCGGATATTGTCCACACTTGGCGGACAAGGACCGATCCTTTTGGTGATCTCGCTTTGCGCAGGCCTGTTGATCTCGCCCTTCGCGCGCTTCGGCTACGGTCTTCTGCCTTTTTCAGCATTTCTTCTGACGCTTGGTTCGTTTCTCACGGCGGGTCTTGCTCCCTCCGAAGGCAGCGTTCGTCTGCCGCTGATAGGCCTGGTGCTCGGCTGGGTCGGCCTGGTGCTGCCTTTGGCTGCTGCGATGCTGCTGTCCTTTGTCCCGCTTGATCCTGCCCTGCGGGCCGGCGTTCTGCTTTCACTGCTGGCGCCGCCGGTCGGAAGCGCGGCCGCGATTGCTGGAATGCTCGGTTTGCGACCACGTCTCGCCCTGGTCGTCTCGATTGCGCTGACCCTGGTTACGCCGATCTCGATTCCGTGCTTCGCCACGATGCTCGGACTTGGCATTGCGTTCGACATGAGCGGGCTGGCGATCCGGCTATTCAGCATTATCGGCGCTGCCGGCTTGGTGGCCTTTTTAGCCATAAGGTTCCATCGTCATCTGAGTCTCGTTCTGCCGGATCAAAGCGCCGCCACCGGAATCGCCGTGATCGGGCTCATCATCGTGGGGCTTGCCACCTCGCAGGGCATAAGGGCGCAATGGACCAGCAACGCGCTGCGTTTCGACGTGATGCTCGCCGCGGCAGTCGTCCTCAATTTCGGCCTGTGCGGACTCGCTACGGTGACGTTCGCGAGACTGGGGCTGCAAACCGCCGGAACCATAGGCCTCGTGAGCGGAAACCGTAACGTTACTCTCGTGTGGGCGGCGGCCGGCTTCGGTCTGCCATCTCTCGCGGAGGGTTATGTCGCTGCATGCGTCATCCCGGTCCTCGCGCTTCCTCTCATCGTCAAGCTCTGTCTTGGACTACCTTCCTTCAGCCGTTTCATCCCGCAAAGCGAATGAAGAGCGCAAGGGCTGCGAGTTGCAATGCCTCACTGGCGCTTGCGACCGGAGGCATTGAGTGCCGCCACCGTAATCCCGCAACTCTCTCCATCGTCATTGCGAGGAGCCCTTGCGAAGAAACAATCCAGAATCTTCCCGCAGGGAGACTCTGAATTGCTTGTCTTCGCCGCTTCGCTCGCAATGACGGAGCGTGTGGCGCCGCCTATGTTCCAACTACGCAGCAGGGGATCGGCCATACGTCACGGCGCCAGCAAATGCCGCAGCGTTCGACGCGCCATGTTGAGCGGCTTAGGGCTGCGCTCGACCTTCGCTGAGAGCACCGCGCCTTCCCAAAGCGCCAGCACCGTACGCGCAAGCTCGGTGGCGGGCACGTCGGTTCGTACGCTGCCGTCGCGCTGCCCATCCGCCAGGCACTGGGAAAGTGCATCCGTCCACTGCCGCCACAGGCGCGACAAATCCTGGCGAAAGGCGTCGAGTTGCGCGAGTTCGGCCGTGAGATTTCCGATCAGGCAGCCATCCTCGCTATAGCCGAGGGCCGCGAGGTAGCGGTCAAGCCGCTCGAGCCCGGGAAGGCTGGCGTCCCGCAACAGGGCACGCGCTTTGGCGCGGTCCTCCCAGTAACGCGCCAGCGCCGCCAGGCCGAGGGCGTCCTTGCTTTCGAAATGACTGTAGAAAGAGCCCTTCGGCACACCGGCCGACGAGACGATCTCCTGAACACCGGTTGCATGATAGCCGCGGTGATGAAACGCCGCGAGGCCCGCGTCGAGGAGTGCTTCCTTATGATTAGGTTTTGGCATGGTCAGTTCAGGGTCCAATTCTCGGCGAAGGGCCGGATGACATGATCGAACGACCACGTGGAGGGGTGTTGATGCGCGATGTGGTAAACCTCGTCGGCAATCGCATCGGGATGCGCGAAATGGTCGCCCCGCTTATCCTGCCAATCCGGCAGCGGCAAGGTCTCCCTCCTCCACGGGGCATCGATCGCGGCATCGATGGTGATGTATCCAACATGCACGCGCTTCGGGCCCAAATCCTTTGCGAGGGACTGCGCGAGGATGCGCTGGGCGGCCTTCGTCGGCGCGAAGGCCGGGCGCAGCGGAATGCCCCGGAACGACGAGGTGTTTCCGGTGACCATGATGGCTCCCTCGCCGCGCTCAATCATCGCCGGCGCGAGTTTTTGTGCCAGGAAGAACAGCGACGTGGTGTTCACTTGAAAATTTCGCTCTAGATCCTCGACCGAGGCGTCGAGGATCTTGGCGAATGTTGCCGCGACGGCGTTATGGATGAGCACATGGGGTGGCCCGAGCTCGGTCTGCACGCGCTCGACAATTTCGCCGAGTCGGGTAAGGTCGGCGACGTCGCAAGGATAGCCGCGCGCACGAGGTATCTGCGTCTCGAGCTCCGCGAGCCGCTCGGCGTTGCGGGCGATCATCGCCACACGATATCCACCTTGTGCGAAGCGCCGCGAGAGCGCAGCGCCAGTTGCGCCGCCGACGCCTGCGATGAGAGCGATCCGATCAGCCATGCTTTCCTCCATGCGCCTCAAGCCGCTACCCTTGTCAGTGCGAAGGGCGGTGCGTCTCGATACTCGGCTGCAAGCTCAGCCAGGGCGGGGATTGCGGGAAGGGCCTCCAGGTCCGGATTCGTCCGGGCGAGGTATTCCACCGCTACGATGGCGGTGATCGCTGCGGCATCCAGCGGGCTCGCCCTGAGCGGTCCGCCGTCGCGCGCGGCCTCGTCGAGCGCGCGCAAGCCTCCCAAAATCTGCGCTTTCCAGCGGTTGGCCTCGGTCTCAGGGACCTCGCGTCCACGGAACGACAGGCTGGTGGCCTGTTCATAGACGCCGTAACCGATTGCCGCGAGCTTGAGCGTCGCCCGGCGCGCGCTTGACGCGGCGGGGATCAGCGGCGCCGAAGGCGTCAGTTCATTGAGGTAGTCGAGGATGGCCGTGCTGTCGATCAGGACCTCGCCATCGTCGAGCACGAGCGAAGGTACCTTCGCCACGGGATTATAGCGGCTCGCGGTCTCGAACTCCCGGTAGCCGTTCACAGGTTCATGGTCGAAGGGCAGCCCGCGGGAGATCAGGGCCGCTGCGACCCGCCTCGCGTAGGGCGACAGATAGGTGCCAATCAGCTTCATGCAAACTCTCCTCGCACTTCGGAGGCTAAGACGACCGGTCGTATTCACTATACGACCGGTCGTCTATAAGGTCAAGCGCGCCGGTCCAGTGCAGGGTGGACCAGTGCCCACACGATTGTTGCGGCACCTGCGGCAAGGCGCTCGCGTGGGGGGTGACAACGTCGCGCTGGCGACTGCGCAGCGGGTCGCGCTTGTGGAATTACGATTGACCCGCAAAGCGAGATTTTGGCTGGCGCAGCAGACCCGCGCAGTGATAGGGCTGCTATCGGTTACTGAGCGCGTCACGCATAGGCCGTCGATCCGTCTGGCCGGCGCGGCACCTTGCGCTCCCAATGAACGTAATCCTCTTTGCCGAGCACCTCCATGTCCATCTCGACGCCCCAACCCGGCCGGTCGGGCCGCAGCTCGAGATAGCCGTTCTTCGGCAGGTAGGGGTCCTTCACGTACCAGGCACCCTGCGAGCGGTCCGGCGTGACGTTGGGGTCGCTGCTGCCGTCGCCGAAGGCGTAAGCCGCACCCTGCGGCAGTCGGTATTCGAGAATTCGGAAGTTCGGCTGCGCAGCGGAGAAATGCAAATTGACGGCGGTGGCGAGCGGTCCCATCGGATTGTGTGGGGCGACCGTCACGTAGTGCGCCTCGGCGAGGGTGGCGATCCGGCGCATTTCCGAAATCCCGCCAACCACGCAAATGTCGGGCTGGATGATGTCGCAGCCCTTGACCGATAACAGCCGCAGGAATTCGAAGCGGTTGTAAAGGGACTCACCCGTCGCAAGCGTGCAGGTGAGACCCCGTTTTAGGTCGCTCCAGGCCTCGATGTTCTCAGGCCGGATCGGCTCTTCGAAGAACAGTGGATCGTAGGGCGCGAGCGCATTGCCTAGCTGGATCGCCTGTCCGACCTCGAAGATCTTGGCGTGGGCGTCGAAGGCGATCTCGTAGTCGGTGCGCACCGTCTCGCGCAGCTTGCGGAAATACTCCGCGCTGGTACGTACGACCTCGCCCCAGCGTTGCGCATGCATGTCGATCCGGTAGGGGCTGAGCTTGAAGGCCGTCAGGCCCCATTCAGCGTTGAGCCTGTCGAATTCGTCGCGGGCAATCGCTGCGTCCGGCGCGGTATAGACACCGGCGTAAATGCGGACGCGGTCGCGCACGTTGCCGCCCAGCAGCCGGTAGACCGGCACGTTGAGCGCCTTGGCCGAGATGTCCCAGAGGCAATGATCGATCGCGGAAATCGCCGCAAGGCCCAGCGCGCCGGGCGGAAAGCGGCATTGCTGCAACAGATACTGGATCAGATATTCGATCCGCCGCGGATCTTCGCCGCGGATGAAAGTGAACAGATACTCGAGCAGCGGTTCCAGCGCCTTGTCGGGCCCGTGATTGTAGCACTCGCCCCAGCCGGTCAGCCCGTCGTCGGTATCGATGGCAATGATCAGGCGAGGGCGGTCCTTGTCGCGTGACATAAAGGCCCGCAGGCGGTCGATCTTCACGGGTTATCTCCATCCATTTGCTTGTTGTCGCGCCCGAAAACGGACGCCGGAATTGTCTCAGGCCGCCGTGTAGCGGTGCCGCCGGTGGATGCTGCGCGCCCGCGGGTCCGGTCGTGGAATGGCTGACAGCAGCGCCTGCGTATAGGCGTGGGTCGGGGAGTTGCAGACCTGCTCGGCGGAGCCGGTTTCCACCACCCGACCGCGATACATCACCGCCACGCGATCGCACATGTAGCGGATCACGCCGATGTCGTGGCTGATGAAGACGTAGGACAGTCCGAGCTTGTCCTGCAGGCCCATCATCAGGTCGAGCATCTGCGACCGCAACGAGACGTCGAGCGCGGACGTCGCCTCATCGGCGACGATGATGCGCGGATTGAGGGCGATCGCGCGGGCAATGCCGATGCGCTGGCGCTGGCCGCCGGAAAAAGCGTGCGGGTAGCGCTCGCGCCAGGATGGCTCCAGACCGACCTGCTGCAGCAGATCGGCCACACGGTCGTCGAGCTCCTTGCCGGCTGCGATCCTGTTGACGAGCAGCGGCTCGCCGACAATCTGGGCCACAGTCATGCGCGGATTGAGCGAGCCGACAGGATCCTGGAAGATCATGCGAATCTCGCGCCGGCAGGCCTTCAGCGTCTCCTTGTCCGCCTTGACGAGATCGAGGGTACTGCCGTCCGGCCGGCGATAATCGATTGCGCCGGCGCTGGGATCGTAGATCCGCAGCAGGCAACGTCCCATCGTCGTTTTGCCCGATCCGGACTCACCAACAATGCCCAGCGTCTCGCCCGGCTTCACGGTCAGCGAGACATCGTCGACGGCCTTAAGCGCGTTTTTTCCCGAGCCGAACTGCATGCTGAGATTGCGGACCTGCAGCACCGGCAGCGTCTCGTCGGCGATCGGGGAGCGACGCAACCGGATCTCCGCCTTCTGCTCCAGCTTCAGCACTGAGCCGATCAGCATCCGCGTATAATCGTTCTGCGGTGAATGGAAGATGGCGTCCACCGTGCCGCTCTCCATCACCTTACCGCGATGCATCACCAGCACGTCATCGGCGATCTCGGCGACGACACCCATGTCGTGGGTGATGAACATCACGGCCATGCCGTGCTGCTGCTGCAGCCGGCGGATCAGGTCGAGGATCTCCGCCTGAGTGGTGACGTCAAGCGCGGTGGTTGGCTCGTCGGCGATCAGGAGGGAAGGGTTACAGGCCAGCGCCATCGCTATCATCACGCGCTGGCGCATGCCACCGGAGAATTCGAAAGTGTAGCGGTCGATGGCCCGCTCGGCATCGGGGATCTCGACCTGCTTGAGCAGCTCGATGCAGCGCGCGCGGGCCTGCTTCTTTCCCATGTCGAGATGCAGCCGCAACACCTCCATCATCTGGTCGCCGACGGTGTGGACCGGCGATAGCGACGACATCGGTTCCTGGAAGATCATCGCGATCTCGCGGCCGCGTACCGCACGGATCTCCCGTCCGCGCGGATTGAACTTGGCGAGATCCACCGACGTTCCGTCGGCTCGATGCAGCATCATCGCGCCGGACACGATGCGCCCTGGCGCGTCCACAATCTGCAGGATCGAACGGGCGGTCACGCTTTTGCCCGAGCCGCTTTCGCCGACGATGCAGAGCGTCTTGCCACGCTCGAGCGTGAGCGACACGCCATCGACGGCCTTGACGATGCCGTTTCGTACCGGGAAGTGCGTTACGAGGTCCTTCACCTCGAGAATGAGCGAAGGGGGTGTGGCCGAGCGCGCGCCAGCATGGGTTGCGAGATCGATCAGGCTCATTTGTTGTACGGATCTGCGGCGTCGCGCAGCCCGTCTCCCAGGAAATTGAGGGCGATCACGGCGATCACCACTGCGGCGCCGGGTGCAAACAGCCATGGCGCGGTTGCGATCGATCGGATGTTCTGGGCTTCGCGCAGCAGCACGCCCCAGGAAATGGTCGGTGGCTGCAGGCCGAGGCCGAGGAAGCTGAGCGACGTTTCCGCAAGGATCATAGCCGGAATCGCCAGCGAGATCGACGCGATGATGTGGCTGGTGAAGCTCGGCAGCATGTGACGGAAGATCACCCGCCATTCGGATGCGCCGTCGAGCCGTGCCGCGGTGACGAACTCCTCGGTGCGCAGGCTAAGGAAGCGGCCGCGTACGACGCGCGCGAGTTGGGCCCAGGCGGTGAGGGAGAGGATCAGCGTGATCATAAAGTAGTTGAGCGTCGCTGGCCAATCGTGCGGCAGAGCCGCCGACAGCGCGAGCCAGATCGGAATGCTGGGCAGCGACAGCACGAAATCGATCAGCCGCTGAACCGCGAAATCGATCCGTCCGCCATAATAGCCGGAAAGGCCGCCGAGCACGATGCCGATGGTCAGCGACAGCAGCACGCCGGCGAGACCGACCGACAGCGAGATCTGAGCGCCCTGTATGATGCGGCTGTAGACGCAGCGGCCGAGCCGGTCGGCGCCGAGCAGGAACAGCGGCTGGTTCTTGTTGTCGGTGGCGATCAGGTGCGTCGTGGTGTCGAACAGGCCGAACAGCTTGTAGGCGTAGCCGGTGCCAAAGAACCGGATGTAGCTCTTGCGCGTCTCGTCCTCGCGATAGACCGCCTGCAGCGTCTGCGGGTCACGCTTGAGCGCATAGGGATGGATGTAGGGCCGGACCGACCAGCTGCCGTCGGCCGCGAGGTCGATCAAATGTACGCCCTGGGGCGGATGATAGGCGGCGCGCGCATTCTGCTGCGATGGATCGTTGACAGCGAAGAAGCCGGGCGCTGCGGCTACGATGTAGAAGAATGCCGTGACGACGAGCCCGGCCATGGCGAGACGGTGGCGCTTGAATGCCCACCACACCAGTTGCCACTGCGATGCTACCGCGAGCTGGCGGCTGTCGACGTGTGAAATGGCGATATCGGTCATGATTCTGATCCCGGCCTATTCCAGCCTGATGCGCGGGTCGACGAGGGCGAGCAGGATGTCGCTTATGAGCGAGCCGATCAGCGTCAGTGCGCAGATCAGGAGCACGAAGGCGCCGGCCAGATACATGTCCTGGCTCATCAGTGACTGCAGCAGAAGCGGTCCCGCCGTCGGCAGGCTGAGCACGATGGCCACGATGATCGAGCCGGAGACGAGGTTCGGAAGCAACCAGGAGATCGTCGAAATGAAGGGATTGAGCGCCAGCCGCAGCGGGTATTTCACCAGGAGATGGAATTCCGACAGGCCTTTTGCGCGTGCGGTGGTGACATAGGGCTTGTTGAGCTCGTCGAGCATGTTCGCGCGCATGACGCGGATCAGGCTGGCGGTGCCGGAGGCCGCGAGGATGATGACTGGAATCCAGAGATGGTGCAGCAGGTCGAGGACCTTGCCGAAGCTCCAGGGCGCGTTGACATAAGCCTCTGAGAAAAGTCCGCCGACCTCCTGGCCGAATTCGACGGCGGCGATGTACATCAGCACCAGCGCGAGCAGGAAGCTTGGGATCGCGAGCCCGAGGAAACTGAGGAAAGTGACGACGTAGTCGCCGACCGAATATTTCTTGACCGCCGAGTAGACGCCGACCGGCAGCGCGATGCCCCAGGTCGCGAGCAGGGTCGAAAACGTCAGCACCAGCGTGAGCGCCATCCGTTCCCAGATCAGGTTGCTGACCGGCTGTTGCCATTCGAAGCTGAGGCCGAAATCGCCGTGCAGCAGAATGCCGCTGATCCATTTCAGATACTGGATGATCATCGGCTGATCGAGCCCGAAGCGGGCGCGAAGGTCGGCGGCGGTGTTCTGGTCGACGACCTCGTTCGACGCGGCCAGCGTCGCGATAAAGGTCGTGACGTAGTCGCCGGGCGGTAGCTGGATGAGAACGAACGCGAGGAAACTCACCACGATGAGCGAGGGCACCATCCAGAGAAGGCGCTTGGCGATGAAGCGGAGCATGGTCCTGCCTGTTCAGGGAAATAGAATCCGGTCGCACCGCGCGGCGCGGCCGGGCTCAAGGCCGATCACGTCGAGAAGAAGAATTGCTGCGGCAGGGCCGGGCCTGGATTGGGCCACGACCACGAGTTCGGATATTTCGCTGGCACGTTCGCCAGGTTGGTCTTGCAGATGCCAAAGGCGTTCACCGCCAGGCAAATGCCGATGGTCTCGAAAGCGTCGGCCGTGAGATCGAACAGCTGCTTCATGATTTCGCCGCGCTTTTGCAGGTCGGCCGTGGCACGAGCCTGATCGAACAGCTTCATGCGCTGCTTCTGGCTCTCAGGCGGCTCCTGGCCATCCTTGCCGCCGGAGACGTACCATTGCGCCCACGGCACGGCGTAGCGCGAGCCCTGTGTGTGCTGTGCGAAGAAGTCACGCGGATCGAGCATCGGATCGAGGCCGCCCGGGCCGGGCCATACCGCCGCATCGTGGTCGTTGTTGTCGCCGCGCGTGTAGTAGAGCGCGCGCTCGATGGTGTTGACCTTGATGTCGATGCCGATATCGGCCCAGTGCCGCTTCACCAACTCGAGCGCATCGACCTCGTCCGGGTAGAGCGTCGGGATTACGTCGATGGCGAAGAAGATCTTCTGTCCGTCCGGACGTAGCCGGAAGCCGTTGGCATCCTTCTTGGCATAGCCGAGCTTGTCGAGGATGGCATTGGCCTGGGCCTGATCGAACTCGCTGAACTGCGTCGCTAGCGCGGCATGATACCAGGGATGCCCCGGCCGCGGCCCGGCCTGATAGGGCTGCGATTGTCCGAGATAGACCAGCTCGATGATCTCGCTGCGGTTCATGCCGAGCGACAACGCCTTGCGAAATTCCTTGTTGGCGAACATTTCCCGCATCTTCGGATCCTTGTGCGTGAGGTTCAGGTAGATCTGAACCTGCTGGGATCCGGAATTGATCAGTTCGATCAGGCGATAGCCGCCCTTCTGCATGTTCTGCGACAGCGTAGGTTTGTTTTGCAGCGTGTCGATATGGCGTTCCTGGATGTCGAGACGGCCAGAGATCACATCGAGCATCAGCGACTCGACGTCCTGCGAGATGTTGAAGTTGAGCCTGTCGATATAGGGAAGCTGGTTGCCGGCGGTGTCGACCTGCCAGAAGTAGGGGTTGCGCTCCATCACCACGCGCGTCGCGCCGCCGGTGTAGGGTTCCTTGATGACCCATGGATCGAGCGTCGGTTTGTCGGCGTTGCCCCAACGCGTGGGAATTTCGATGTCGCCGCACTTGCTCCGGAACAGCGTGCCCCAGTCGGAGAGGTTCGCGGCCTTGACGAGATCGGCCACCGCCGGATTGTACTTCGGGTGGAACTGGCTGCAGTAGTGCTTCGCGAACAGCGTGGGATGCTGTCCGAGCGGCGTTGCCATCTGCTCCAGGAACAGCGCGTAGGGACCAGCGAAGGTGAACTTCACAGTAGTGTCGTCGATCTTGGTGACGGTGCCGGCCTTGCCACCGATCACGATCGGGGTCGGCGGCGATTTATAGAGCTCGGTGTTCTTGGCGCAGTCCTCGATGGCGAAGACGATATCGTCTGCCGTGAACGGATGACCATCCGACCACTTCATGCCCTGACGGAGATGGAAGGTGAATTCGGTGGAATCGGCGTTGACCTCCCATTTTTCGGCAACATTCGGCAGCACCTCGGTGAAGGCGAGATTCCAGCGCACCAGGCCCTGATTGCCGACCATGCGCAGGATACCGTTGTGGTCTGCCGAGCCGCGCAGGCCGCGCCGCAGCGCGCCGCCATAGCGGCCGACCTTCTCGACGGTGACGACCATTGGGTTGGCCGGGATGCGGTCCGCCAGCGGTGCCAGCTTGCCGTCCACCACGAGCTTGGCAAGCGCCGGCGCTTCCCTGGCGCCCTCGGCGCGCGCCGCATAAGGCAGTGCGGAAATCGCGGTCGCGCCGGCAAATCCCTTCAGCACGGAGCGGCGGTCTAGTCGGCGGCAGTGGGGCGTCCTCTGCTGGATGTCCTCGCTCATGGTTCCTCCCGGTCGAGATGTGTGTTGCGGCCATTCGGCCTTGTGGTTCTTGATGGCGCCGTCGTGTAGTTCGCCACTGTCATGGTGATAGTCGTAATGTCATCATGTCACCGTGATCCCTACGCTGGCCCAAAAAACGTTTCGCCGGGATGCAGCACGCGCAGCGGATGGGGCGCCGCGGCCGGGTGCGACGCGAGCTTGACGAGGGTTTCGTCAAATCGGAAAGCGGCGTTGCGAATGCGGTTCGAATAAGGGACCAGCGGATAGGCGCCGGCTTTGGGCCAGACCAGCGGCTCAAAGCGGCCGGTGGCCATGGGAACGAGGACATCGATGCGACGGTTGCCAGGCGCCTCGCGCCAAAGCGATGCCAACCGTCCGCCCTCAGGCAGCCGCACCACCGCCCGCATCGCTCGCGCGGCCAGCTTGCAATCGGATGCACGCACGTCCGGCTCGTCGAACGCCGAGGCCCGCGCCGTCTGCGCTGTCTCCTTGCGCATACATTCCATCCCTGTGGCCGGACTCTTGCCGGCTTATTGACATGGGGTGGATTTGATATATCAAATTTCACGGCTGTCCATAAAGCGTTTGGCCAATATCCAAAAAAATTTGGGCGCATGAACCTGCGTCCAGGGAGAGCAGCGTGCCGCCAAGGCTTCAGCCGGTCGATCCGGTTTATCTGAAAGGGCTGCGTGCGCATGTCCGCGAGGAGCTGCGTCGCGCCATCATCGCGGGCGAGCTGCCGTCCGGCGCGGTGCTCAACGAACGGCAGATGGCGGAACAGCTCGGCGTCAGCACCACGCCGCTGAAGGAGGCGTTGCGCCAGCTCGAATCCGAAGGCCTGGTCGTGGCGGAGCCGCGCCGCGGCATCCGCGTGACCTTCGATGCCGAGCAGGCCGAGGAAATGGCGCTGGCCCGTGCCGCGCTCGAGAGCATGATCGCCCGCATGGCGGCGTCGCGCATCGACGATGAAGGGGTCGCGCGACTGGCCGCCATCGTGAGCAAAATGGCCGAGGCGACCGCGGCGAGCGCGACCGACGATCTGATCAAGCTCAACGAGTTGTTTCACGATGCCATCCACGAGATCTCGCGTTGCAGTTATCTGCAGCGCATTCTGGTCGGGCAGCGCGTCTACGTGCATACCGCACGTCAGTTCATCCTAAGCGACGCGGAGGAACGAGGCCGCGCCCTCCGCGAGCATTGCACCATCTACGAAGCGCTGGCCCGCCGTGACAGTGACGCCGCCGAGCGGGAAATGCGCGATCACGTGGTCCGTTCGGCACGGCAGCACGTCAAGGCCGCGTTCGAAAACCGTGGGCAACCGCAAACTGCTCCCCAAGCTGTCCGTGCTACGAAGGAGCACAACTCTTGAGGTTGAAAAAAGTAAGAGCTGCGCTCGAGGGCATTTCGGGCGTGCATGTTACGCCCTACGCCACGAGCGGCGACGTCGACCGGCCGTTGCTCAGCCGCATCGTCGATAGAATCGCGGGCGCGGGCATCCACAACATCGTATCCGCCGGCAACACCGGTGAGTTCTACGCCTTGGCAGCCGACGAAGTCCGCGCCGTGCATGATGGCGCCATCGAAGCCAATGCGGGCCGCTCGCTGCTGACCGCCGGCGTCGGGCGCTCGCTGAAGGAGGCGATCGAGCTCGGCCGGCGGGCGAGAGACAAGGGCGCCGACGCCTTGATGGCGCATCAGCCGCTCGATCCGTTCGCAGCACCACAGGCGCAGGCAGCCTACTTCAAGGCGATCGCGGATGCGGTGGATTTGCCGCTCATTGCCTATGTCCGCTCGGACGCGATGAGCCTCGGCGACATCTTGAGTGTTGCCAACCACCCGAACGTCGCCGGCGTGAAATTCGCCACCACGAACCTGATGCTGCTGTCCGAGTGCATCCGCTCCAGCACCGGAGCGACCGCATTGTGGGTGTGCGGTCTTGCCGAGGGCTGGGCGCCCGCCTTCTACGCGGCGGGGGCAAGGGGGTTCACTTCGGGCCTCGTCAACATCGATCCCGCCCGTTCACTGGCCATTCATGCCGCGCTCGAGGCTGGCCGGTTCGACCGGCTTCGCGAACTGGTCGATACCATCGCCAAGTTCGAGGCGATGCGGACGCGTTTCGGCAACGGCGCCAACGTCACGGTGGTCAAGGAGGCGCTGCGGCTGATCGGATTTCCGGTCGGTCCCGTGCGGCTGCCCGGCCTGCCGCGACTCGACCACAGCGACCGCGCAATCCTCGCCGAAGTGTTGCGAGCGTGGGGTGTGCTGGCTCCCGACGCCGAGGCAGAATAGCTCTAGCCATCTCGGCTGGGCCCCTGAGCCGTCCCAGCTCAGGCTGCGCTTTTCGGTACCGGTGTGTTGAGCAGCTGCTGCTCCCACAGGAACGCGATGCCACTGCCGCCGGCGTGCTGCAGGATCACCTCGGTCAGCTTGGCGGCTTGGTCGGCCCTGGCCCAGTCGCGCTGCCATTCGGCCGCCACTGCCAACCAGGTCATCATGTTGGCGCCGGCGGTGATCATGCGCTGAATGGCGATCTCGTGGGCTTCGACCGAAACGGCACCGGACGCATCTGTCACCACAGTGACGTCCCAGCCTTCGCCGAGAGCCTGGATCGTCGGCATCGCGACGCATATCTCGGTCCACAGACCGGCGATGATCAGCTGCTTGCGGCCCGTGGCCTTGACCGCATCCACGACCTTCTTATCCTGCCAGGTGTTGATGAAGGTCCGGTCGATCACCTCCTGTCCGGGGAACACTTCGGTGATCTGAGGGAAGAGGAGGCCACCTCGCTCGGCAATCACGCTCGTCAGGATCGTGGGAACACCGAAGGCCTTTGCTGCCTTCGCAAGAGCTGCCGTGTTGTTGATCACCATCTGCGGTTCATGGCTGTTCACGTTCGCAAGCTGGTAGGGTTGGTGGTCGATCAGAACGAGCACTGAGTCTTCGGGACGAAGAAGCGAAGCAAGGCCGTTACGAAGTTTCATCATGACATCCTTTGTTGCCGTTGAATGCGGCATCGGTTTTGGGGAGACGCTCGCCACAGGCGGCGGCGTCACCTGGAGGGCGTATTGCCGTTCCCGTGTTCGATGCGGTAGTACCGTTCGGTGGCAAGCTGTGTCGCGAAAGCAGGAACACCGAAGTGGACGTCGAAGAGCTCAGGACATTCGTGGAAGTTGCTGATGCCGGCGGAGTTTCGCCTGCTGCGCTCCGGCTCGGCGTCTCCAAGTCGATCGTCAGTCGAAGGCTGTTGCGGCTTGAATCGGAACTTGGTGTCCAGCTTCTTGCACGAACCACGCGCGGCGCCGCTCTAACGGAAGCTGGGGCGACGTTCCGAGACTATGCTGCGAGGGTTTGCACCGAAATCGACCTGGCCAAGGAAACGATCCTGCCTGCCGGCGAGCTTCGCGGACGCTTGCGAGTTGCTGTGCCGCTGTCCTTCGGCTCGAACTACTTCGCGCCCGTGATGGCGGAAATGGCGCGACGACACCCGAAGCTCCAGATCCAAACCTGCTACAGTGACCAATTCGTTGATCTCATCGCAGAAGGTTATGACTGCGCGATCCGGATTGGCTATCTTCAAGACTCAAATTTGATCGCCAGGCGTGTCGGACCGATCTACGGCAAGTTCGTTGCGAGTCCCGGCTACATCAAAGAGCACGGGTCGCCCGAGACACCCGAGGAACTCATCGCCCATCAAGCTCTCATGCAGGGCACCGAAGCCTGGCAGCTCATGGATGGCGACAAGATCATCACGGTTCGTCCGCAGGGTCGCTTCAAGGCCGACAACGGCACAGCTCTGGTGGCCGCCGCAACTGCAGGACTCGGGATTGCCTACCTCCCCGATTTCCTCACTGATGAATTGCTGGCATCGGGGCGGCTTGTTTCAGTCATGACCCGTCATCCACCACCTCCGGCGGGTGCCTATGTCATCCGCCCGCCAGGCCAGCATCCCGCGCGGAAGATCCGAGTCCTCACAGAATTGCTGATCGAGCATTGCGCTCCGGTCAAGTGATCGATTGGCTGGTGGGCCCGGCAGGACTCGAACCTGCAACCAGACAGCGCTCGCAATGACGGAGTGCGTGGCGCCACCTCGCGCAACTCTTTCCACCGTCATTGCGAGGAGCCCTTGCGACGAAGCAATCCAGGATCTTCCCGCGGAGGGACTCTGGATTGCTTCGCTGCGCTCGCAATGACGAAGTGCGAGGCGCCACCTCGCGCAACTCTCTCCACCGTCATTGCGAGGAGCCCTTGCGACGAAGCAATCCAGAGTCTTCCCGCGGAGGGACTCCGGATTGCTTCGCTGTGCTCGCAATGACGGGGTCCGAAAGCGAGAGGCAATCCGCGATGTCACCGCACCCCAGTGCCTTTGCAGCGCTGGCACTTCACCACCTTGTCGCCCTTCTTGAGCAGGCCTTTGCCCTCACAATTCTTGCATTTCTGCTTCTTCTTGATGTTCGGGCCTTTTTCACTGACCATGAAAATCTCCTGCCGCGAGAGAGCGGTTAACTGGGGTTTTGTAGGGGGTGGGCGAGGGCGATAATCCAGACGGACCCGATTGCGCTGCCGTTTTCATTCGATATCCATCCCTGGGGCTCTTTTTTGAAGGCATGGGAGCTACAGATACCCGTAATGTCTTGCCGATCTACTCCGATGGCGCGCGAGCTGCAACGAGGAGCCGCTGCGGGACCGTACATTCACGGCTTCATCAAGAAGACCCGGAAGACGCCGCCCGATGATTTGGCGCTGGCGCACCGCAGAAACCGTGAATTCGAAGGAGACCGACATGGTCAAGAAAGACGTGACGAAAAGGAAGAAAGCAGTCCGTTCCATCGCCAGGCTCACCACGCTCGATGATTTCCTCGGCGAAGAAGGCAATCGAGAGGAGTTCGAAGCCATCGTCGTCAAAGAGGTCCTTGCGTGGCAGATCGAGCAGGCAATGAAGGAGAACAACATATCCCGCAAACAATCTGGCCCAGAGCATGAAGACCTCGCGCAGTCAGATCGGGCGCCTGCTCGACCCGAAGGACGGCAACGTCACGCTGACAACGCTTCAGCGCGCCGCGCGCATGGTGGGGCGGTCATTGCGGCTGGAGCTGGCTTGAGAAGTGTGACGGCGACAGGTGCGCTCAATGAGCTTTCGAACACCGGCATTTCGTGCAGCGTCACCGTGTGCGCCCTGTAGGCGCGTGTCTCTAGTGGAGGAAGATTCCACCCGGATAATTGTCGATTGATCTGGTAGCTGACGAGCGACTTGGC
>NZ_JBEPRF010000027.1:0-112178 GCF_040548225.1 Bradyrhizobium sp. S3.12.5
CTCCTCGTGGCCCAAAAGTGATTCGATGACTTCGAACTCACTTTAGCTCCACCGCCTTCTTGGTCGCGAAGGCCGGCTAGATGATCTTCAGTGCATAAAACTCCCGATCCCACAGCGTGCTCGCTGTCCGCAATGCGCAATCTCGTGCACCGTAACTCCGTAACTCCCCGATCCCGCGCCATCGTTCGCTAGGCCATCGGCAACAAGAAGCTCACGGCGCCGTGGATGCCAACTTCGGAATAGGCGCTTCCGGCACCGCGGGTTTGTGGATTGCGACCCCTGACATGACGAGCAATACGCCGATGATGTCTTGCCCGCTGGGGATTTGCGCCAGGACCATGAGGCCGAGCAGGGTGGCCGTCGCTGGCAGCAGCGCGAGCATCAGGGCGAAACTCGCCCGCGGCAGGCGGGACATCGCCAACTGATCGCAGACATAGGGTATGACGGATGAGCAGGCACCCACGGCGACACCCGCGAGGACCAGCACGGGCGTCGCGAAGGCCTTTGCGGCTTGGACGAACCCAATCGGCATGATGAACAAGAACGCTATTGCCATCGCCGCTCCGAGCCGCTCAACGCCGCCGCTCGCGCCGCCCTCGGATATCTTGTGTCCCAGTATGATATAGCCGACGAACAGTGCGCTGTTCAGAAACGCCCAGAACAGCCCGAGCGGGTCGGTTGACCATTTCACGTCGATCAGCAGAAACACACCGAGCGCCGCGAGCGCTAGCGCCGCAAAATTGCGAGCCGTCCGGAGTCCGTACAACGCAACGCCTATCGTCCCAACAAACTCCATCGCCGCAACCAGGCTCATGGGCAGTCGATCGAGCGCCAGATAGAACGACGTGTTCATTATCGCGAGACAGCCGCCGAGGCTGATGAGCATAAATCGCGTTCGCGGGTCGGCGCGCTTGATCGTCCGCCATGGCTTGGTCCACGGCGCAAAGATGACCGCAGCGGACGCAATCCGCATCCAGGCGACGCCGAGGACGCCGACTGCCGGGAAAAGCAGGACGGCGAAGGACGGGCCCAGGTAGTGGAATATGGCGCTCACGCCGAACCAGGCATGTGGTGGGGCGGACTGAGCGACCTTGGTGAATGTCAGGCCGAGATTGGGCATGCGGTTCCTCACACCTAAGTATGAGAGCCGCAGCGGCTCTTTAAAATGCCATCCGGAAGACTAGACTGCGGCAATCCTCCATTGATCAAAGGTGAACGACGTGAAACGCCTTCGATATGAAAATGGCGATCTGGACGTAACCGATGTCCGCATTCTGGATGCCCTGGCCGACGACGCCCGGATGAGCATCGCCGATCTGGCCCGTTCAGTCGGTCTATCGTCGCCGAGCGTGTCCGAAAGGATCAAGCGCCTGGAGGAAGTCGGCGTGATCGAGGGCTACACGCTTGCGATCAATCCAAAGGCCTTGGGCCTGCCAGTCGCGGCTTGGTTGCGCATCAGGCCCATTCCCGGACAACTGCAGAAAGTCGCGGACGTCCTGCGCGGACTGCGGGAGATCGTGGAGTGTGATCGAATTACCGGCGAGGACTGTTTTATCGCGCGAGCCCATGTCCAATCTGTCGAGGACCTGGAGAAACTGATCGACCAAGTCATCCCCTATGCGATGACCAACACGTCGATCATCCAGTCCTCCCCGGTCAAGAGGCGCTTGCCGCCACTCCTCCGCGGCGACAAGTTGTGATGCCGTGCTGCTGACAGTTGTTGCAAACGCCCGGACATGAGGCCTGCTGGCTGCGTTCGGCTGGATCATGTTCAGCATTTGGAGTAAGCTTTTGGATACAGCAACATGTCAGCGGAGGTCCTCGGTGGAACATCGCGGCGTAAGCTTCTCGATCGCTAGAATGAGCTATTTATCCGGTTGGCAGTGGACCGTCGGAAAGGGCCGAACCGTGTCGGTCGGGGTCTGCGCCACGAGGCTGGATGCGATCCGCCAGGCTCGGACTTTCATTGACGCGATTGTGGACTGGGCTGCCTGAGCGGCGCGGCGCTACTCACCCCCGCCACCACCATCACCGCGCTGGCAACGTCAACGCCGCCAGCAACGTCCCCAGCGCCACCCGCCCGACACTGTGTTCACCAGCCGCTGATGCTGCGCCGCGAAGATGTAGGCGTTCACGCCGGTCGGCATCGCTGCGAACAGCACGACGACGGCGGCGGACGGCAGATCCAATAGCTTCGCGCTTCAGAGATCATCTCGCGGACCAACGAACCTGATCAAAGGACCAATATCATCCTGGTCCGCAGCCTTGAGGGCCGCAATGTAAGCGGTACGTCGTTCGTTCATCTTTTGAAGATCATGTCCGCCTGCCCAATCGATTGGCTTTGCCTTGCAGACGCGGTCCAGGACAGCATCCGCCATGATGCGGGCGTGCCTGCCGTTGCCATTGGGAAACGGATGAATTTTGACGAGGCGATGGTGCAAGCGAATGGCAGCTTCGGAAGGCGGGTAGATTTTGTTGTCAGCCCAATACTGGGCGTCACCCATGAGGGTTCGAAGCTCCACAGGGATGTGGACGGGATCGATGCCGATGTTCTTTCCAGTCTTTCGGAACGTTCCCGCCCAGTTCCAGACGTCGCCGAACAAGCGCTTGTGCAAGGTGATGACGAAGTCGTCGGTCAGAACGTGGGCTCTCTGCCGACCGAGCCAGCGCAAGCCGGACCCGATGTTGGCCTGTTCCAGTTGATCGAGCTCGCCTTGCGTCGTGATGTGTTTATGCTTCAGCCCGTCAAGCTCGTTTGGGTCGAGCGGCGTCGCTGCGTCGGGATACTGGAGATCCCCGATCATTGATCGCTCCAGAAATTCGGAGGCATTTCCTGCGCGATCTCACGGGTGAGACGTTCGACTTCCTGATCAATTTTGTCATCCGGCAGTTTCTGGTTTTCGAGGGCCATGTGCGTGCTGGCTGTGCCAACGATGGCCATGGCTTTTTTTCGAGCTTGGGCGGTGATGATATCCTCGACATGTCCCGATGCCGGAACGATCGCATAGACGAAGCGACACCCCATCGCCTCGGCTGCCGCCTGCATTGATTTCAGGGTGACGCCGCCTGCGAGTTCGGCGCGCTCTGCCGCGGGAACGCGTGCGCGGGTGACGCCCATTTTCTTTGCGACGTCGGCACCCGACATGCCGAGCGCGCTGCGGACCGTGCGCAGCCAGCCTTCGGGCGGCGCTTTCAGGCCGGCCGCGCTTGCGGCCGCGCTGTCGACGATGTTGCGATACTGCTGCTGAACGATAGTTTTGACGCCCATTTGTCGACCCATCGAGCTACATGGATGTCTAACTTGGATACTTATATATATCCAGATGACAACAATCTGTATATCAATCTATATCCAAATGCCAAAATTTGGGTATATTTAAGTATACGACTTTGAGCGACGCTCTCGAAAGCCCGCTAAAACGGGCCCTTTTCGTGGTATTCCGGTACGAGGTCGCCGGGTAGGCGCAGCGAACCCCTACCTCACCCCCGCCACCATCACCACCACCACCGGCAACGTCACCGCCGCCAGCAGCGTCCCCAGCGCCACCGCGCCCGACACCGGGTTCACCAGCCGCTGATACTGGACCGCAAAAATATACGCGTTCGCGCCGGTCGGCATCGCCGCGAACAGCACGACGACGCCGGTCACGACCGGCGGCAGGTTGAGCAGGTTTGCCAGCACGAATGCCGCCGCCGGCATCGCCAGCAGCTTGAGCGCGCTCA
Source organism: Bradyrhizobium sp. S3.12.5 (assembly GCF_040548225.1). Classification (NCBI taxonomy): domain Bacteria; kingdom Pseudomonadati; phylum Pseudomonadota; class Alphaproteobacteria; order Hyphomicrobiales; family Nitrobacteraceae; genus Bradyrhizobium; species Bradyrhizobium sp. S3.12.5. The sequence goes on from NZ_JBEPRF010000027.1 coordinate 3,724, forward strand.
TCGCGACGACGCTCGGCATCTCGCCTTTTACCTCGAACCGGAACAGGTTGATGCCGAGCGCGATCAGCGCGGCCGGCGATCCCGCCTGCGCGAGCAGCTCGATCGTCTTGTCGACAACGGGGTTGAGGCCGAGGCCGGTGAAACGCCAGACCACGCCGAAGCCGATCCCCAGCATCAGCGGATTGCGCGCGAGATCTGCGAGCACGGGACGGATCACCGCCAGCGCCGAGCCGGTGCGCTTGCGGCTGACAAGCTCCATCTGCAAAATGCCGCAGAGCCAGAGCAGCGGCGTGTTCACCGACAGGATCAGCGACATCGGGCCTGCGGCTTCGTTGCCGAGCGCCGAGAGCACGAGCGGAATGCCGAGCATCACGATGTTGCCGTAGACCGAGCCGATCGCGAACACGACGCCGTCCTCGCGGTCCTTGCGCCGCAGCACTGAGATCAGGAGCGCCGCGACCCAGGTGAGGGCGAGCGCGCCGTAATAGGCGCCCCACATCCGCCAGGGGCTGACGTCGGGGAATTCCGAGACGACGATGGTGCGAAACAGCAGCGCGGGGATCGCGATGCTGAAGGCGAATTCGGAGATGCCCTTGTGCGCGCCCTCGGAGACGAAGCGAAACAGCACCGACGCATAGCCGGCCGCGATCAGCGCAAACACCGGCGCGACGATCAACACGGTGGCCATGCGGTCCTCCCCCTCACGGGGAGATTAGGCCGACCACCCCACGCAGCTCTCGATCCTGCCATCATGCCGGTGTTTTGCCCGACGTGTCAAAGGAAATTCGTAAAATCCGCAAATCGCGAAAATTCGCAAGGTGGCCCTGGGCCCTGGCTACTGTGCATGGGGTTGTTTTGCGGTTTTGTTCGGACGCTGCCCCGCACACCACTGTCATCCCGCGAAGGCGGGGGATCCAGTACGTCGCGCCCTCTCAGGGAACGTCGGGCGTCTCTGGAATACTGGATCGCCCGGTCCTGATGCGCAATGCGCATAAGGCCGGGCGATGACAGCGGAGAGGATGGCCGGAGGCCTCCCTGTTGCCGAGAGCGCACAGCGCCCGGGTTTCGCCTCGCGCCTCGTTGCCAACCAACGCCCGTTCACCCACTATCTCCCTGACTCGACATTTTGGGGGGATCGATGCCGGAATCTCGCTTCAGGACTTCCTTGGCTGCTGCAACCTTCGCTCTCGCGCTCGGCGTTCTGGCCCAGCCGGGCACAGGCTTCGCCTACACGCCGGAGCAGCAGCAGGCCTGCACGCCCGATGCAATGAACCTGTGCGGCGAGTTCATCCCGAACGTCGATGCCATCACCGCCTGCATGATCCGGAAGAAGTCCCAGCTGTCGCCGCAATGCGCGGTGTTCTTCCGCCGTGGCCCCGAGCCGGGCGAGGTCCGCGCCGGTCAGCCTACCAACATCAAGCCCGTCGTGGCGAGGAAGACCAAGCCGAAGGCCAAGAAGAAAAAGACCGCCGACGGCTAGGCGTGCGCCAGCTTCGCGATAGCCACCGGACTCGTTTTGTTCGCGCGGCGTGCCGCGAGCCCGCAGCGATCGCGGCCGCGCGCGATGAAACAAAAGCCGCGCGAGGATTTGCGCGGCAAAGTTGTAGTCCTGTTTTTCCCGAGCGATTGCCTGGAAAACATGCGGTTGCCAGCGTGAACAGCCATTCGTGACGGTTCGTGTCTGTCGTCGCACACAGCAGTGTGACTCAAAAGCCAACACGTCTTGTTATTTCGTGGCGGCGACGCCACTCCCGATAAATTTTTCTTTCACGAATCAGCGCGGTGATTCATTTTCGTGGCCTGGGGTCAATCTGGAGGCCAGAGGTATGAACGTTATTGTTTTTGCATCGCGTAAAGGCGGCTCGGGCAAGAGTACCCTGGCCGCACATCTCGCTGCGCAGATCAAGCAGAGCAAGCAGGTGATGCTTGTGGACGCGGATCCGCAAGGCTCGCTCACGCTGTGGCACAAGCTGCGTGGCACCAACGAGCCGCCGATCAAGGCGGCCGTGAACTCGGTCAGCGGCATCGTCTCCGCTGCCAAGCGCGACGGCTACGAGTGGGTGTTGATCGACACGCCGCCAAATCTCTCGGCCGTGGTCGACGACGCGATCAAGAACGCGACGATGGTGGTCATCCCGGCACGTCCCGGTGTGTTCGACGTCAACGCGGTGCAGGAAACCATCCAGATGTGCCGCGCGGCGCGCAAGCCCTACGCGGTCGTGCTCAACGGCGCTCCGGCGCGTCGCGACGAGTCCGAAAGCCCGATCGTCACCATCGCCCGCGAGGCGCTGGCCAAGTTCCGCGCTCCGGTGTGGGGCGGCCAGATCACCAATCGTTCGGATTTGTTGATGGCACTCAGCCACGGCGAAGGCGCGCGTGAGTATCAGGCCGAGAGCCGTGCAGCTCAGGAAATTGCAAGGCTGTGGGCGGCGATCGAGCGTTCAGTGAAAGCCATTCGCGGCACGGCGTCGGCGTCCGGCGCAATGCACAAGCAGGCGGCATAATTTCATCAATCATTTCCCCGGACGACAAACGCGCGGCGCTCCGCGCGTTTTGCGTTCGTGGGGTGAGGATGAAGGCTAAGCCACCATCAGCATGTAGAACACGATGACCGGCGACAGCGTCAGGATCACCGACCAGATGCCGACGGCCCAGATGATGTCCTCGGTGGAAAAGCCCTGCTGTCCGGCGCCGTAATGCGACGCCGCATCATTCTGGTTGTTCAAGATCGCCCCCGCGATTTCTTCGCTTATGGGTCGAACGATACGCAGGATGTTTTAAGATTCCGGCTCGCAGCCGCGCTCGCATTTTGAGCGCATTTGTGACCCCGGCTTAACCATGCAGGCGGTCTCTCGTGATCAGGCGAGCCAGACCCGAAACAGCAGCACCGGCATCAGGCCGAGCATCACCGCCCAGAAGCCGAACGACGACACCATCAAAATTCCCTGCAAAAGATCGGCAGGCGCGAAGATTTCCGCCGCGGTCGGGCGAACGCGTTGCCCCATGGTCATTCCCCCTGTTTGAAGACTTTGCGGGGGAACGATAGGCGGCATTGCGTAAACGAGGCGTGGATGCGCCATGCCGCAGCTGCGAAGGGAGTTGGTGCGCGGTTAACCACAGGCGGTGCTCTCTCGCGCCGCGACTTTCATCCGCCGCTCGATCTCGCGATCGAGTTGGGCGGCGAGCTCGCTGCTCACCTCCACCATCGGCAGGCGCACCTCGGGGCTGTCGATCAGGCCGCTTCGCCACAGCCAGTACTTCGCCGGCGCCGGGCTCGGTTCGGTGAAGAGCAGCCGCGTCAGCTCGGCGACCTCCTGCCAGTGCGCCTCTGCCGCATCCGCGTTGCCAAGCTTCAGCTCGGCATGCACGGCTGCGAAGGCTGCGGTCTCGATATGGGCTGACAGCAAAATGCCGCCATCGGCGCCGTCGCTGAGCGCCTCAAAATAGTTCGCGTCCTCGCCGGTCAGCACGCGAAAGCCCTTCGGCCTGTCGCGCAGCAGCGCGATCGACTGCTCGCGGCTTGCGCCGCAATCCTTCAGCCCGATGATGTTCGGATGCTCGGCGAGCCGCAGCAGCGTCTGGTTGTTGATGCCGACGGCGCAGCGATAGGGAATGTTGTAGAGCGCGAGCGGCCAGGCGGCGTGATCGGCCAGCGCCTCGAAATGCGCGAGGATGCCGCGCTGCGACGGCCGGACGTAATAGGGGCTCGCGATCAGATAGAAGTCGACCGGCCAGTCGGCGGTCTCATCGAGCCGCTCCTTCGTCCGCGAGGTGTCCGCGCCCGAAAGGCCAAGGCCAATCGGCAACGTCCGGCGGCCGGCCGCCATCTCGTCGCGCACGACGGCGACGAGGCGCTCGAGCTCGGCGTCGCGCAGCGTCATGCCTTCGCCCGAGGTCGCGCCCAGGATGAAGCCATCGATCGCCTGCGTGCAGTAGTGTCGCGTCAGCCGCCGCAGCGATGTCTCGTCGAGGCGACTGTTCCGAAACGGCGTCACCAGCGGCAGCCAGAGTCCATGCATATGGGTTCGCAAATCGGTCATGTTCTTATCTCCTTCTCGGGAAAAACCTGAGACGGAGGGCACATGAAAAAACCCCGTCCAGGCGGCGGGGTTTTCGGGATTTGGCTCGCGATGACGAAGTCAGCCTAGCGCGCGCAAAAATCCGAGGTCCCCGAATGGGGGCCTTTTTTCGAGACGATTGCGCACGACTTCGTGATCATTTGGAAATGATGCGGGGTATGCCTAAAACTGTCAATGCACGCGGAAGGCGAAAGCCGAATTGGGCAGAAAAAAAGCCGGACCCGAAGGCCCGGCTTAGGTATTGGCCACGTGAGGCCGACACAATCACCTTCCAAGAGGGATTACTGAACTCCCGCGCCACTGGAGGAGGGGGACAAATGCGCAACGCGAAGGCTCAGCGTCTAGTCAGTATGGGCTCGACGAGCGGTATGCAGCAACAGCCGGAGCCGCATGTCAGACATGCGGAAATCAGGACGGCCAGCGCTGCGCCTTGCTCACCACGAAGTCGCGGAACACCTGCACGCGCGCGACCGTCTTCAGCTCTTCCGGATAGACGAAATACGTATCGAGCTGGATCGAATCCGATTCGCCGAACAGCTGTACGAGGCGGCTCTGTTCTTCGATCAGGTAATCCGGCAGCGCCGCGATACCGAGGCCCTGCTGACAGGCGCGCACCAGGCCGAGGATGTTGTTGACCCTGAAATAGGCCTCGCGCGGACCCGAGCCGTTGCGCCCGGCTTCGACCAGCCAGTTGCGGTTCTGCAGATGCGGCGCGAAGTTGCCGTCTGACAGCGTGATGATGCGATGGGAGTCGAGCTCCTCCAGCGTCCGCGGCGTGCCGAAGCGCTTGATGTAATCCGGCGAGCAATAGGCGTGGAAGCCCATCGCGAAAAGCTTGCGCTGGATGAGATCCGGCTGCGTCGGCTTGCGGGTGCGGATCGCGACGTCGGCCTCGCGCATCGACAGATCCAGCTCCTCGTCGGTGACGATCAGCGAGATCCGGATCTCCGGATAGAGCGCAGTGAATTCGCCGAGCCGCGGGATCAGCCAGTTGATGCCGACGCCGGGCGTGGTGGTGATCTTGAGATCGCCGCTCGGCCGCTCGCGGCTGTCGGTCAGTTTCGCGCGCGCCGCCTGCAGCTGCATGAACACGTCATGCGCGGTGCGGAACAGGAGGTCGCCCTGCTCGGTCAGGATCAGGCCGCGGGCGTGGCGGTGGAACAGCGAGACCGAGAGCTCCTGCTCCAGCGCCGAGACCTGGCGCGACACCGCCGATTGCGACAGGCCGAGCTGCTCGCCCGCATGCGTGAAGCTGCCCGCTTCTGCCGCCGCGTGAAACACCTTCAGCTTGTCCCAGTCCATGTCCGTAAATCCGTCGCGTGTTCGAGCCATGATCGTTATTCCGCTGCCGCGCGCTCGCTGGCGCGCAGGGCCAAGAAACGTTCGGCCTCGAGAGCTGCCATGCAGCCGAGGCCGGCGGCCGTCACGGCCTGGCGATAGGTTTCGTCAGCGACGTCGCCGGCGGCGAACAGGCCGGGCACGGAGGTCGCGGTCGAGTTCGGGGCCACCTCGACATAGCCTGACGGTTTCAGCTTGATCTGGCCTTTCACGAGCTCCGTCGCCGGCGCGTGACCGATGGCGATGAAGACGCCGTCGGTCTTCACGTCCGAAAGCGCGCCGGTCTTGACGTTCTTCAGGCGCACATGGGTGACCTTGTACGGGTTCTCGGTGCCGCAGATCTCGTCGACGGCGGAGTCCCAGATCACCTTGATCTTCGGGTGCTTGAACAGGCGCTCCTGCAGGATGCGCTCGGCGCGGAAGTGATCGCGGCGGTGCACGATGGTGACCTGCGAGGCATGGTTGGTCAGGTACAGGGCCTCCTCGACCGCGGTATTGCCGCCGCCGACCACCACAACGTCCTTGTTGCGGTAGAAGAAGCCGTCGCAGGTGGCGCAGGCCGACACACCGCCGCCCTGGAATTTCGCCTCGGAGGGCAGCCCGAGCCAGCGCGCTTGTGCGCCGGTGGCGAGGATCACGGATTCGGCGAAATAGACGTCGCCCGAGTCGCAGGTCAGGCGAAACGGCCGCTGCCCGGTCTCCAGTTTGGTGACGAGGTCGGTGACGATCCTTGTGCCGACATGGACTGCCTGCTTCTCCATCTGTTCCATCAGCCAGGGGCCCTGGATCACGTCGGCGAAGCCGGGATAGTTCTCGACATCGGTGGTGATGGTGAGCTGGCCGCCCGGCTGGATGCCCTGGATCAGGATCGGCTCGAGCATCGCGCGCGCGGCGTAGATCGCGGCGGTGTAGCCGGCGGGGCCGGAGCCAATGATGACGACCTTTGCATGGACAGGGGCGGACATATTCACGGACGCCTTTCACCGGGGGATTGCAGCGCGGGCGCGGAACGTGCCGGGAGGCCTCGCGGAGGCGCTGAAATATCAGAGCTAATCTAAGCCTTCTGATGAGCTATGCAAGAATTGCATTCCCAATCGGCGGATTTTTCCAACAAGGAACAAAAGTCGGTTGGGTGAACGCGCAATAAAATTGCGCAAACGGGCGGGACTCGGCTATGAGGATGGCCATCAGACCCACCCGATACCGCCATAAAGCCCAGGAGTTCCAGTCACGTGTCGCGGAACCTAGACGAGATCGACCTCAAAATTCTCGCCGAGATCCAGGCCGACGGTCGAATCACCAATGTCGAGCTCGCCAAACGGGTCGGCATTTCGCCCCCGCCCTGCCTGCGCCGGGTCCGGGCGCTGGAGGAGGAGGGCTATATCCACGGCTACCGCGGGCTGCTGGATGCACAAAAGCTTGGCTTCGACGTCACGGTGTTTGCCGCCGTGCACCTCTCCAGCCAGGCGGAAGCCGATTTGCGCGCTTTCGAGGAATTCGTGCGCGCCGAGCCGCTGGTGCGGGAGTGCTGGATGCTGTCGGGCGAGGTCGATTTCATCCTGAAATGCGTGGCTCCGGACATGGCGACCTTCCAGGATTTCGTGACGCACCTGACAGCCGCGCCCCATGTTCGCAACGTGCGGACGTCGCTGGTGCTGCATAATTCGAAATACGAGGCGGCCGTGCCGCTGGACGTGAAGGGAAGACGGTAGCGCCTCCCCCGCAACGACGCGTGTGGAGCGGGCGAGCCTGCCTCACAACAGCAACACGACGAAACAAAAAAAGGCCGCGCAAATCGCGCGACCTTTTCGAAACGTAGTGCACGCAACGGCAGATCCTTACCGCCACTCCACCTTGGTGATCTCGTACGCCTTGGCGCCGCCGGGGGCATTGACCTCGACGGTCGAGCCCTTCTTCTTGCCGATCAGCGCGCGCGCCAGCGGCGAGGTAATGGAGATGCGGCCCTTCTTGGCGTCGGCCTCGACCTCGCCGACGATCTGCCACACCGCCTTCTTCTCGGTGTCCTCGTCGACCAGCGTCACCGTGGCGCCGAACTTGATGGTGTCGCCGGAGAGCTTGGAAATATCGATGATGTCGGCGCGCGCGAGCTTGTCCTCGAGTTCGGCGATGCGGCCCTCATTGTGGGACTGCTCTTCCTTCGCGGCATGATATTCCGCGTTCTCCGACAGGTCGCCATGCGAGCGCGCTTCCGCGATATGCTCGATGATGCGCGGACGGTCCTCGGACTGGCGCTTCTTCAATTCTTCCCCGAGCGCGGCAAAGCCGCCCGCAGTCATCGGAACCTTTTCCATCTCTTCTCTCGTTCTTCGGACCCGCGCCCCACAAGAACGGTGGGCGCGGCAACCTTGATTCGTCGGTATTTCCGGGGCTGAAAACGCCGCCGCCGGAACGTTATGTGGGTCTGGCGCCGGAACAGAACAACCACATGGCCGGACAGTTCCCCCGGCCATTGTGGCTTCATCGCCAATCACTTAGCGAGAGGCTTGGCCCTCTCGCTCGCGATCAGGTTTCCGAAAAGTAGCTCTGCAGGGTACGAACCTCAAGGTCTCCGCCAAGGTAGGCGCGGATGCCCTGCGCAGCCGCCACGGCCCCGGAAAGAGTGGTGTAATACGGCACTTTATGCAAGAGGGCCGCGCGCCGCAGCGATCGGCTGTCGGCGAGCGCCTGCGGGCCCTCGGTGGTGTTGAAGACGAGCTGGACATCGCCATTGGTGATGGCGTCGACGATGTGCGGCCGCCCCTCCAGCACCTTGTTCACCTTTTCGGTCGGGATGCCCTCATCGGTCAGGAAGCGTGCCGTGCCCGAGGTCGCCAGCACCTTGAAGCCGAGCGAATGCAATTCGCGAACGGCATCGGCGATGCGCGTCTTGTCGCTCTCGCGCACCGAGACGAACACCGTGCCCTTGCGCGGCACCCGTGTGCCGCCGCCGAGCTGGCTCTTGGCGAATGCCACCGCGAAGGAGCGGTCGATGCCCATGACCTCGCCGGTCGAGCGCATCTCCGGACCGAGCACGGTGTCGACGCCGGGGAAGCGGGCGAACGGAAATACCGATTCCTTCACGCCGACATGCTTGAAGTCGGCCTTCTTCAGCTTGAAGTCGGCAAGCTTCTCGCCGGCCATGATGCGCGCGGCGATCTTCGCGACCGGCGTGCCGACCACCTTGGCGACGAACGGCACCGTGCGCGAAGCGCGCGGATTGACTTCGAGCACGTAGATCTCGCTGTCCTTGATCGCGTATTGCACGTTCATCAGGCCGATGACGTCGAGGCCAAGCGCGAGTTCGCGGGTCTGCCGCTCCAGCTCCTCGATCATCTTGGCGTCGAGCGAGTGCGGCGGCAGCGAGCAGGCACTATCGCCGGAATGGATGCCGGCTTCCTCGATATGCTCCATGATGCCGACGATGAAGGTGTCCTTGCCGTCGCAGAGGCAGTCGACGTCGATCTCGGTGGCATCGGACAGATAGCGGTCGAACAGCAGCGGGTTCTTGCCGAGCACGGTGTTGATCTGCCCGGTCTTGTCGTTCGGGTAGCGCGCCTTGACGTCGGCCGGCACCAGCTCCGGCAGCGTGCCGAGCAGGTAGTCGCTGAGCTGGTTGTCCTCGCGGATGATCTGCATCGCGCGGCCGCCGAGCACGTAGGACGGGCGCACCACCAGCGGCAGGCCGAGATCGGTCGCGACGAGGCGGGCCTGCTCGACCGAATAGGCGATGCCGTTCTTCGGCTGCTTCAGCCGCAGCTTGTCGAGCACGCGCTTGAAGCGATCGCGGTCTTCGGCAAGATCGATGGCGTCGGGCGAGGTGCCGAGGATCGGCACTTCGGCGGCTTCCAGCGCCCGCGCGAGCTTGAGCGGGGTCTGGCCGCCGAACTGCACGATCACGCCGTGCAGCGTGCCGTTGCTGCGCTCCTTCGCGATGATCTCCAGCACGTCCTCGGCGGTGAGCGGCTCGAAGTAGAGCCGGTCGGCGGTGTCGTAGTCGGTCGACACCGTCTCCGGGTTGCAATTGACCATGATGGATTCGTAGCCGGCGTCATGCAGCGCGAAGCAGGCGTGACAGCAGCAATAGTCGAACTCGATGCCCTGGCCGATGCGGTTCGGGCCGCCGCCGAGAATGATGACCTTCTTCTTGTCCGATGGCATGCTCTCGTCGGCAACGCTGCCTGCAAACGGCGACTCGTAGGTCGAGTACATGTAGGCGGTGGGCGAGGCGAATTCGGCCGCGCACGTGTCGATGCGCTTGTAGACCGGACGGACTCCGAGTGCGTGACGCTTCGCCGTGAGCTCGGCCTCCGTCGTCTCGGCGAGCACCGCAAGACGCGCGTCTGAAAAGCCCATCGCCTTGAGCGTACGCATGCCGAAGGCATTGCCGGGCAGGCCGTGCTTCCTGACCTTCTGCTCCATGTCGACGATGCCGCGCATCTCGCCGAGGAACCACGGATCGATCTTGCAGGAGTTGAAGATGTCCTCGTTCGACCAGCCGAGCCGCATAGCCTGCGCGACCTGGAGAATGCGGTTCGGCGTCGGCGTGCCGAGCGCGGCGCGGATCGCATTCTTGTCGTCGTCACGACCGAGACCTTCGATCTCGATCTCGTCGAGGCCGGTCAACCCGGTCTCGAGCCCGCGCAGCGCCTTCTGCAGGCTCTCCTGAAAGGTGCGGCCGATCGCCATGACCTCGCCGACCGACTTCATCGAAGTCGTCAGCGTGGAGGAGGCGCCGGGGAATTTCTCGAAGGCGAAACGCGGGATCTTGGTCACCACGTAATCGATCGTCGGCTCGAACGAAGCCGGCGTCGCGCCGCCGGTGATGTCGTTGGCGATTTCGTCGAGCGTGTAGCCGATAGCGAGCTTGGCCGCGACTTTGGCGATCGGGAAGCCGGTGGCCTTGGAGGCCAGCGCCGACGACCGCGATACGCGCGGATTCATCTCGATCACGACCATGCGGCCGTCTTCGGGATTGACGCCGAACTGCACGTTGGAGCCGCCGGTCTCGACGCCGATCTCGCGCAGCACCGCCAGCGAGGCGTCGCGCATGATCTGGTATTCCTTGTCCGTCAGCGTCAGCGCCGGAGCGACCGTGATGGAGTCGCCGGTGTGCACGCCCATCGGATCGAAATTCTCGATCGAGCAGACGATGATGCAATTGTCCTTCTTGTCGCGCACCACCTCCATCTCGAACTCTTTCCAGCCGAGGACGGATTCCTCGATCAGGACTTCGTTGGTGGGGGACGCGTCAAGGCCGCGCTCGATGATGTCGAGGAACTCCTCCTTGTTGTAGGCGATGCCGCCGCCGGTGCCGCCCATGGTGAAGGAGGGACGGATGATCGCGGGCAGGCCGATCTCGGACAGCGCCATCATGGCCTGGCCGAAGGCATATTCCTGGTAACGCTTGCGGCGATCGCCTTCGCCGAGCGTCCATTGGCGGTCGAGCTCTTCGAGCGCCGCGCCCGACAGCTTCTCGCGTTCGGCGTGGTATTTGTCGCGGAACGACTTCTTCAGCTCGGACGCATTGGCGAGGCGCGATTTCGGCGTCTCCAGCCCGATCTTGGTCATGGCTTCGCGGAACAGCTGGCGGTCCTCCGCCTTGTCGATGGCATCAGCGGTCGCGCCGATCATCTCGATGTCGAACTTGTCCAGCGTGCCCTGCCGGCGCAGCGACAGCGCGCAGTTCAGCGCGGTCTGCCCGCCCATGGTCGGCAGCAACGCGAAGCCACCGGGGATGACGTGACGTTCCTTCTCGATGATTTTTGCGACGATCTCGGGCGTGATCGGCTCGATGTAGGTCGCATCCGCCAATTCCGGATCGGTCATGATCGTGGCCGGATTGGAATTGACGAGAACGATGCGATAGCCCTCTTCCTTCAGCGTCTTCACCGCCTGCGTGCCCGAATAATCGAACTCACAGGCCTGGCCGATCACGATGGGACCGGCGCCGATGATCAGGATGGTCGAGATGTCGGTTCGTTTAGGCATCACCGCTCGCGGGCTGGAATTCGGGCACAAAAAAAGGGCGCGCTTGCCGCGCGTCCCCTTGTGCGAGAGCGCGGGGTCGTCCCTCGCGCGCGGACGGGTCTTAGACCAGTTTTCGGGGCGGCGAAACCCCGAAAAACGCCCCATCAACCGGCAATTTTGACGGGTTTCGGCCGCGCCTGCCAGCCACGGGCGAGATGCACCAGAAGCGAGGCCGCAACGCTCGTGCCGCCGATCCAGCCGAGGTCGTTTGGCGAGAGGGTGGCCAGCACGGCGCCGCCCAGGGCCCCGCCGATGGCGAAGCCCAGATACATGGCGGAAGCGTTGAGCGAGAGTGCGATCATCGAGGCCTGCGGCTCGACCCGGATGATGCTGGCGATCTGGGCCGGATAGAACGCCCAGCCCGAGAGACCCCAGAGGAAGATCGCGCCCAGCACCGCGTAATGCGCCTGTCCGGGCATCAGTTTCAGGACCAGCGAATGCAGGATCAGCGCGCTCGCCATGCCGGCGAGACCGAGGGCTGCGGTCGCGAGCGTGCCGAGCCGGTCGGCCAGGATGCCGCCGAGCATGTTGCCGATCGCAGCCGCGCCGCCGAACACCAGCAGTGCCAGGCTGATCTGCGAAGCGTCGAAGCCGAGGCCGCGCAGCGGGACCGCGAAATAGGTGAACACGGTGAAGCCGCCCAGCGCCCATAAAATCGTGATCACAAGCGCGATCAATACATTGCTGTGACGTGCCACCGCGAGCCTTTCGCTAAGCGAGGCCGTGTTGCGCGGCAGGCCGCGAGGCAGGCCGAACAGGAGGCCGGCGAGCGCAACAGCGCCGATCATTGCGACCATGGCGAAGGTCGCGCGCCAGCCGAGCAGGCTGCCGACGAGATTGCCGAGGGGCACGCCGATGACGGTCGCGACCGTGAGGCCGGAGGTGACCAGCGCAACAGCGCGACCGCGCCGTTCCGGCGAGGCGACGGCGACCGAGACGGCGAGCGCCGTCGGCATGCAAAGTCCTGAGCCCAACGCCATCAGCATGCGCGAGGCCAGCAGTAAGCCGTAGTTGGATGCCACCATCGCCGCGAGGTTTCCAGCGATGAAGGTCAGGAGCGCGAGCGCCAGCACGGTGCGGCGGTCGATATTGTTCAGCGTCACCGCCAGGATCGGCGACCCCACGGCATAGGTGAGCGCGTAGGCGGTGACCAGTTGGCCGGCGGCAGAAACCGAAATCGAGAGGTCGCTGGCGATCGACGGTAAAAGCCCAGCAATGACAAAGCCTTCGGTGCCGATCGCAAAAGCCCCCAGGGCCAACCAGAACACGCTCATTGCAAACAACCCTTATGTTCAATATTTATTGAACTATCGAAGATGATGATGCGAGAGTCAATTGGTTCAAGAACTATTGAACATTCCGCCAGTATCGCTATGATTCCCGGACCATGAGCCGCACGCCTCCCCACCCCACCCGCGAGCAGATCGAGCTGCCCCTGGTTCTGGATTGTCTGAGCGATCCGATCCGGTTGGCGATCGTGTATCAGCTCGCCCAGCAGGAAGCTGTCAGCAGCGAGCTTTGCTGCGGCGACTTCAACGGCCTCTCCGGCAAGTCGAACCTCACCTATCACTTCGCAAAGCTGCGCGATTGCGGGCTGATGCGGACGCGCGTGGCGGGCACGAACCGCTTCGTACGGCTGCGTCGCGAGGATCTCGAGGCACGCTTTCCCGGCCTGCTCGACGCCGTACTCAGCTCGGCGGCCAAGGACGCGGACAGGCTTCAGCTTGTCGCAGAGTGCGACGAGGTCAAGGCGGATTGAGGTTTTGGGCAGGCAGTGCGATTGGTCTGCCGCGCCCCGCCCGGCTTCGCCCTTCGCCGAGGCAGCCTTCGCTACGACAAGGCTTGCCTAGCCGAAGCTGGCGGAGCCAGCGAAGGCTGGAGGCCCGGCCTGGATTTGAACCAGGATGAAGAGCGATGCACTGCTCTCGCGTAGACGCTTCCGCCACCGGGCCACGGCGATCATTGCCGATCGAGTTACGACAAGCCACCTCAGGTGATCGTTATGCTTAACGCACCCGGGAAGCTTAACGCACCAAAGGCGGCCGCGCGATAAACGTCATGCGCCAGCGGTTGTGGCCGATATTGGCGCTGGCACGCTGGCTGGCGAAGCCCGCCGCCTTCAGCCTGGCCGCGATCTCGTCCTCGCTGTAGCGCTTGAGCCCGACGCGCGCGCGCAGATGACGGTAATCTGACAGCGCGGTGCTGACCAACCCGACCAGCGCGTCCTTGAGGAAGCCGTGACGCAGGCCGAAGGACAGCAGCGCCGCCACGTCTCGCCCCATGCCGACATGCGGCTGGAGGATATCGCCGAGCACCAGCTTGCCGGACGGTTTCAGGATGCGCCTGACATTGAGGAGCGCGGCATCGAGCTCCTCGGCCGTCATGTATTGCGCGACCGAGTTCATCACGACGAGGTCGATGGACTGGTCCGGCATCTTGCGGACGTCGTCGAGCGAGCGGACGCGGATCTTGGTGTTCGGCGCAAACCGCGCGATCAATCGGCCGCGCACGCCGGGCGCGGGCTCGGCCAGGATCAGCTGGCCGCAGGCAGCCGCCACCTGGCTCGCCGACAGCGCCTCGCCGCAGGCATAGTCCAGCACGGTCGCCTCGGGCGAGGTGATGTAGCCGATGATGTCCCGCGCGATGATCTGGAAGTGCAAATCGCGATGCAGCTTGCTGACATAGATCGTATGCGTCGAGTCGTAATAATCGATCCAATCGTCCATGGTGTCCCGCCCAGCGGTTCCTGTCCAGGAACCGCGCTACTCGCCTTGCGTTAGGGGTGCGACGGCGTGCCGTCAATGTCCGCGTCCTAACAGGAAGGTTTCCCGTGAGCAAAGTCCCCAGCAAGGTTTCTCCCGACCTCGACACCCCCACCGATCTGTCGCCCCAGGCGGTCACCAAGGTCTCGGAGGCGCTCAACGTGCTTCTGGCCGATGCGTTCGCGCTGTACCTCAAGACCAAGAATTTTCACTGGCACATCAGTGGCCGGCACTTCCGCGACTATCATCTGCTGCTCGACGAGCAGTCGGACCAGATTTTTGCCACCACGGACCAGCTCGCCGAGCGCGTTCGCAAGATCGGCGGCGCCACGGTGAAGTCGATCGGCCAGATCGCAAAGCTCCAGACCATCAAGGACAACAACGAGGACTACGTCCCGCCACGCGAGATGCTGCGCGAGCTGATGCAGGACAACAAGCATGTCGCGGCTTCGATGCGCAAAGCGCACGAGGTCTGCGACGACGCTGGCGACGTCGCCAGCGCCAGCATCCTCGAAGTCTTCATCGACGAGACCGAGCGCCGCACCTGGTTCCTGTTCGAAGCCACCCGCCAGGAAGGCGGCAACGAGGCGTAGGAGCACACTATCGTAGGGTGGGCAAAGGCGCGCTTTTGCGCGCCGTGCCCACCATCTATCCGTACGGCATACATTGATTGGTGGGCACGCTCCGCTTTGCCCACCCTACAGCACCGCCCTTACGGTTGGCTCCACAGCCGCATCAATGCGCCGTGCTTGCCCGTCACGGGATCGGCCGGCGGCTGCGCGACCTTTGGAATCGTCTTCAGCGCCTTGGCGTGGTTCTCCGGCGTGGCCCGCGTGATCTCCATCTTCGATTCGGGCGGATAGGCGCCGATCACGCAGAAATCACCGCTCGCGTTGATGCACTGATGTCCGGTGCCGGCCGGCAGGATCGCGACATCGCCGGCCTTGATATCGAGCTCCTGGCCGTGATCGCCACCGAAGCGAACGCGGGCATGGCCGCGCGCGACACCGAGCACCTCATGCACCGTCGCGTGGTAGTGCAGGTAATCGTAGACGCCGTTGCGCCACGTGCCGCCCCAATCGTTGGTTTCGAACAGGTTTTCGATGGTCTCCTCGGGGCGCTCCGGATCGAGCTTCACCGCGCCCTGGTAGACCAGGAACGGGAGGATGTTGTTCGGCACCAGCCCGTCATCCTCGAACACGATGGCGAGCGGTTCGGCAGAGTCGCGGACGACGGACATGGCAGGGCTCCGGAAGAAAACCGTACGCCGTTAACCGGCATTGCCCGGATTACGTTCCTCTCGTGTCCTGGACGCGATGCAGCGCGAAGCGGTGCGTCGCAGAGCCGGGACCCAAAGTGCCGAGATTATGGGCCCCGGTTCAGCAGTGCATCACGCCGCCGAGAGCGGCGCGCTGCACTGCGCCCGGGGCACGAGAGCGCGCCTACGCGCTCTTCTTCTGCCGCATCAGATCGGCAAAGCGCTGGAAGAGGTAGTGCGAGTCGCGCGGACCCGGCGAAGCCTCGGGATGGTACTGCACCGAGAACACCGGCCTGCCGTCGAGCTGGATGCCGCAATTGGATCCGTCGAACAGCGAGATGTGGGTCTGCGTTGCACCCTTCGGCAGCGTGTTCTCGTCCACCGCAAAACCGTGGTTCATCGAGGTGATCTCGACCTTGCCGGTGGTCTCGTCCTTCACGGGATGATTGGCGCCGTGATGGCCCTGATGCATCTTCCTGGTCTTCGCGCCGAGGGCGAGGCCGAGCATCTGGTGGCCGAGGCAGATTCCGAAGGTCGGCGTGCCCGACTTGATCACGTCCTGGATCACAGGCACGGCGTATTTGCCGGTCGCGGCTGGATCACCCGGACCATTCGACAGGAACACGCCGTCCGGCTTCATCGCCAGAATGTCTTCAGATGAAGTCGTTGCCGGTACCACCGTCACCTTGCAGCCGACGCCGGCGAGCAGGCGCAAAATGTTGCGTTTGATGCCGTAGTCGATGGCGACGACGTTGAACTCGGGCTTGTCCTGGCGGCCAAAACCCTTGTCCCACAGCCAGGGCGTCTCGTCCCAGGTGAAGCGCTGGCCGGAGGTGACCATCGGCACGAGGTCCATGCCCTCGAGGCCGGGCCATTCGCGCGCTTCTTCCTTCAGCCCATGCAAATCGAACTCGCCGTTCCTGGCATGTGCGATCACGGCGTTAGGCATGCCCTTGCTGCGGATCAGCGCAGTCAACGCGCGAGTGTCGATGCCGGAAAGGCCGATGATGCCGCGCGCCTTCAGCCACTGGTCGAGATGCTTGGTGGCGCGGTAATTCGAGGGGTCGGTGATCGCGGTGCGCAGGATCACGCCGCGCGCGCCGGGCGTCGCGGCCATGTTCACCGTCTCGATGTCTTCCTCGTTGGTACCGACGTTGCCGATATGCGGGAAGGTGAAGGTGATGAGCTGGCCGGCATAGGAGGGATCGGTGAGGATCTCTTCATAGCCGGTCATCGCGGTGTTGAAGCAGACCTCACCGACGGCGTGGCCTTCGGCGCCGAGACCAAAGCCTTCGAGCACCGTGCCATCGGCGAGCACAAGGAGCGCGGTCGGTTTATGGTCCGGCCAGGCGGTATCGTTTTCATGTTGTGTCATGAGCCCGCTTCATAAGCCCCCCGCGCGCGCCCGTCAAAGCGGGAAACGGCGGATTCACATGCGTTTTTGCATATTTGACAGGTCCCCTCAGGTACTCAAACCTGGAACGGGTAATTTTTGCGCAGTTTCGGCAGCCAGTTCGGGAACAATGAACCGTGGGCCCGGTATGGCCTCTTTCCCGCAAACGGCCTAGATCAGGCGCAACGGATTGAAGGGATCACGGTCATGCTGCGCGACGACATCAACAATGCGGTCAAGGAGGCCATGAAGGCCAAGGACGAGCGCAAGCTCTCCACGCTGCGCATGGTCAACTCGACCATCAAGAACGCCGACATCGAGGCGCGCGGGCACGGCAAGCCGCCGCTATCGGATGCCGATCTGCTCGGCGTCTTCCAGAAGATGATCAAGCAGCGCCAGGAATCGGTCGAGCTCTACGACAAGGGCGGCCGCGCCGAGCTCGCCGCACAGGAGCGCGAGGAGATCGCGGTGATCTCGGCCTACTTGCCGAAGCAGATGTCGGACGACGAGGTGAAGAAGGCGATCGCGAACGCCATCACCGAGACCGGTGCCGCCGGCATGAAGGACATGGGCAAGGTGATCGCGGCGTTGCGGGCGAAGTACGCCGGGCAAATGGATTTCGGCAAGGCCAGCGGCCTGGTGAAGGCGGCCCTGACGGGCTGAGACCGTCATTCCGGGGCGCGCGTAAGCGCGAGCCCGGAATCCATCGGGCCGCCGATTCCGTTGATCAATGGATTCCGGGCTCGCGCCAAGAGGCGCGCCGACAAGGGAGGCAACCGATGACCGCCGCGATCAAGCCGTTCCGCATCGCCATCAGTGACGACATCCTCGCCGACCTCAAATCACGCCTCGCACGCACGCGCTGGCCGGAGGCGGAGCTGGTCGATGACTGGAGCCAGGGCGCGCCGCTGAAATGGATCCGGGAGATCTGCGCCTATTGGGCTGACGGCTACGACTGGCGCGCGCGTGAAGCAAAACTCAACCGCTTCGATCAGTTCACCACCGAGATCGACGGGCTCGACATCCACTTCCTGCATGTGCGCTCCAAGGAGCCGTCCGCGCTGCCGCTGATCATCACCCATGGCTGGCCCGGCTCGATCGTCGAATTCCATAAGGTGATCGCGCCGTTGGTCGATCCGGTCGCGCATGGCGGCAATCCTGCCGATGCATTTCACGTGATCTGCCCGTCGCTGCCGGGCTTTGGCTTCTCGGGCAAGCCGACCGCCACCGGCTGGGGTGTCGACCGCATCGCCGCGACCTGGGCCAAATTGATGGACCGGTTGGGTTATACGCGTTACGGCGCGCAAGGCGGCGACTGGGGCTCGGCGGTCACGACCTCGCTCGGCGGGCAGGACGCGGAGCATTGCGCCGGCATCCACATCACGCTCGCCTTCAACGCGGCGCCGAAGGTCGAGGGCGAGCCGACGGCGGAAGAGAAGCGTGCGCTTGCGGGGCTCAAGCACTATGTCGATCTCGATTCCGGCTATTCCAAGCAGCAATCGACGCGACCGCAGACGCTCGGCTACGGCCTGACGGACTCGCCGAGCGGGCAGGCGGCCTGGATCCTGGAAAAATTCTGGGCCTGGACTGATTGCGACGGCCACCCCGAAAACATTTTTGACAAGGACGAGCTGCTCGACAACGTCATGCTCTATTGGACGACCGAGACGGCGACGTCGTCCGCACGGCTCTATTGGGAGAGCTTTGGCAAGCGCCGGACGACGCCCAAAGTGACCGTGCCGACCGGTGTGGCGGTGTTTCCCAAGGAGATCATCACGCCGGTGCGGCGTTGGATGGAGCCGAACTTTCCAGACATCACGCATTGGAGCGAGATGGAGAAGGGCGGGCATTTCGCTGCGTTCGAGCAGCCGGAGCTGTTCGTGCGCGATGTCAGAAAATTCTTTGCGACGGTGCGCTGAGCCATGCTGACCCCCGCGAAGGCGGGGGCCCATATCCCCAGGGAGAAGTTGTCACGCTCGACTGGCAAACCGCGAGTCGTCGCCAAACATCTCCTACGGCGTCTTGATCCCCATCGCCTTCAACGCATCCAGCATCCGTTGCGGCGGCCCCATCTTGACCACGAGCGGCGTGCCGGTCTCGAGCATGCTCTTGAGGCTGGACAGGATCGCGGGCCAGCCCGAGCGGCCACCAGCAAGAATGTCGTCGCTGAGCGGCCGATCATGGCCCTCGCTCATGGTGAGCCGCACCGCGTCACCGACCTCTTCGATGTCGTAGGTGACGAGGGTTGGCCCGAGCTTCTCGATCAGATCGGGCCAGTTCACGTTGAACGTGACCGAGAGTTTTCTCGGCGGGTCATATGCGAGCACCTCGCCGCTGATGTGCAGGGCGCCGTCGGGCGTGCGCACGATGAACGCCCCGCCGAGCCGCGGCTCGACCTCCACGGCATTGCCGAAGAAATACTGCCGGCTGAACTCGGCCGAGGTCAGCGCCTCCCACACCTTCTCCGGCGTGGAGGCGATGTAGATGGTATAGACCGTCAGCGGCTTGAACTGATCGAGATTCATTTTGCATCGAATCCCTTGTTGAGCGCCGCGCGCGTGACGTTGAGCAGCTTGCCGGTCTCCAGCAGGGTCTTGAGCTGGGACAGGATCGCGGGCCAGCCGCTGGAGACAGCACCGAGATATTTGCCGCCCTCGATGAAGCCGTCATGCAGCACCGTCAGCCGCGTGACTGAATCGAAGGGCTCGAGCGTAAAGAGCACTCGCGTAACTGGTTCGCCGCGCAGCTCTTCGAACTTCTGGTGCTTGAAGCTGTAGGACAGGCGCCGCGGCGCATCGGCCTCCAAAATCTCGCCGGAATCGGTGATTTCGCCGTCCAGCAGAAGCGCGAAAGGCGAGCCGACCTTCCAGTCCGACCGTACCTCGGCGCCGAACCAGTATTGCCTGGTGAACTCGCTCGACGTCAGCGCCTTCCACAACTTCTCCGGCGTGGTTTCGATATAGGTCACGTAGACGAATTGCGGCTTACTCATCGCGTTTCTCCAACTGACGTTTCAACTCGCTGAGCGCGGCGAGCTTGCCGCGCTCGAATTTCCTGATCCAGCGTTCGCCGATCTGATGGATCGGCACCGGGTTGAGATAGTGCAGCTTCTCGCGGCCATGCCTGATGGTCGTGACCAGGTTGGCTTCTTCCAGAATGACAAGGTGCTTTGTCACGGCCTGACGCGTCATCGCGAGGCCTTCGCAAAGCTCGTTCAAGGTCTGGCCGTTCCTGGCGTGAAGCCCGTCCAGCAGCGACCGTCGTGACGCATCGGCGAGCGCTTTGAAGACCTCATCCATGGCGACAATAATAGGCAACCAAATGGTTGCATGTCAAGAGCTCCGTCATTCCGGGGCGACGCGTAAGCGATGGTGTCTTTGGCGTCCGCAATTGGCTGTGCTAGCCTTGAATCCCAGCCAGCGCAGATTGGTTCCGGGAGGACTTTGATGTTCCGTTGCGTCTTGACTGCTGCCGCCCTCGTCCTTTTCGCCGGCAGCACGTTTGTTCACGCCCAGAAGCAGACCATCGGTGCGCCGCCCGAGGCGTCCAACATGAAGCTGGTGGGCGCCAATGATTTGCAGGCACGCAGCGCCTATCAGCCGACCATCCATCACCAGGGCGACCGCTGGATCGCCTATATCGGACACCACGGCGGCACTGACGACGTGCCGGCGCCCGTCAATCCGATGACGGGCCAGGCGGAGCCGAACGGCACCTCGATCGTCGATGTCACCGATCCCGCGCATCCCAAATATCTCAGGCATTTGCCTGGGCAGGAGGGCAAGTATGAATCCGGCGGCGCGCAGATGGTGCGGGTCTGCGACGGCAAGAGCTTGCCGAAGGGAGATCCGAACGCGGTCTACATGCTGCGCACCTTCGGCAGCGAGGCGCATGAGATTTGGAACGTTGCCGATCCCGCCAATCCCGCGCTGATCACGCGCATCGGCGGCTTGAAGGACACGCACAAGAGCTGGTGGGAATGCGACACCGGCATTGCCTATCTCGTCTCGGGCGCGCCGGACTGGCGCACACGGCGCATGACGCAGATCTATGATCTCTCTGATCCCGCCCATCCACAAAAAATCCGCGACTTCGGCCTGCCCGGCCAGGAGCCCGGATCGAGCGGCGCGGTGCCGACCGAGCTGCATGGGCCGATCTCGACCGGGCCGAATGGCAACCGCGTCTATTTCGGTTACGGCACCAACAAGGGCGGCATTTTGCAGATCGTCGATCGCGAGAAGCTTCTGAACGGGCCGAAGGAGCCGACGCCGGACAATCTGCGCCTTCCCGAGATCTCGCGGCTGCCGATGTCGGCGTTCAACGGCGCGCACACCACGTTTCCGATGCTCGACATGCCGGTTGCGGAATTCGCCGAGGACAAGGACGGCAAGACCCGCGACATCGTCATGATCGTCGACGAGGCGATTTTGAACGAATGCGGCGAGGCGCGTCAGATGGTGTGGTTCGCCGACGTCACCACCGAAACGCGGCCGATGATGATCTCGAGCTACACCGTGCCGGAGGCGAGCGGGCAGTTCTGCCAGCGCGGTGGCCGCTTCGGCTCGCATTCCTCGAACGAGAGCATGGCGCCAGTCTACTACAAGAAGATGGCCTTCATCGCCTTCTTCAATGCCGGCGTGCGCGCGCTCGACATCCGCGATCCCTATCATCCCAGGGAAGTCGGCTATTTCATTCCTGCGATCACGCAGGCGACCGACAAGCGCTGCATTCCGGTCGAAGGCGGCGAGCGCTGCAAGGTCGCGATCCAGACCAACAATGTCGAGACTGACGACCGCGGCTACATCTACATCGTCGACCGCGCCAACACTGGCCTGCACATTCTCGAGCTGACCGGGCCGGCACGTGCCGCTGCCGGCCTGCCGAAGAACTGACGATGCGGCGCGCGGCGACGATCGCGCTTGCCCTTGCCGCACTCGGGATCGTGTCCGGCGTCGGGGTGTATCGGCTTGCGCCGCAGCCTGCGCCGACATCGGCGCATTGGCGCGAGCTCGCCTGGCCGTTCCCGTGCGACGGTTGGCCTGCGGGCCGTGCGTTTCGCTGCGAGAGCGGTGGCTGCGACGGCGCCGAGCTCTATATCCGCGCCAAGCGCGGCTTCTGCAATTGCGATAGCGGCGTCGCCGATGACGACGAGGTCGATCGTGTTGCCGATATCGATCTGATCTCTCCGCGCTTTACGGCGACCGCGCCGGGCGAGGTGGTGCATGTCGGCGAGATGCGCGGTCGTGCGCGGCGCTATGATCTCGCGAGATATGACGGTACGAGCCACGCCGCGGTCGGCGTCGCCGTCTCGCGGCGCTGCGATCTCTTCGTTGCGGCGGCGCAGGGGCGGGGCGACGCCAACGCGATGCAGCATGCGGCGCTCGCATTGCTGGAGACGCAGGAGATGAAATCGTGGCTGGTTGCGGCGCTGGACGGGAAGTAAGTGCCATGCATTAATACAAGCAAACGCCCCCAGCTTGAGTCTTCATCATGATGTCCATGCAAGCCTATCTCGCCTTCATCGCTGCCTGCATCGCGCTCGCGTTGCTGCCGGGCCCGATCGTCACCCTCGTCATTGCCAACGGCTTGCGCCACGGCACGCGCGCGGCGCTGACCAACATTCTCGGCGTGCAGGTGGGGCTGCTGATCGTGATCGGCATACTTGCGGTGGGCCTCACCACGCTCATGGCGACGATGGGCTATTGGTTCAACTGGGTGCGCTTTGCGGGCGCGGCCTATCTGGTCTGGCTCGGCATCAAGCTGATCCGCTCTCCGGTTGAGGGCGTCGACACCGACGCGCCGCCGCCACCCCCTCGCGGTGGCTTCCTTTTACAGGGCTTTGTCGTGGCGTTGTCGAACCCGAAGCTGCTGGTGTTCTTCGGGGCGTTCATTCCGCAATTCATGGACATGAGCAAGGATCACCTGTCGCAGGTCCTGGTGCTCGGAATCACCTTCATGGTGCTTGCCGGCTTGACGGACGGAATCTACGCGCTGCTTGCCGGACAGGTCCGCGGCTTTTTCTCGGCGCGCCGCACCCGCATGGTGTCCCGCGTGTCCGGCGGCTTCATGATCGGCGGCGGCATCTGGCTGGCGTTGATCAGGGCCAAATGAGCTGACAACCCGGTTGAACCTTCGTCAGCGGCGATGCGTCCAAGGAAGCATTGCCGCTGACGAAGGATTTTTGCCGTGCCGAATTTGCCTCCGCTGGTTTACGCGATGCTGCTCGCGCCGCTCGCGCTGATCCTGATTGCCGCCATCGTGAAGACTTGGCAGGCGCGCGAGGCGAGGAGCTGGCCGCAGGTATCAGGCAAGGTCGTCACGTCAGTTGCCGAGGTGCGCGAGGTCAGGGTGTCCGACGACGAGCGTGAGGACGGCTACCGCATGGAGAGCCGCAACTTCGCGAATGTGACCTACGAATATTCGGTGAGCGGCCGGAAACTGAGCTGTAACCGCGTCTCGATCGGAGAGGACCTCGGCAATTTCCAGGTCACCGAGAAGCTCGCGAAATATCCGGCCGGCAGCATCGTCACGGTCTACTACAATCCGCGCCATCCCGATCAGGCGGTGCTGGAGCGCGACCTGCCCAAGGGCCTGTGGGGCTGTCTCGGCATCGGCTCGGCCATCGTCGTCGCCATCATCTTAGGCTCGGCGTTTGGCCTCAACCAGAGCTATGCCTGGCTCGCGCGTCACATCGGCCGGCCCGACCTTGCGGGGATGGTCGTGGGCTTCGGCGCGTTCGGCCTCGTCATCGCTCTGATGGGCTGGGCGGTGCGGCGGCAGGCCGCGGTGGCGACGCGTTGGCCAGTGGTGCCGGGCACCGTCAAGCTGTCGGAGATGGAGGAATATCACGAGGCGAGCGAGCCGGGCGAAAGCCGTGGCGTCGAGATGTTCGGCAAACGCGTCACCTATACCTACAGCTACCAGAATGTCCGCTACACCAATGAATGCGCGCGGGTTGCGGCCGGCACGCCACAGGCCTCCACCAATTTGCTGGAGAAGCTGATGTCGCTCTATCAGGATGGTGCGACTGTGGAGGTCCACGTCAATCCCGACAACCCCGCCGAGGCCACGCTGGATGTTCGCGGCGGCGGTCGCTTCGCCTATGTGCTATGGGGCATCGCCGCGATCTTTGCTGCGCTCGCGCTGTTCGTCGCGACGCGCGGCTAGTCGACCAACAGCTCCGGCTTCAACTCCATCTCGATCTCCGCAAAGATCCTTGCCAGCCGCTCCGCCCATTGCTGCTGGCCGGGTTGATCCGCGATCAGATCCTGGCGGATCTCGATGCCGGTGTTGACGAGGCCGCGGGCCTCGCCGTGGACGGGGATGGTGTAGTCGCTGAGATCGCTCACCGCATAGGGCTCATTATCGCCGACGACGAGATCGCCCTCTGCGCGCAGATGTTTCAACAGCAGCTTCGGCAGCACGGTGTCACGATTGTAGAGCGCCCCAATGTGCCAGGGCCGCGCGACACCGGCATAAACAGGCGTGAAGCTGTGCAGCGATACCAGCACGGTGGGCCGCTTTGCGTGTATCCGGCTGTCGATCACCGTGTCGATGCGATGATGATAGGGCTCGAAGATCTCGCGCCGCCGTGCCGCGCGCTCGCTGTCCGGAATGCCCTCGTTGCGCGGGATCGCCGTCGCCTCCGATATCACGGGGATCGAGCTCGCCAGGCCCGGCGGCCGGTTGCAGTCAATCACGAGACGCGAATATCGCTGTGCGACAAGATGGGCATCCAGCACCTCCGCCATCCGCTCGGCAACGCCGGCAATGCCGATGTCCCAGGCGATGTGCCTGACAAGCTCGCTTTCCGAGACCCCGAGATCGCCGAGCGAGCGCGGCAGGATGCGGCCGTAATGGTCCGATGTGAGCAGGAAGGGTGATGTGCCAGCTGCATTCACCTCATGCACTGGCGGAATATCGCCTTCGCCAAGGAGTTGATCCGTTGCCTCGGCTGTGTCTAAAGCCATCCTGATTGCCTATGGAAAAAGCAGTCGCCCCGGAAATTGGGCAACGAATCGCTATAGATGGGTCTGCCCAAAATCACCATGATCTCCCGACGATGCCGCTGCTGACGATTCATCACAAGACCGAATATCGCTACAATCGTCCGGTGGCCTTCGGTGAGCACAGGTTCATGCTGCGTCCGAGCGACGGCCATGATCTGCGCGTGCTCGCCTCCAAGCTCGAGATCTCGCCGGAGCCGCTGTCGCTGCGCTGGATCCACGACGTGTTCGGCAATTCGGTCGCGATCGCTGATTTCGACGAGCGCGCGGACCGTCTGATCTTCGACTGGCACGTCACCGTCGAGCACACCCCGGCCGAGGAATTCGCGCTGACGCCGGACGATCCCGCTTACTTCTATCCCTTCGTATACGATAACGCGGAATTGCCCGATCTCGTCCAGTACATGACGCCGCAATATCCCGATCCCGACGGCAAGATCGCGGCATGGGCGCGCGGCTTTCTCGACGATGACGCGCCGTCGCCGACCTTCAAGATCTTGAGCCGCATCACGCACGCCATCCGCAAGCAGTTCAAATACCGCAGGCGTCACGAGCCCGGCACGCAAGCCCCGTTCGATACGTTGCAGTGGGGCACCGGCACCTGCCGCGACTATGCGCTGTTCATGATCGAGGCGCTGCGCCGGCTCGGCATCGCCGCGCGCTTCGTCTCCGGCTACATCTTCGTGCCCGAAGACATCGCGCATCACCATGTCGGCGGAGGCTCGACCCATGCCTGGGTGCAGGTCTATCTGCCGAGCGCGGGCTGGATCGAGTTCGATCCGACCAACGGCATCGTCGGCACCCGCGATCTCATCCGTGTCGCGGTCGCCCGCGACCCGCGCCAGGCGATCCCGCTGCACGGCATCTATATCGGCACCCAGGACGCCTTCGACGTCATGGACGTCAGCATCAAGGTGATCTCGGACGAGCAACGCAGCGGCGCGGAGCTGGCAGCGGAGGTCTTGTAAATACAGCTGTCTCCTTCGTCATTGCGAGCGAAGCGAAGCAATCCAGGGTCTTTCCAACGGCGATAGTCTGGATTGCTTCGTCGCAAGAGCTTCTCGCAATGACGGCGTGGAGAGTTTATAGAGCCCCATGACCTCCGATCGTCTCTTCGTCTACGGCACCCTGATGCGCGGCTTCGACCACCCGATGGCGCGGCTGCTGGCGCAGCATGCGGATTTTCTGGGCGAAGCGAGCTGCCGCGGCCGGCTCGTGCTGGTGAAGCATTACCCGGGATTGCTGCTGTCCGACGCGCCGTCCGACCTTGCGCACGGTGAGCTTTTTCAACTGCGCGCAGGCGACGAGCTCCTGCGCGAGCTCGACATGTACGAGGCCTGTGGCGAGGGCTTTCCGGAGCCGACGGAATATTTGCGCCAGCTGATCGACGTGACCGGCGCGGACGGCACGACTGCGCCGGCCTGGACCTACATCTACAATTGGCCGGTGACGGACCTGCCCCGCATCGAGTCCGGTCGTTTTCTCGACCACTAGGCCGACAGCACTTCCTTTACCAAGCGGATGTCGACCTCGCGCTCGACATAGGTCCATTCTTCGGTCCGCCTGAGCATGCCGACCAGCTCCTCGAACAGCGAAGCGTGGGTGGGCGCGAACTCGAACCAGGTCAGGAAATCGAAGGGCTCGCCGAGGTCGCGGCAGTGATAGAGCTGGCGCGCGATCGCGGGCAGAAAACGAAGACTGCTCGCGATGTGGTGCGATATGTCTTCAAAGATCTTGCGCCGCTCTTCCTGCGTCAGCTCCCACCAGGCCTGCGATTTGCGGATCGGGATCAGCGCCGCGCTGGTTGCCTCCGGTCGGCCGAGGCCGGCCTGCATGCTCACGAGCTGCTGCTTCTCGGCGCGCTCGGTGTAGCGCAGGCTGCTCGGCACACCGACGAGGCGCCAGGCATTGCGCGAGGGCACCAGCGGCAACGAGACGGCGTCGCTGTCGTTGACCGACAGCGCCGGCATGAAGGGCAGGGGCTCGCCCGTCACCGGTAACATCGAGGTCACGCGCCAGCCCCCGCTCTGGCCACCCCGAAAGGTCCTGAACATGGCCTATGGAAGCGTGGAACCGGGCGGGGTTCAAGGGCTCCGTCACCAGCATTCGGAGGTTTTGCCCCGGATCAAGCCCGCTTCTTCGGCTTCGACTTCTGCTGCATGTAGGAGCGCAGCACCGCATTCATGCGCCGCTGATAGCCCTCGCCCTCGCGTTTGAAGAAATCGAGCACGTCCTCGTCGAGCCGGATGGAGATCGCCTTCTTCCTCGGCGGCATCACCAACACGGCATCCGACCAGTCGATATCAATCGGCACCGCATCGGGGTCGTTGGCGACAGCCTCGGCGATGTCTTCGTCGGTCAGCGCGTCGACGCGAGCCCAGTCAGTCTTCCCCTTCCTCGGGGAGTCCCTTGAAACGATTGTAGTATTTCTGCCGTTCGTCTTCACGCGCACGCCGGACCGAGATGAACCGGCAGACCGTCCCGCGGATCGCACAGGCGACCGCGACTTCCCGCCCGTCGATGTAACCGAAGATTTGGTACCTGATTTCGTCATTGCGATCCGACCGGCGGATGAAGGTATGGCCGTCGAGAATTCCGCGCGCGTCTTCGAAGTCGATGCCGTGAATGCGCAGGTTTGTCGCGCGCTTCTTTGGATCCCATTCGAAGTCGCGAACGCTCGCGAACAGCAACTGCAAATCTTCCGTCATGGCAAATTGTCCAAATGACACCGCATTTTGCCGCGCATGAGGTTTGCTATGACGTCTGAAGCCGTAGCCGCGACTTCATCGTGTGCGTGTATATACAAACGTAATCGTTGTATGTCAACAATCCCGGTCCCGCCGGGAAAGGTCGAAACTGATTGCTCCATGGGCGGGTAGTCTAGGAACCCCGGGTAGGGATTTCGTTTCGCGAGAGATTTCCCGCCCTGTGCATAGGTCGAATAACCCGCATAACCCTGACAAACCTGACTTCTGGGCTGGCCGCACCTATATCCCTGATCCTTCGCCCGACTCACTCTGGATTGCGCTACACATGGCCGTGCGCTTCACGCCCCAATTCCTCGACGAGCTTCGTGCCCGGCTTTCGGTCTCCGAGGTCGTGGGCAAGCGCGTCAAGCTGAAGAAGGCGGGGCGGGAGTGGAAGGGGCTGTCGCCGTTCCAGCAGGAGAAGACGCCGTCTTTCTACGTCAACGACCAGAAGGGCTTTTACCACGACTTCTCCTCCGGCAAGCACGGCGACATCATCAACTTCGTGATGGAGACCGACGGCCTGCCGTTTGCCGAAGCCGTCGAGCGGCTCGCCAGCATGGCCGGCCTGCCGCTGCCGGCGGTGACGCCGGATGCGGCGCGGCACGAGCAGCGCCGTCGCACGCTGCATGACGTGATGGAGCTCGCGGCCAAGTTTTTCGCCGAGACGCTGGCCTCGCGTGTCGGCGCGAAAGCCCGCGGCTATCTCGCCGACCGCGCCATCTCGCCGGCGACGCAAGTGCAGTTTCGGCTGGGCTATGCGCCGCCACCACCCGAGCGCTTCGCGCTGAAGGAGCATCTCGGCAAGCTCGGCGTGTCCGTCGAGGACATGATCGAGACCGGTCTGCTCGTGGCCGGCAACGACATTCCCGTGCCCTACGATCGCTTCCGCGATCGCGTGATGTTTCCGATCACTGATTTGCGCGGTCGCGTCATCGCCTTCGGCGGACGCGCGCTGGAAAAGGACGTTCCGGCCAAGTACCTGAACTCGCCGGAGACGCCGCTCTTCCACAAGGGCGACAATCTCTACAATCACCAGACCGCGCGCAAAGCCACGCATGACGGCGCATCGCTGATCGTGGTCGAAGGCTATGTCGACGTCATCGCCATGGTCACGGCGGGTTTCCCAGGCGCCGTCGCGCCGCTCGGAACTGCGCTGACCGAAAACCAGCTCGCGCTGCTCTGGAAGATGGCGGACGAGCCGATCCTCTGCTTCGACGGCGATCGCGCCGGACAGAAGGCCGCTTATCGTGCCGCTGACCTTGCCTTGCCGTTTCTTGCGCCGGGCAAGAGCCTGCGCTTTGCGCTTTTGCCGGAAGGGCAGGACCCCGACGATCTCGCGCGCTCCGGCGGGCGCGGTGCGATCGAGGAGGTGATCGCCGCGGCGCGTCCGCTTGCCGACATGATTTGGTCGCGCGAGCTCGAAGGCGGCAATTTTGCCACGCCCGAGCGCCGTGCGGCGCTGGAAGCGCGCATCAAGGAATTGTCTAACGGCATCCGTGATGAGGTGGTCCGGCGTTACTACCGCAACGAGTTCGTCGAGCGGCTCCAGCGGACGTTTGCACCCGATGGCGGGCGCGGCGGCTTTGCCGGCCGCGGCAATTTCCGTCAGGGCGGCGGCCGCGCATTCCAGCCCCGCGGCGGCGGGCAGGCGAATCGATTCGGTGGTCAGGGATTTGGCCAAGGATTCGGGCAAGGATCTGGACAAGGATTTGGCGGAGGCCGCCGCGGCCCGCCCGGCCCGGCCCCGCTGCCCTCCGGCCCCTACCAGGCGGCGAGCCCCCAGCTGGCGGCGAGCCCGATCATGCGGGGGCAGCGTAGCGCCATCTCCCGCCGCGAGGCCCTGATCCTGCAAAGCCTGATCAACCACCCTTGGCTGCTGCATGAGCACCTCGAGGAAGTCGCGGCCCTGGAGTTCGCCCACCCCGAGGCCCACAAGCTCAGGGCCGGCATCATCGCGGCTTTCGCCAACGATCATCACCACTCGCCAGACCCCGGCGTGCAGGCCGAGAAGATGCGGGCCGATATCGAGAAGGGCGGATTTTTGCAGCTTCTTCAAAGAGTTGAGGGTGGCATCACCACCGCGGCGGTGTGGGGTGCCCGGGAGGGCGCGGCCCGCGATGACGTTCTTGCGACCTGGCACCAGCTCGTTGCCTTGCATCGGCAGTACCATTCACTACTTAGAGAGCTGAAAGACGCCGAGCTGGCCTTGGGGGACGATCCCAGCGAGGCCAATCTGGCGTGGCTGCGTGACGTCAAGGCCCGGCTGGCCGCGGTCGACGGCACCGAGGCCCTGATCGAGGGTTTTGGCGAGTTGTCGGGCCGGTTCCAGAAGAGCGTGTGATGAAAGAATCATGCGGACGGCCGCGCTAGGCACCGCTAAAAGACTCGCCAAATCCAAGGTTTGGCGGCAAAAACAGGGTTAATCGAGGCTTAACGGTCTTGTAGCACTTTGGCCCCCAGGCGGCCGCAGGCAGAACAGACGCGTCAGGAATGAATCCGCGCAATAGCTGTTGGCACTTCACCTGCATCCGCTGCGACAAAGAGGCTCACGAAGCGTTAGGCAAATCCGGCGAGAGAAAGGTCGGGGTGGCGAGAAATGTGCGCGCCGCCCTTTCCGTGTCGAGATCTGACGAAGCGAGAGCGTCGAGCAACAGGTTCAAGTGATTTCACGCGGGCGCGCGCACGCCTGCATGAAACGCGTTTAGGAGCAATGGATGGCCACCAAGGCAAAGACGCTGCAGGCGAAGGATAAGGAAAAGGACGACAAGGCAGCGGACGCGCCGGAGAAGGACTCCCAGGACGCGCCGTCTCCGTTGCTCGATCTGTCCGACGCGGCAGTGAAGAAGATGATCAAGCAGGCCAAGAAGCGCGGCTTCGTGACCTTCGATCAGCTCAATGAAGTTTTGCCGTCCGACCAGACCTCGCCCGAGCAGATCGAGGACATCATGTCCATGCTCTCGGACATGGGCATCAACGTCACCGAAGCCGACGACAGCGAAGGCGAGGAAGAAAAGGACGAGGGCGGCGAGGACGAGACCGACAACGAACTCGTCGAGGTCACGCAGAAGGCCGTCACCGAGGTCAAGAAGAGCGAGCCGGGCGAGCGCACCGACGATCCCGTGCGCATGTATCTGCGCGAGATGGGCACCGTCGAGCTGCTCTCCCGCGAAGGCGAAATCGCGATCGCCAAGCGCATCGAGGCCGGCCGCGAGGCGATGATCGCGGGCCTCTGCGAAAGCCCGCTGACCTTCCAGGCCATCATCATCTGGCGCGACGAGCTCAACGAAGGAAAGATCTTCCTTCGCGACATCATCGATCTTGAAGCGACCTATGCCGGACCCGATGCCAAGGCCGGCATGAACACTGCGATGATCGCCGGTCCCAACGGCGAAGCGCCGGCCGAAGGTGACCAGCCCGTCGCTGCCGTGGGTGCGCCCGCACATGTCGCGCCGCCCGCCGCTCCCCCGGCGCCGACCCCGTTCCGCGCCGCGCCCGCCGGCGGCAATGCCGGCGAGGCCGAGAAGGATCCTGCGGAGTCCGCCGCCGAAGCCGACATGGACGAGGACGACGAGTTCGAGAACCAGATGTCGCTTGCGGCGATCGAGGCCGAGCTCAAGCCGAAGGTGGTCGAGATCTTCGACAAGATCGCCGACAGCTACAAGAAGCTGCGCAAGCTTCAGGAGCAGGACATCCAGAACCAGCTCCAGAACGAGTCGCTCTCGCCGCACCAGGAGCGCAAGTACAAGAAGCTGAAGGACGAGATCATCGTCGAGGTGAAGTCGCTGCGCCTGAACCAGGCCCGTATCGATTCACTGGTCGAGCAGCTCTACGACATCAACAAGCGCCTCGTCTCGCATGAGGGCCGCCTGATGCGCCTCGCCGACAGCCACGGCGTCGCGCGCGAGGACTTCCTGCGCAACTACACCGGCTCGGAGCTCGATCCGCGCTGGCTCAACCGCGTCTCGAAGCTTTCGGCCAAGGGCTGGAAGAACTTCGTCCACCACGAGAAGGACCGCATCAAGGACCTCCGTCACGAGGTGCATCAGCTCGCGGCGCTGACCGGCCTCGAGATCGTCGAGTTCCGCAAGATCGTGCACTCCGTGCAGAAGGGCGAGCGCGAAGCCCGCCAGGCCAAGAAGGAGATGGTGGAAGCCAACCTCCGTCTCGTGATCTCGATCGCCAAGAAGTACACCAACCGCGGCCTGCAATTCCTCGACCTGATCCAGGAAGGCAACATCGGCCTGATGAAGGCCGTCGACAAGTTCGAATACCGCCGCGGCTACAAGTTCTCGACCTACGCCACATGGTGGATCCGGCAGGCGATCACCCGCTCGATCGCCGACCAGGCGCGCACCATCCGCATCCCCGTGCACATGATCGAGACGATCAACAAGATCGTGCGCACGAGCCGCCAGATGCTCAACGAGATCGGCCGCGAGCCGACCCCGGAAGAGCTCGCCGAAAAGCTCGGCATGCCGCTCGAGAAGGTCCGCAAGGTCCTCAAGATCGCCAAGGAGCCGCTCTCGCTCGAAACGCCGGTCGGTGACGAAGAGGATTCACATCTCGGCGATTTCATCGAGGACAAGAACGCGATCCTCCCGATCGACGCCGCGATCCAGTCGAACCTGCGCGAGACCACCACGCGCGTGCTCGCCTCGCTCACCCCGCGCGAAGAGCGCGTGCTCCGCATGCGCTTCGGCATCGGCATGAACACCGACCACACCCTGGAAGAAGTCGGCCAGCAGTTCTCGGTCACCCGCGAACGTATCCGCCAGATCGAAGCCAAGGCGCTGCGCAAGCTGAAGCATCCGTCGAGGTCAAGGAAGCTGCGGAGCTTTTTGGATAACTGATCCAGGAGTTTTTGGCCGGCTCAGCCCGGCCTTAGCCTCAATAAACGGCGGGCCGCAAAGCCCGCCGTTTATTTTTGATCGTTGGTCTGGCACAATGACAATTGGAGATAGAACTTAGCACAATTGTCGCGCTTCTGACAGCGCGACGACGGTGCATTTTTCTGGGGGAACTATGTTGGAGCTAGGTACAGTAAAAGCAGTTTCGCTGAGGGAGCTTTGGTCTGGAGAAGCTACGCATTTCACGCCGTGGCTATCGCAAAACCTGGACATTCTGTCCGAGAAACTTGGGATGGATTTAGAGCTTGAGACGATTGAGGCGGCGGCGGGGGATTTCGCCGCGGATATTATCGCAAGAGATCTTTCGACCAGTCATCGCGTTGTTATCGAAAACCAATTTGGAAATACTGATCACCGTCATCTCGGGCAGCTTATTACTTACGCGTCTGTCCTTGCGGCGGGTACCGTAGTTTGGATTGCCGAGACGATTCGCTCTGAGCACAAATCTGCGATCGATTTTCTCAATCAGAATCTAAAGGAAAGTCTGCGACTATACGCCATCGAAGCATCTGCAATTCGAATTGATCAATCAAAGCCCGCGTTTGTGCTGAACGTTATTTCGCAGCCAACTGAGCCCGCAATCAGGGCGACTGAGCGTGGCGAAACGATTTCCGAAACGCGCGAGAAGTATCGAGCTTACTTCCAATCGCTGATCGATGAGCTTCGAACGAAGCACAACTTCACGAACGCTCGGGCGGGTCAGCCGCAAAATTGGTACTTCTTTGCTTCGGAAAACTCGAGAGTTTACAAGTATGGTACGAGCTTTGCCAATGGCGATCGCGTACGCGTAGAGATCTATCTGGAGTGCGGCGACAAGGCAAAGAACGAGCTTTTGTTCGATTGCTTGGAGCGGCAAGCGACCGCCATTCAGCAGGAGTTTGGTTCCGAATTGAATTGGGAGCGTCTCGACGGCAAACGAGGCTGCCGTATAGCAACCTATCACGATGGGAACATCGACGCTGACTCTGAGCAATTGTCGCAGATAGAAGACTGGGCCGTTGCGAGTCTGCTCAAGTTGAAATCCGTTTTCCCGCGCCGGATAGAACAGTGCCTTAGTAAAATCGAGTCTCCGGCGGTTCGCGCCCACACTTAGTCGTTGGGACGTCTGCTCGAAGCGAGGGGTTACTGCGTTATGGAGGGGTGGGCGAACGAGCCGCCGCTCTAGTAGGCACTTGTTTCTTCAACTGTGGGTTTTATAATCTCAATTGCAGTAACTTCGTTGGTATTATTGAGGCTGTATCGCATTTTATTCGGGGGAAGCGAATAGTGAAGAAAACGATGAAATCTGAAGAGACGGCGCGTAGATATCGATCGGCCCGTATCGATGGAAAGGTCGGATCGTTAGAATCTAGGATTGCGAAAGACTATGGTTTGCCGCCCGGTAGCGTCATGATCGTCGGTCCCGATGGCAGGGATAAGAGGTCGGACGCAAAAGTTAGGAGTCTTCTCGCTGAATGGGATTGGCTCTAATCCGGCTGTCGATTTAGACAGAAGCGATAGCTGTAGGTTCTCGAACTAAAGGCCCAGGCCTGAGCCGTGTAACCATCGAGACAAGAGCGGTGGGCGGAGACCCGTCGTTTTTTCTTTGGTGATGATCGAAAAGCTCGGGAGCGATTCGCGAGAAGGCTGGTCTCTCGCTTCCCTGCCGGGGAGGATGGGTGCCGCCACGGCAGATATCTTGCCCGGGGAGAGTCC
The DNA here is from genome assembly GCF_040548225.1 of Bradyrhizobium sp. S3.12.5. Taxonomy (NCBI): domain Bacteria; kingdom Pseudomonadati; phylum Pseudomonadota; class Alphaproteobacteria; order Hyphomicrobiales; family Nitrobacteraceae; genus Bradyrhizobium; species Bradyrhizobium sp. S3.12.5. Next base: position 37,939 of record NZ_JBEPRF010000027.1, read on the forward strand.
ACCCGCTGCGGTGCGGATGTTGGCCTCGCCCGCAATCGGAAGAGGCGAAGAACGATTTACTTCTTCTTCGCCCCAACCCGGTCGAGGCTCTTGATCTCGAGCGGCGGGCGGCCGGATTTTTCCGCGATCTCGCGGTCCTGCTCCATGATGAAGGCGCGGGCGGGCTCATCGCCATCGAGGCCGCCGAGCAGCTCCGAAGGCACGCGCCGGTTGGAGCGTTGGGAGCCGTCTTCGTAGAAGACGTTGAAGAAGGCGAATTCGCCTTTGGGATTGGTTCCGGGTTTTTTGGCCATGGCGGGCTTGTCGTCGATAAGGGCGCCATAGTCAAATGACTTTGGCGGGTTTCCGGTGGTGAGTGCGGCACTCGCGGGGCAGAACCGGCTGCGCGGTCGACCGACGAAGTCTGTTTGCGAGATGCTAGGGTGGAGGATGGAAGGGGCCAGAGCTTCATAAAATCCGATGCGACCCTTCGGAGAGACCTTGACCTAAACGGCGGGCCGCAAAGCCAGCTGTTTATTCGCTAAAAGAGTATTTTACACCTATAAGTTGCTGTAAATTTCCAATATAGCTCAAGATTTGAATACCCATTCTCTGCACTGCTGCGGGAGGCCCTTTGTGCGCACATCCGATGTAGACACACGAGAACAGCAGGTCATTATAGCCGCTCGCGAGGAAATCGCTGTACTGGACACCCTATCTAGCGGTCTGTCGGCGACGATATCGGATCTGCTTCGCCAGAGACCTCAATTTGAAAAACGCGAGTCGGGCGTAGAGTTCGCAATAAACGAACTGAAATATTCCTCGCTAGAAGCATACAGAGAACTCGCCCAACGCACTTACGGGCGAACCGTCGTAGGCGAAGAAACCAATGAGGATGGTAGTCCGCTACGACCATTCACGTATCGAATTACGCAGGCCAACGTTGGATTTATCGATGGTGGATGCAATGTTCTGGCACGAAATTCACTCATTGCTTCGAAGCTAGTCTCAGTCGACGCTGGCGAGGAAGTTGAAGTCGAGGTTCCGGCACGAACACGCTTCTTAGTAGCCAAACAGGTTAGAGTCTTTGACGGACCAACGAGTCTTCTTTCGTCTAGTCAAAGGCCCAACTTCCGATCAATGGTACTTAGCTCGGTAGCTCTTGGAAAAGAGCTGATTGTCCGAAACCTTCGACAATTTTTGCAGAGTGACGACGCCGACGATCGAGTCGTTGGACAAGTTACGACTGAGGTTGAGGTAATCAGCAATGATCCAACTTGGATCGATGACTGGAGCAATATCTCTCTAGGTGATTCCGAGAATACCTCACTTAGCGTCCAATTTTTTACGCGAACCACTACAAAGCAAGAGAATGCTCTAAATAATCCGAGAGGTATCTCTTTCGTCGAGGGCGTCGCAGGTTCGGGAAAAACTTCAGTAGCCTTGGGGAGGCTCAAGTTCTTCGCAAATTTCGAGTCGGGGGAGCATCTCGACGAATATGGCCTGAGAGGCGCGGGAGCGAAGGATTTCTCGCCCACTAACATGGTGGGATTTGTTCTCAGCCATAGTTTGAGGCGATATCTAAAGGAAGCAGCGACTGAACTCAGCATGCCGCTGCTACCTGTTTTTGACTTTCGAGAATTTCGAGCGGATCTGTCTAATCGATATGGCCTGACTAGGATATTCAAGCGCAATCGCGCGGAAGCTCCATCATGCCGTACCCAGCTTTCGTGGTTGCTAGCGATTGACGCTGCCCTAGCCCAGATTGCCGCAAAGAGGCTCCGCGAGGTGCTTGATAATACGCCAGAGCTGGCTGCCCCGGTTCAAAGTGTTGTGCGTCGCATAGCGGACGACTTGCAAGCCGCTGAGCCGAACTCGGATCGCACGCAGTTTCATTTGGCTGGGTTGGCAAGCAGAGTTTGCGACGTTGCCATGAGCGCAGAGTTTCGGGCACGCGAAGCGGCCATCCGCATGAAGATGGCCACTGAAACTCTAAGGGTCGCTCGAGTTGATTTGCAGAATGATCTCGATCGGGTTCTCCGAGATGAAGAGCGTCGAGTTGTGTCGCCTTTAGCCCGCAAATTGCTCGATGCTATCCAAGTTCAGGATATGATTGGAGACGTGACAGAGCTTGATAACTTCGATTCAATCGTGCGTGGGGCGTTTAATGATTGTGACGAATCGCAACTGGCAGAAGTAGATGGGTCTGTCGCTTCATTTTGCTCAGCGTTGCAGGCCCACGAGGACCAGGGTTTGCGATCAATTTCGGATGCAGATCTAACTACATTGGCCGTACTATCGGCGATAACGGTCGATGGCTTCGATCGCCCGGAGGCGCCTCCGCACTATTACCAAATCCGGCGAAGGACAGCTGTCTTCATTGACGAAGTGCAGGACTTTACAGAAATAGAAATACTCTTAATGGGCATGACTGCCACGAGTGCGTACAGCCAAATCACGCTATCGGGGGACCGTCGTCAGCGACTCCAAGAGCGTGGAACCGAAGAATACAGGGGACTCTTCCCATTTATCTCTCGGGCACAGATGAATCCAACCATCTTTCTAGACAAGAATTTCCGTCAGCGAGAGCCGATGGCGACTCTTAGCGCAGGGTATAGGGCTCTTCTACAGGAGGGGAGTTCAAATTTTGCTCCACCGACGCTGCCCCCTGTCGCTTATCTGTTCGACGATCCCAGGGATATGGCTGATTTTGTATTGCAGCGATTGTTGACTATTGACCCTTACGCGACTGTCGCGGTGATTTTACCTGACGAGCCAGAGGCTCGCCGCTGGTACGGACTCTTGCGCGACGATCTGGGAGCTTACCATCGGCCGGCGTTGTTATCGCATCGCGATGACCTGACCCGCAGAAACGATATTCATTTCGCGGATGTGCGCGAGACGAAGGGATTGGAGTTTGATGTCGTCATTGTGCCCGACATTTCTTCGTTTACGCTCGATGATGTAGTCGGTCGAAACAGGCTCTATGTAGCCCTTACGCGCCCGCGGCATGCTCTTTTAATGGGAATGCAACGGAAAGCGCAGGCCAATCAGCATCTAAGGACGTTGATCGAGGCGGGGCTTCTAGAGGGCAGGGCACTTCCAGATCATCCGGCTGCATGAGCGAGGTGGGTGAGAGCGCCAGTGTGATCATTTCTCGGTGTAGGTCGTTGCGGCTCTGAAACCGCTGACCTTGCCTCAATAAACGGCGGGCCGATAAGCCCGCCGTTTATTTTGGGTCTTCAGCGTCGCCCGGGGCTGGCGGGGCAACAACCTGAGATAGAAGGCTATAGCTTGCGCCCTGCGATGGCAAGATAAATTGTCGTCGCGCTGATGTCGCAGCAAGCGCATCGGATATGCGGCTGATGGCATCACGGGTTCCTGCAGTTTCGAAAAGCGGATGCGTGGATCCCCAAAGTAGTTTGTTCATCTCACCGCGCTATCGCAACGCAGCGAGCTCGCGCGGTGGTCGGGATTTGAGCCGCAGGGACGTCCAAACATGCGCAGTGGGATCTCCGGTGCTGTCGGGCATGATGGTCGATCGCACCACGTTTTCCGGACGCGGCGCGGGAAGGCGCCAAGGTCTGGAATCTGCGATGCTGGCACCATACCCCTGTTTTGCCCGACGGGTCAACTCAGATTCGGAAAAATCGTAGACGATCGGTGCTCTGCTCCTACTGTGCATGGGGTTGTTTTTCGATTTTTGTTTCGGCGCAGTTGATCGCGGGCACCGATATGATCGGGTCGGTGTCCGCTTTGACGCGAATCCAGTTCCCGGGCATGATCGCCCGCCGCTTTCCGCGCATGGCTTCTAAGGATTTTCCCGCATGTTGAGATACGCTCTTGCCGTCGCATCCATCGTTTGTCTGGCGGGCGGGCCGGCCGAGGCCGCGCGTTGTGGTGGCGACTTCAACAGCTTTGTCGCCGGCATGACGGCGGAAGCGCAAGGAGCCGGCGTCTCGGCGGGCGTGACCAGCGCGGCGTTTGGCGGCATCACCCAGGATGGTGCCGTGCTCGCCTTCGACCGGCGCCAGCGCTACACCTTCAACAAGAGCTTCGAGCAGTATGTCTCGACCCGCGTCGGCCCTGGCCGTATCAATGGCGGCCGCGCGCTGCTGCAGCGTCATGCCGCGCTGCTCTCGCGTATCGAGCAGCAGTTCGGCGTGCCCCGGCAGATACTGGTCGCGATCTGGGGGCTGGAGAGCGATTTCGGCAAGGGCGACATGGGCAAGCTGCCGGTGATCCGCACGCTTGCAACGCTCGCGCATGATTGCCGACGCACCGAGCTGTTCCAGGGGGAGCTGCTCGCAGCCCTCAAGATCGTGCAGCGCGGCGACCTGCCGCTGCGCGACCTCATCGGCGCCTATGCCGGCGAGATCGGCCAGACCCAGTTCCTGCCGTCGTCCTACATCAAGTACGGCGTCGATTTCGACGGCGACGGCCACGTCGACCTCCGCCACAGTGTCGCCGACGTGCTCGCCTCGACCGCGAACCTGCTGCACACCAACGGCTTCAAGATGGGCCAGCCCTATGACGAAGGCTCGGCCAATTTCGACGCGATGCGCGAGTGGAACAGGGCGGTGATCTACCGCAAGACGATCGGCTATTTTGCGGACCGGTTGGTGGGGCAGTGAGGCGCTAAGAGGGCTGAGCCTTGTAGGGTGAGCAAAGGCGCGAAAGCGCCGTGCCCACCACTCTCGCGTTGCAGGAAGCGGTGGGCACGCTACGCTTTGCCCACCCTACAAACTCGCAATGATATTTTCAGTATGGAACCGAACCATATCGCCTCTCGCGTTCTTAACCCAGGTTAGTTAGAGCGGATGCGAGCATGGAGCAGCCAAATGGCACAGGCCCAGCCATATCAAGCGACCGCATTGATCGTTGAGGACGACGCCATGCAGCGGGAGATGCTCTGTCTCCTGCTCGAAGAGAGCGGGTACCAGGTCATCCAATGCGAAAGCGCGGAAGCGGCCGAGCTTGTGCTTGACAAGAGTGCCGGTGCGCTCTGCCTGATGCTGACCGACGTGCAGCTCGCCGGCCGCATGAACGGCGTTGAGCTCGCGCACGTCGCCAAGGACCGCAATCCGAAGCTCGACGTCGTCGTCACTTCGGGCCGCCCACTGATGCAGCCCCTGCCTGACGGCGCAAAGTTCTGGGCCAAGCCCTGGGCGCCGCTAGACGTCCTGCGCGAAGCCGAGATCGCCCAGCTGAACTGAGACGCATTCGCGCTTTGGCTTCCTGTCTGGCGGCGCGGCTGACCGTGTCGTGACTTTTCGGCAAGCGTCAGGGGTGGTAGGGACGAGGTATGTCCTGGTCCTTCCTGCTCACCTCGCTCATCGTTGTCGCCTCGCCAGGCACCGGCGTGCTCTACACGCTGGCGGCCGCACTCACGCACGGCTCGCGCGCCAGCGTCGCGGCGGCCTTCGGTTGCACGCTGGGGATCGTGCCGCACATGATTGCGGCGATGCTTGGCCTCGCCGCCTTGCTGCACACCAGCGCGCTCGCCTTTGCCGCGCTGAAATGGTGCGGCGTGGCCTATCTGCTCTACATGTCCTGGCAGGCGCTGCGCGAAACCGGCGCGCTTGCCGTCGACGATGGGATCAAGGAGCGCTCCAGCGGCCGGATCATCGTCACCGGCTTCCTGATCAACATCCTCAACCCAAAGCTCTCGATCTTCTTCCTCGCCTTCCTGCCGCAATTCATTGCGGCGGACGAGGCTTCCGTGCTGGCGCGGATGCTGGAATTGAGCGGCGCCTTCATGGCGATGACCTTTGCGGTGTTCGTCGTCTACGGCTTCTGCGCGGCGTCGGTGCGCGAGCGCGTCATCTCCCGTCCAGGTGTGATGGCCTGGCTGCGCCGCTCCTTTGCGGCTGGCTTTGCCCTGTTGGGCGCCAAGCTCGCGTTCGCCGAGCGGTAGCCAATAAAAAAGCGGGCCTCGCGCCCGCTACCTTCAGCCTCACCCGGAGCCCGGGCGGAGCGAGGCTCCACCCGGGCGAAATGAAAAGAAGCTGCGTTACTTCTTCTTCGCCTTCTTGGCCTTTTTCTTCGTCGCCTTCTTCGCCTTCTTCGCTTTCTTAGCCATAGGATCCTCTTAAGGGTTAATGGTGAAACGCGACACGAGGAACGCTCGGCGGAGGGCCAGCCTCGCAACATCCTCGACGACAAGCTCAGCAGATTCGCGGGGCGCTGCCTCGCGCTGTCACATCCGTGTCATCCCGTTATCCACAGCTCAGATGCATTTTTGGGTGATTTTGCTCCGCGAATCCGCTTCGCGAAGCGCGATCGACTGATCGCGCGATGCGCCGGTGACGTACCTAACGATCTGATAATCGAGACGCGGCGTTCACGAATCCAAAACCAAGGGCGCGCTTTCGACGATCGCAGTGAGGTTCCGTTAAGCGCACCCGCGCATGATCCTCCGCAAGAACACGGGGAGGGGTCATGGACGAACTTCTGCCAGAGACAGGGGGCGGGACGCTGCGCGTATCGCGGGCGTCATGCTGAACGTGCCGACACTCTGGACGGTGTTCGTCGTCAACTTCCTGGCGCTGGGCCTGATCTGGGCCTACGTGATCCGCTCCTATCCCAAATTCGAGGCCGCGCGGTTCTGGATGGCATCGGCCTTCGTCGGCGCGGCGGGGGCGTCGACGGCGCTGGTCCGCCTGTTCGTGATGTCTCCTCTGCCGCTTCTGATCGGGGGCGCCGGCGTTATTGCGGCGGTCTGCTTCGCCGCGATGGGCATCCAGCGCTTCTACGATCGGCCGGTGTCCTGGCGCGTCATGGCCGCGACCGGTGTTTTGAGCATCTGCGGCGTGGTGTTCTTCAGGTTTGTCTTCGACCACATGCCGCTGCGCATGCTCTGCTACACGATCGGTCAGGCACTGCCGCTGTTGCTGACGCTCAATCTGCTGCTGTCGCCGCCGGAAGGCCGCGCCAGCCCGGGGGCCCGGCTGTCCGGCATCGTGATCATCACCATGATCGCGATCTTCGTGGCGCGCACGGTCGGCAATCTGCTTGGGGGCGACTTCTCGTCGATCGCCGGCAGCCAGTCCCATGCCGTCATGGTGCTGGGGCTCATGTTCCTGTCGATGACGCTCAATTTCGGCTTCCTGCTGATGGCGATGGACCGCTTGCGCAACGAGGTCGCCGACCTCGCGCTGCTCGACGATCTCACCGGAGTAGCCAACCGCCGCCATCTGTTGCAGCGGCTGTCGGAAGAATGCGCCCGCTCGGAGCGCAGCGGCGAGCCGTTCTCGCTGCTGGTGATCGATCTCGACGGCTTCAAGACCATCAACGATACCCATGGCCATGCCGCGGGCGATGCCTGCCTCCAGCACTTCACCCTGATGGCGCAGACGCGCTTGAGGCCTGGCGACATGCTGGCCCGCACCGGCGGCGACGAGTTCTGCGTCGTTCTGCCGTCCTCCTCGTTGCGCGAAGGCGCGCTGATCGCCCGCCGCGTGCTCGAGATCTGCCGCCAGGATGCCGCCGCCTGCTCCGGCAACGACATCCCGATCGCGATCTCGATCGGCGTTGCGGAATGGGATCGCGGCATCGGCCAATTCCCGGACCGGCTGATCGCCCATGCCGACCACGCCCTCTATGCCGCCAAGAAGAACGGCAAGAACGACTTTGCGGTCTTTGATCCGGCGCCGCCGCTCTCGCCCGAGCCGGTCGAAGCCGCGCGCAAATTCGCTTGAACCCTGCTAGGCTCGGGTCCGTTGTTGGATCCCGATATGCTGTCCCGCCTTGTCGCGGCTATTCTCGCCGCGCTTCTGATCGCTCCCGCCGCCGCAATGGACGCCGAGCTCACAAAGCTCGCGCGCAGCTCCGGCACGCCCGACATTCCCGGGCTGAAGATCGTCTGGCTCGCGCCATGGGGCGATGTCCGTGATGCTCATGCCTGGCGCAACATCATCGTGCACCAGACCGAAGGGCCAACCGGGTCAGCGCACGGCGGCGCCGAGGCGCAGTCGAAGAATCCCACCCGGCGCGGCGTGATGGTCTGGGTCGAGACCGACGGCACGGTATACTGGTCGGTCGCGGACAATCTGGTGCCGACCCACACCGACGGCGCCAATCGCAACGACAACAAGTACGTCGATAACACGGCCACCTATCATCAGGTCGTTCGCGACAATTCGATCGGCGTCGAGTTCGCCGGCAATTATCCCGATGTCACGATCGGTCCGACGGCGGCGCAGGTCGCTGCCTGGAAGATCCTGGTCCAGGTCCTGCGCGCGCGTTACGGCATCCCGCTCGACCACGTCTATGCCCACAACTGGATCGACTTCAAGGACGCGCGCTATTGCGAAGGTTGCTGGCTCGCGACGCTGGCGCGGACGTGGGGGGAGTGACGGTCGAGACTACACCGGCTGCGTCATCCAGCCGAACAAGCGCCGGATCAGTCCCGGCTGCTCCGGCAATTCCGGCGGCCCGTCTGCGGCCAGCACGCGCTTGAGGAAGTAGTCGAGGAACACCATGTCATTCGGCTCAGTGACGGTGAATGTCTCCTCGCCGAAATACACGCTGTAGTTAAAGAAGAACGGCCCGATGATCGGGATCGTCGCGGTCGAGGCATAGTCCTTGGAGATCACGAATTCCGATGGATCGAGCCCGTGGTCGCGCATGGCCTGTTCGACCAGCGGCAGCTTGCGCATGAACTGGGCGGAGATGCCGCCGACGGTGGATTGCAGGATGATCGACACGATGTGTGCCCGTTCTCTGGATGTGGCCCGGTCATATTGGTCGTCTGACCCGTCGCGTGCGTTCAATATGCCCCGCCGGCGCCTCCCGCGAACATGCTGCAGCTCACACACAATAGAAAAGCCGGCGTTGCCGCCGGCTTTTCGTCTTCTCGATCCGCCAATTCGTGGGCCGCGGAAGCCTGCGCTTAGTGCGCGGCTTCCAGCGCGGCCTGTTCGGCCCTTGCGATCGTGCCCTTGACCGCGGACTGCACCTTCTCGAAGGCGCGGACCTCGATCTGGCGGACGCGCTCGCGCGACACGCCGAACTCGGCGGCAAGGTCTTCCAGCGTCATCGGCTCATCGGCGAGGCGACGGGCCTCGAAGATGCGGCGTTCGCGCGGGTTGAGCACGCCCATGGCGCCGTTCAGCGCGTCACGGCGGTGATCATACTCCTCGTGCTCGGCCAGCATGGCTTCCTGGTTGGGCGTATTGTCGACCAGCCAGTCCTGCCATTCGCCGGCTTCGCCGTCGTCGCGGATCGGAGCGTTGAGCGACGCGTCGCCACCGAGGCGGCGGTTCATGTCGATCACGTCCTGATCGGTGACGCCGAGGCGCTTGGCAATGATCTTCACCTGGTCGGGGCGGAGATCGCCTTCGTCCAGCGCGTTGATCTTGCTCTTCGCCTTGCGAAGGTTGAAGAACAGCTTCTTCTGGTTCGCGGTGGTGCCCATCTTCACGAGCGACCAGGAACGCAGGATGTACTCTTGAATCGACGCCTTGATCCACCACATCGCATAGGTGGCGAGACGGAAGCCCTTCTCGGGCTCGAAGCGCTTGACCGCCTGCATCAGGCCGACGTTGCCTTCCGAGACGACCTCGGAGATCGGCAAGCCGTAGCCGCGATAGCCCATGGCGATCTTGGCGACGAGCCGGAGATGGCTGGTCACGAGTTGGTGCGCCGCGTCGCGATCGTCATGCTCGCGCCAACGTTTGGCGAGCATGTATTCCTGCTGGGGTTCCAGCATCGGGAACTTGCGGATCTCGGCGAGGTAGCGGGAGAGGCCGGATTCTCCATTGAGGACCGGCAAAGCAGCGGTACGGGCCATTGTGAAGCCCTCCAGAGGTTCAGGCCCCCGATAGCGGCGGGCCAGGCAGACGACCGCTTGGTTAAAGCCGGTCGTAGCTGCGATGTTCCACGTTGGTCATTTCCAACGCAGGCGCAATATACCCTATCGGGGGTCAAAAAGGGAAGGATTGCTGACGTCACGTCCCCGTGTGGCAGCTATAACTTTTTGTAAGGTAACGGTTTTCTCAAAACCCCTGCGTCATAGCGCCGCTTTTAAAGCGCGCTCCAGGAGAAGCAAATCCTCCGGCAGGCCGGCCTCCCAGTGAAGAAGTTCTCCGGTCCGGGGGTGTTCAAGTACCAGCAAATAAGCATGCAGGGCCTGACGGCCAAGCGCCGTCAAAGCGCCTTGCGACTCCGGTCCGAGCTGGTTCGCCTTGGTCTTGAAATGCGGGCCATAGACCGCGTCGCCCATCAGGGGGTGGCCGATATGGGCGAGGTGGACGCGGATCTGGTGAGTACGTCCGGTCTCGAGCTCGCAGGCCAGCAGCCCCGCGATCGGCTTGCCGTCGCGCCCTGTAAAACTCTCGAGCAGCTCCCAATGCGTCACCGCCTCGCGGCCGCCCTGGCGCACCGCCATCTTCTCCCGCGCATACGGGTGGCGGTCAATTGGCGCGTCGACGGTACCGCGATGGCGGCCGGGCAGCCCCCAGGCGAACGCCATGTAGCCGCGCCGCATCGGCCCGGTGCGGCCATGGTCGGCGAATTGGGCGGTGAGCGAGGCGTGCGCCAGGTCGTTCTTGGCGATCACCATCAGTCCGGTCGTGTCCTTGTCGAGCCGGTGCACGATGCCGGGCCGGCGCACTCCGCCGATCCCCGACAGCGAGGTGCCGCAATGGGCGATCAGTGCGTTCACCAAAGTGCCGGTCTCGTGCCCGGCCGCGGGATGCACCACCAACCCCCTAGGCTTGTTGATGACGATGATGTCGTCGTCCTCGAACACGATATCGAGGGCGATATCCTCGCCCTTGGGCTCCGGTGGGGCCGCCTCCGGCACGTCGATTATGATCGTATCGCCGGATGCGACGTGATAAGCGGGGTCGCGGACCGCGGTGGCCTTCAAGCTCACGGCACCCGCCAGAATCAGGGTTTTGAGCCTTGATCGCGACAGGTCGGGAAGGCGCGCCGCCAGCACGCGGTCGAGCCGGGCCGAGCCCTCGTCGCCTTCGACCGTGACCTCCAACCTTTGCGCAGAGCCTGAGCTATCCATGACGACGTCTGATACCGCTGTTCCCGAACCGACCCCTGAGCAGGCCGCGCTGTTTGCACGGGTGCGGCGGATGATGCTGATCGCGGGGCTGACCTCGGCGCTGGCCATCTGCGCCGTCCTGATCGCGGTGGGCTACCGCCTTTTCAAGTCGGAGGGAAGGGCGACTGATCCCGTGAGCGACATCACCGCCACCCTGCCGAAGGGCGCCAGGATCGTTTCCACCGGGGTCGCCGGCGACCGTCTCGTGGTCACGCTGGATATCGGTGGGGTCATCGAGATCCGCACCTTCGATGCCCACACGCTCAAGCCGGCCGGAAAGCTGAAATTTGCCAATGAGCCGTAAAAGGCCCGTTCGGGTCCTTGCGGCGGACAAATTTCGAGGTTATTGGCTAGCCCTCACGCTCCCTTCGTCTAGCGGTTAGGACGCGGCCCTCTCAAGGCTGAAACAGGGGTTCAATTCCCCTAGGGAGCGCCAAATCCGCGATATTCCAGATCGACGTCCACCCACATCGCCTTGCGTTCAAGCCGGCGTAATGGAAAGCGCTTCGCGCCGGCGCCTTTGTGCCGCGCGATGGTTGCATGTTGAAGGCATAGCTCCTTGAAGGCATAGCTCCGGCCCAGCTCGACGCCTGACCGAGCGGCGATCGCGAGCGGAGCCCTGGCCGTATTTCAGTGGTGCGCCGAAACGCTCCTGACGGTCTCGGTCAGCAAATCACCTGCCGCGGAATGGCCGACGTCACCCAGACTGATGATGCCGACCATCCGTTTGCTCTTGTTGATCACCGGCAGCCTGCGGACCTGTAGCTTCTCCATATGATGCATCGCCTTTGCGAGGTCATCATCCTCCCGGCAGCAATGGATGCCCTCGGTCATCACGTCGCGCGCCGTCGCGCGGCCGGCGTCGAAGCTGTGGCTCGCGAGCCCTTTGCAGACGATATCGCGGTCGGTCACCATCCCGACCAGCTTGTCGTCCTCGCCAATCGGAATGCAGCCGATGTCATGCGTCCGCATCAACTTGGCGAGCTCGGTGATTGGGGTGTTGGGGCTGACCCAGTCGACACCCTTGTGCATCACGTCCTTGACTTTCATGGCGAACCTCCGTTCGTGGGTTTCAGGTGCATTGAAGCAATGCAGCGGCGCCCCCAACCCCATCTTCCGAATTGTACGACCGTAACAGGCAGTGTGCGAAATGCTCAATCGTGCGCGCTGAACCGCCCGTGCGGCGCATTGGCCGTCAGGCGCGCGAACTGCGCATGACCCATATGAAGCAGCGTCTCGTGATCGCCGGCTTCGATATAGATGTCCGGCTGTGCCTCGATGCTGTCGTCCACGATGATATCCAATCCGTAGCATTTGCCGACGGCAGGAACCGCACCGTGTGCACAGTCGCTGAACAGCCGATTGATCTCGGTTTCATCGGCCATGTGGAGATTGTCGCCGAGACTTGTCCTCAAGTCCGACAGGCGGAGATGATGCGATGCGGGCAAGATGGCCAGCATGTATCCGCCGTCGCGCCGCAATACGATGCCCTTGGCGAGGCGGTCGCCCGAGATATGGCATGCCTCGGCCGTCCGAGCGGACGTCATGCTGAGCTCGTGCGGTATCACCTCGTATTGGATGTTTTCAGCGGCTAGGTATTTCTGGAGCGTGGGAGCAATGGCCATGACATCACCTCCGATGCGGAATGCAAACCATCCACCGTGAGGGTCATCCCAGCAGACTCTCACCACGCGATGGGCGGCTGCCTGACTATGAATCCAACATAGGTCTTTCATCGGCAAGCCGCAATTCGTTGACGGGCTCTGGCTGCTGTCCTTTGAGCACATGCGAGCATCGCATGCGGGGTTTGCGTCGAGGTTATGTAGCGATTTCAATTACATAAGAGTTCGTAGTTTTATTCTGAATGGCGCGCCATTTGCGTACGAGACCGGGCATTCCGAAACCCGGCCGTTTTTCCGCTTGTAGCCGCAACCAGCCTGCCCACGAGCTTTCGCGGTTAGGCGCTCTCTTACGCGGTCGTGCCGTCGATCGAGCGGCGGATCACCCGCTGCACTTCCGCATTGGACAGAAACAGATCGTGGTTGATGATGCCCCAGCCTTCCTGCGAGGCATCGACCACGCGCACACCAAGCCGCGCGATGGCGGCCTTCTCGGCGGCGCCGACCCTGGTCATTCCGCCTGCGATCTGTCCCGACAGTGCCAGCGCGCGATCGTTCGTCGCGGCGATCACGGTAATCTTTCCGGCGAGCGGACCGATGCGCTGGATCGCCGACGAGAACACATCCATGTCGATATCAGGCGCGGCAAACACGACCGCGCCGATCTTGCCCGTGACTGTGTCGCCGTATCGCGCATAGAGCTGACGCAGGCTTTCGAGCGTCAGCATGGTTCCCATACTGTGCGCAACGATGTGCACGCGGCCGCCGCCTGGCGCCGACACCAGCGCAGAGAGCACGCGTTCGAAATCGTCGCGGGACCACATCGCGCTGTCGCGGTCGTAGGCGTAGTCGAATAGTCCTGCTTTGGAGGGCCAGGAGAACACCATGGTCCGGCCGCGAAACTTGATCCCATCGGAGAGATGGGCGCCATCGAGCACCGCCGTCTCGAATGTCTGCTTGAAGCCGTGCACATAGATCAGCACGTCTCCTCCGCCGGCCTGCGCAACGAGATCGCCAACGTCGGCCGACACCGGTTCGACCCGGTCAAGGCGCCAATCGCCAATTCCAACCGACGCGAGAGAAAGACGGCCCTCGTCGGGCGCCACCAGCTTCGCCCGCGCGACTGTCATGGTCGTGGCGCGCTCCGGCCCGAACCAGGGTTTCGTGCGACCGCCGTTCACGGGCTTGCGCGTGGTGGTGACAAGCAATGTGGGGTCAGCCGAGAGGGACGACGCGTCGAAGCGCGCGCCGGCCGCACTCAGGCCGGCGCATCCGCCGAGCGCGAGGGCACTTCCCGCCGACAAAATTCCGCCGAGGAGCGCGCGGCGCGAAATAGAATGACAGGAGTCGCGTTGCAGAATACGTCGGACGATCACACGGAACCTTTGGAACTTTGCCCACCGTAGCGCCACCCCGCCTAGCTCACTGAATGACAATGGGGGCGAGAAGACGGCGGAGCAGCTTCACGGCAGGTTGCATGGGTTCGAAACCGATCCTTCGTAGTGGCCGACCGAGATACGAGCGGCTCGGAAAATTTCCACTTGAAACTCCCGATCATCAGCCTTTGAATCCCGGCAAGATGGCGTGTGGCAGGGCTTTCGTAGCTCGTTTTTCCCGGAATGGCGGGCTGGTCGTGGTTTGCAGCGGATTTGGTTGAGTCACCATGAGCCGGAAGAATAAGGTTCCCCTCGCTGATCGCGTCGTCAGGTCGGCTGAGGCCTCGCTTGCCGCCCGGCACTTTGCAAGTGCCATCGATATTCTCGTCGGGATCGGATGGCTTGACCCTGGAGCGGCGGAGCGTTGGCGCCGTGGCCAGGTCGACTGCCTTGAGGAGGCTATCCCGACCGATCCGGCGCGCGTCTCGGAAGCCATGCGGCTGTTCCGGTCTTGGGCGACCGCGCAGGGACTGCTCGCAAACCCGACGGAATATGTCGCGCGTACGCCGCGTCGCCAACCGCTCCGATTCAGCCGCAGCGGTGATCCGGCTCTCGAGGAGTCGTACCGCACACATTGGGTGTCGCCGGAGCTTTCCGAGAAGAAGCGCGAGCGCCTGGCGGAAAAGGTGAGCCGTGCCCCGGAGCTGGTTGTTGTTCAACCGTTGAACACGGACTGGACATGCCATCGGTGCGGCGGCACCGGCGATCTCCTGATGATGGAGACTCCCGGCCCGGCATGCTTGCGCTGCGCTGGCCTCGACGGTCTCGAATTTCTTCCCGCGGGCGAGGCTCTGCTGACGCGGCGCGCCAAGGCGAGGAGCACCCGATATGCCGTCGTCGTACGCTTCAGCAAGACCCGCCGCCGCTACGAACGACAGGGGCTGCTGGTCGAGCCCCAGGCCGCAGCGGATGCGGCCCGACCAACTCCCGCGGCCGGAGGCGGCTGATGGCCGGCAGCACTCTGCGTCCCCGCTTCGCCCGTCGGGTAAGCCGATGGCGTTAGCGATCAACATCCGAGCCGACAACGGTTCAGCCGGGGAGATCGAGCGGCTGTGGGATCACGTCGCTGCGTTCGAAGCCGAGCCGTCGATGCGTGCGCTCGGCTACCGGCCGCATCTTACATTTGCGATCTACGATGCGCCTGAGATCGACGAGAAAACCGCATGGGGCGCGATGCGGGCCGCTGTCGCCGACGAGGCGCAGTTGCGCATCGAGTTCAAACGACTTCGTTGGTTCGAAGGCTCGCCGTTCGTTCTCTGGGCGGAGCCGATCTCCAATGCGGCGCTAACCCGCATCCACAGCTCCATCAGCGCCGCAATCGACCCGGCGCATTGCCGTCCGCATTACCGGCCTGGAACATGGACCCCGCACTGCACGCTCGGCATGCATATCGCCGACGAACGGCGCAACGATGCGATTGCCTTTGCTCAGGCGTTCGATCGCAGCATCGAAGTGATGTTCGACGTGGTGGATTGCGTTGCGTTTCCGCCTGTACGGATCGTCGCCGAGCGGAGATTGGCGCAGTAGTTGGTTGTCGCCTCACAACCGGGCGACAATTTTTCCCTCGTCGCGACGACCCGCGACCTCCGGGCCTTGGCCCGGAGCTCTTGACTGCGCGGAGAACCTGGGGAGCTGCACGTTGTTCACCTCGTCCCCTGAAGGTTGGGACCGAAGTCGATTCCTCGAGGGCGCGCCATTTCGAGGCGTTGACGCGCCGATCAGGCCGACCGGCGCCACCCTTCTGCGGTCAAAGCTTCGAGCTCAGCGAAATAGCCCTCATTCGGATCGTGGCCGGACGTGGTGTCCAGGTCGTCGCCGTCCGATTTGATGCCGCGCATCAGATCGTTGATGTGTCCGGCAAGCACAGAGCCGATCGCATGTATGGCTTCGTGACGATCGAGCCCTTCGGACATCAATCGCTGTGCCGTTCCTCGCACCGGCAGCTCGGCATCCGCAATCTGGCTCTCGACAACGGCGTGAATGACAGCGTGCAATTTCTCCCGCGGGAGGCGGATGCCAGCATGTCGATGATACGCCAGTACGAGATCGACCCGCTCTTCTTCTTCCAGCGCAAGCCACCGATCCGGGCGTGGCTCCACGAATGGATCATATCGCCAGGTCGCGCCTTTCTCTTGCTCGATCGCTGTTCGGGAAACGTCGCGCGCTTGCGGATCAGCTCGCTGCAATCCGGACGACGGCTCGTCCAGGCGTTGTGAATTGAGGCAGCACTTCTTGAATTTCTTGCCGCTGCCGCAGGGGCAGGGGTCGTTTCGTCCGACACTTCTCTGAGGATTGACCATGGAGCACGCCTTCACACATCCTGCCCGAGCGACCCCGCAATGTCGCTCCGCCGGGTGAACTGAGAGCCTCAGATTAGCGAGTTCTTCGACTAGAGGGCATTGAATGAATCAACCAGCTCAGCCGGGCTCGACGTAGGCCAGGCGATCCATGACGCCGTCGGCCAGCCCCACCTTGTATACGGCTTCCGCAAAACGTCTGTCGTCGGCGACCTGGCTCAGCTTGCTGTCGGCCACGCGCCGCGGCAGCATCATGCAGATCGGTTCGAGCATATCGATCTCGAACGGCACGTTGACGCCGGCTGTCATCGAGAACGTCTCGACGGTGAGCAACCGGGTCGCGAATAATTGTCCGCTGTCCATCGAATGCTCGAGCCCGACGTCGATCAGCCATACCTTGGAATTCCGAAGGATATCGGTTGCGATCAGGCCTACCGTGTCGTGACGTCGCTCGACCATGAGTATCGCGAATTGCGAGGCGCGCATCGCCTCCAGCATTCGCCGCTCGTCAGACTGCGCTTCGAACCTGGCCGATTTCGCATAGCGATCGATCGCGCGGGAACGATCGGCCGGTGCGGTGTAGATCGCCAAGTCATAGATATAATACGTCTCGTCCGGGTCTTCGAGAGCCAATGTCCTCCCTTGCGCCAATTCCAGGCGACGTGCACGATCCAGCAGCGTGTCATCAGATATCGACTTGAGCACCTCGTCATGAAGGCGTTTCGAGATTTCCCGCAGGTGAAGATACCGGGCGAGAAGATCATCGCGTGTCGAGCGACATTCGCCGCCCCAGGGTAGCGTTAATTGCCGTTGAGTGTGGAGCAAGGCCATGGAACTCTCCGGAGGCGGAATATTGCTCCGCATGATAAGCGCTGTTCACCGATTCGCGGAGTGAGAATCTCCCGATCAACCGGGACCGTTGGTGTACACGGGGAGTGTCCATAGGGAGATCGAATGGGGTTTCCCTCGCCGCTCTCAAACGGTCTCGTTTGTCGAGCCGCGGCGCAGTGTCTACCGTGACGGCAGGCCCGCCGAGCGAACGGACCGCCGCCACCGAATGATAGATCCCAAACCCTATTGCCGCATCAGCCGCACCACATCCTGCCTCAGCAGATAGAACGACACCGCCAGCAGGACGGCGTCCTTCATCAGGAAGGGGACGTTGCCGGTCATCGCGGGGAATCCTCCCGCAGCGATGTCCCAGCCATCCGGCATGAACGGAATGATCGTGACCGTCGCGATGAAGGTACCGGTCGAGCCGAGGGCGCCGAGGACACCGAGCCGCGTGTTCCAGAAGCCGGCGAGCAACAGCGTCCCAAACGTCCACTCCGAAGCGCCAAGGAAATAGCTGGCGCCCGCGTGACCAAAGACGGGATAGAGCCACCAGATCAGCGGCCCGTTGCTGATGAACGGGACCAGTCGCTCGAATTCATACGGGAACCACTTCTGGTAACCGAAGAAGAGAAACATGATCACCATCGACGCTCGAACGACGTGGTAGTCGAGATCCTTCGCAAGCAGGCCGGACTTTTGCAGTGCGCGGACAAACGGATTTTGCATGTTGCTGGTTATCGCGGTCATTGTCGTGATCCTTTCATTCAAGATCTGACTGGCGCAGTCGCTTCAGGCGAGCGCGGGGAAGTCGATCTCGGTGTCGTTGATACGGTTGAACACGTTGGTGAAGACGGTGGTCGCGAAGGCAAGGCTGATCTCGACGAGTTGCGCGTCGGTGTAGCCGGCAGCCTTGATCGCGGCGAAATCCGCGTCGCTGACGGTGCCACTGGATTGCGCGAGCTTGCGGACGAAGCGGATCAGCGCATCGCGCTTGTCATCGCCGGTCGCCCGGCGCTCGCGGATCTTCTTCAACTCGTCGGGCTTCAGGCCCGCGAGCTTTCCAAGCAGGCTGTGCGCGGCGACGCAGTAGTCGCAGCCGGCGACCTCGGAGATGGCAAGTTTGATGGTTTCCTGGTCGCGCTTCGTGAGCGTGCCCGACGCGAGCACGCTGTCGGCAAGCAGGATGGCCTTGAGCGCGTCCGGCCCATGGGCGCCGATCGCGGCAAAGGTGTTGGGCACGCTACCGATCGCCTTCTTGATCTGAGCATAGATTTCAGCGGTCGCGCCGGTTGCGGAGTTGATACGGGGAACGGAAAGACGGGACATGGTGCCACTCCTTGGTTCGGGTTGGTGAACGATTGCGGAGTGACAATAGGGTCGCGAACTGATACTTTGAATGTCAATAAATCTCGATTATATGCTCAAACGTCTCGAGATGAGATGGTCTTAGGAGACCGCATGGATTGGCTGAGCCGGCTGTTCGAGATGATGCCCGTGCGCGGACGGCTCGACCTGCGCTGCGCCTACGGCGCGCCGTGGCGCATCGACCAGGGGCCGGGCGAGCCGAACGAAATTCCGTATCACGCCGTGCTTGCCGGCTCGGCGATGCTGGACGATCCGGCGGGGGGCCGGCCGCTCAAGCTTAAGCCCGGCGACATCCTGCTGCTTCCGGGCAATCCCCGACACGTCATGCACGATGGCAGCGGGGCCGTGCCGCTGCCGGCGCGCAATCGCGCATCTCTCAATTTCACGATCAGCGAAAATCCCGGCTCGGAGGAACGGCTCGATCTGTTGTGCGGACACTTTGCCATCGCGCCGCCGCATGACCGCCTGCTACGTAGCTATCTGCCACCGCGCCTCGTCGTGCATGCCGGCTCTGACGCTGGCGACAGAGACACGGCGGGGCAACTCGCCGGTCTCGTCGCCTTGATGCGCAGCGAGTCCGCAGGCGATCGCCTCGGTGGACGTGCGATGTTGAACGCGCTGTCGAGTGCGATGTTCGCGCTGGTGCTGCGGCTCGCCAGCCTGACGGACGACGCGCCACGCGGTCTGCTCGCATTAGCCGGTCATCCGCGTCTCGCGCCGGCGGTAGCCGCCCTGTTCAAGGAGCCGGCGCGCGCATGGTCGCTGCCCGAGCTGGCGCGTCTGTGCGGCATGTCGCGAGCGACGCTCGCGCGGCAATTCCAGGAGAAGCTCGGGCGCTCAGCCGCTGATCTCCTGACCGATATCCGGATGGCGCTCGCCGCGAACGAACTGAAAAAATCTTCGCTTTCGACGGGCGCCGTGGCGGAAGCTGTCGGGTATCAATCCGAAGCGGCGTTCCAGCGCGCCTTCAAGAGCCACATGGGCATCACGCCGGCTCAGTGGCGCAAAAGCGGGGAACTCAGCGGGGAGGCTCCCGAAAGGCCTGCAGCTTGATCCGGTTCGGCCGCACCAGCGTGCAGTCGGACGAAACAGTAAACCCGCTGTCAAGCCGCCTCGTCGAAAATATTCCACTTTACCGAAATTCGGAAATGTCGTATGTGTCGGCCATCCCAGCCCACAAAAGGGGCGGTCGTACGTCGTCACGAAACGCGGTGGACGCGGGCGGCGTCAAGGCGGAATCGAGCGTGCAGGGCGAGATGAACCTCGTGAGCATGGCGCGAACCGCGTCGACGAACGGCGCCCATACTTGCGGAGTTGTTGGCAGAGCAGGACCGTATCCTGCGAAGCCTCCTGGCGAAGCAGGATGCCTGCGTACGGCGAAACCGTGTGGTCCTGGCCGTCGTCGCTACGGTCAAGCGTTTGCGAAGGCGTCATCGCGTCAACCGGCGCGATGGTCGTGAATTTCGCGATCGCGACGGAGGCAAAAGGAATTCGTCTCCGGGGAGAGCGCGCATAAGCCGTCAACCATCGCGCAGGGAAGGCCGAGTTTCGGTTGCCCTGTGTCTCCCCTGTGCATTGCGTGTGCATCATTTTCGCATGGGGGTTTTATGGGTGCCAGCCGGCGCCCGGTCTTCCCTGCGCCCTTTTCCGTCAGGACGAGGGTGTGAAGAGGAGCGCATAGCTCGGGCAAAACATGCCGCGAGGACGAGAACGCGCGTCCGGACCTCCCATGCAAGCATGATGCATCGGCATCCTCGGAGGTGGTCGTTGTTGCCAGAATCTGCCTCTATGTGACCGAACCTGCCTCCGAAGCTGCTGCCGGGCCTTCGGAGGTTCTGGCATTCTGCTTTCGGGAGTGACGATATGAGCGGTTTGGTGATCTCTGGCGGCCGGGTGGTGGATCCGGCGAGCGGAATGGACGCCATCGGCGACGTGGCAGTGGTGGACGGCAGGATCGCCGCCGTCGGCTCCTCGCTCGGCGGCGCCGAGCGGGTGATCGATGCGACCGGGCTCGTGGTTGCGCCCGGCTTCATCGATTTGCACGCCCATGGCCAGTCGATCCCGGCCGACCGCATGCAGGCCTTCGACGGCGTGACGACGACGCTCGATCTCGAGGCCGGCGTGCTGCCGGTCGCCTCCTGGTATGAGCGCCAGGCCCGGAAGGGCCGGGTGCTGAACTATGGCGCCGCCACCAACTGGGCGTTTGCGCGCATCGGCGCGATGACGGGCTCCAACGCGGAGAGCTCGCTCGAAGCGTTCGGCAACGCCATGCGCGATCGCCGCTGGATGGACAACGTCGCAACCGATGCGGAGGTCGCCGGCATCCTCGAACGCCTCGCGCGCGGACTGAACGAGGGCGGTATCGGCATTGGCATCCTGAACGCCTATGCGCCGGGCGCCGGCGTGCAGGAGCTGACCGCGGTGTGCCAGCTCGCCGCCAAGCAGAACGTGCCGACCTTCACCCATGTGGCCTACATGTCGCGCATCGACCCTGAAAGCGCGGCGGAGGCCTATATCCGCCTGATCGGCTATGCCGGTGCCACCGGCGCGCACATGCACATCTGCCATTTCAACTCGTCCAGCAAGACCGACATCGAACGCTGCCGCGTGCTGATCGAGAAGGCGCAGGCCCAGGGCCTGCCGATCACGGTCGAGGCTTACCCCTACGGCACCGGCTCGACCGTGCTGGCGGCCGCCTTCTTCAGCGATCCCGAGTTCGTCGAGCGCAACGGCACCGGCTACGACTCCGTGCAGCGCGTGACCGACGGCTATCGCTTCCACGACCGCGAGGAGCTGCTCAAGGCGCAAGCCGAGGAGCCGTCCTCGCTGGTGCTCTGGCACATCCTCGATACCGAGAACAATGCGCATCATCGCGACCTTCTCGACATGTCGGTGCTCTATCCCGGCGGCGCGATCGCCTCCGATGCGATGCCGTGGACGCTGCCGGACGGCACCACCTACAAGGGCGGCGCCTGGCCGCTGCCCGATGACGCCACCTCGCATCCGCGCTCCGCCGGCTGCTTCACAAAATTCATCCGCGAATGGGTCCGCGAGCGCAAGGCCGTGTCGCTGCTCGAAGGCGTGCGCAAATGCGCGCTGATCCCTGCACAGATCCTGTCGCAGAGCACGCCGGCGCTGCGGGCCAAGGGCAGGCTCACGAAGGATGCCGATGCCGATATCGTCGTGTTCGACTATGAGAAGCTCTCGGACCGCGCGACCTTCACGGCGATGAACCGTCCGTCCGAAGGCGTGCGGCATCTCGTCGTCAGTGGCCAGCCGCTGATCAGCGACGGCATTCTGGATGTGACCGCGCGGCCCGGTAAGCCCGTCCGCCGGCCCGTCGTCGAGAGCTGAGCCATGCCGGTCCCCATTCTCCTGGTCACGGGCTTTCTGGGGGCAGGCAAGACGACGGTCGTCAACCATCTGCTGGCAAACGCGGACGGACGGCGCATCGCCGCAATCGTCAATGATTTCGGCGCGATCAACATCGATGCGGAGCTGATCGCGGGCGCGAGCGACGGCGTGGTCAGCCTTGCCAATGGCTGCATCTGCTGTTCGCTCGAAGGCGATTTGTTGCGCACGCTCTCGACGCTGCTGCGGCGTGATCCGAAGCCGGAGTACATCGTGATCGAAACCAGCGGCGTCGCCGATCCCGCCGACATCGTGCGCAATCTGCTGGACCCCGTGATCCTGCGCGAGGCGCCGCTGGAAACCGTGCTCTGCGTGATGGACGCGGCGACGCCGCCGGCCGCCCTGGACGACGCGCTGATGCGATCGCAGTTGCGCGTCGCTGATAT
This sequence comes from Bradyrhizobium sp. S3.12.5, assembly GCF_040548225.1. Taxonomy (NCBI): domain Bacteria; kingdom Pseudomonadati; phylum Pseudomonadota; class Alphaproteobacteria; order Hyphomicrobiales; family Nitrobacteraceae; genus Bradyrhizobium; species Bradyrhizobium sp. S3.12.5. The sequence goes on from NZ_JBEPRF010000027.1 coordinate 60,325, forward strand.
CGTGGCGTTGAGCAAGCTCGATCTGGCGGACGAGGAGGCGGGGGAGCGGATACGCAATGCTATCCGCGCGCTACGCTCACCTGCCGTGGTGGTCGACGCGCGGCATGGTGAAATTCCCGCAGCATTGTTGTTTCCCGCGAGCACCGAGCGCACGCCGGCACGGCGCGAGCCGGGTCCGAAACGGCCGGCAGAAGAACGCTTCGAGACGCTGAGCTGGACCTCCGACCGGCCGCTCTCGCTGCCGCGCCTGCAGCAGGCGATCGGCAAGCTGGCACCGAAGCTTGCGCGCGCGAAAGGCCTGTTCGAGACGATCGAGCAGCCCGGACGTCTGATGGTATTTCACTTCGCCGGCGGCCGGGCGACGCTGGCGCCGGGCGATGCGCCGACGCCAGGCGTGCCGCGCGCACGGATCGTCTTCATCGCCGAGCTCGGGGTGCTATCGAAAGCCGAGCTCGACGGAATCATGGAGGGGTGCGTTGCGAGCGGCTGAGGTGAGGCGATAGGATGGATTGCAGTCACAGGGATGAGCCTTGCATGTCGCCCAAAATCGCACCCGCAGACGCCGCTTCGCGCCGCGCCGCCAAACCGACGATCGTCTATCCGGCGGGCACAATGCCCGGGCCCGACATGGCGGCGCTCGAGCAAGCGCGCAGCACGATGGTCAAGACGCGCGAGCTCACCGTGCCGCCTCGCGACGCCAGGACATTTCGCGTGGCGCGCGGCCAGTTCTTCCGCATCGTCAGCATCGAAGGCCCTCAGGTCGGCGACCTCAATCTCTGGAACGCGGACGATCTCTCCGAGCGTTTCTTCAGTGGCAAGACGCGGGCGCTTTATGGCACGCATGTCGGCGCCGGCGACCGGCTCTGGAGTAACATGCCCTATCTTCGGCCGATGGCGACCATCAGTCACGACACGCTCGGCTGGTATGGTTTCGACGAGGACGGCGCCGGCATTCACGATGTCATCGGCACGCGCTGCGATCCCTACACCAATCTGTTGCTCAACGGCGGCAGCTATGATTTCTGCTGGCATTCCAACCTGTGCCGCGCGCTTGCCGCCGAGCTGACGATGGAGCCACACGCGGTCGAGCATCACGTCCACGACGTGCTCAACGTCTTCATGTGCACCGGCTTCACCAGGGACACGCACCAATATTTCATGAAGGCAAGCCCCGTCCGTCCCGGCGACTTCATCGAGTTCTTCGCGGAGATCGATCTGCTCGGCGCGTTGTCGGCCTGTCCCGGTGGAGACTGTAGCGCAACCCATTCCAGCGACGCTGCGGCATGCCATCCGCTCAAGATCGAGATCTTTGAGCCGGACCGAGCGACACTGAAGGCCTGGAGCTGGCCGTCGCCAAGTGGATATCACCGCGGCCACGGAGCGTCTTCCACGCACAAGAGCCTCTGATCCGTCTGATCACGGAGAAAAGTAAGCTGCGACTACGTCGACTTCACGCAAAGACAGGGATTTGGGGACATGTGCCCCGGAGCTCGGGGGCGTCACAGGCCGCGGCGGCCTCACGCGAATTGCGCGACGCCGTTCCCAACAGACCAGTTCTCCGCGGGGGCATCGAGCACGTTGACGAATATGTCCTCGGGGCGGATGCCCGGGTTGTCGCCGAGCAGTTCCGCGATCCGGCGGTACAGCGCCTTCTTCTGCTCAGGGGTACGCGAAGCGAACACGGTGATCTGGATCAGCACGGCGTCGTCGCTGCGCTTGACGCCATAGGCGTTGCCGCAACGGAAGTTTGCAGGCGACAGCTCGCTGATGGTCATGAACTCGTCACCTTCAGGCACGTTCAGCGCCTCGCGCATCGCGCAATAGAGGCCGTCCAGGATTGCCTGCCGGTAGGCTTCGGGCTTACCAGCGCGCATGGAGATGTGAAGCAGAGGCATCAGCTGGTCCCTTTGCATGCGAGCCCAATCGACCGGGCGCATGCAAGCGCCGGCCGTTCGGCCCATTGACGAGACGGGCTATCAATCCCAATTTATTTTTGACACGATGTCCAGAAAGCACGTTTTTGACATCGTGTCAAATATGCCGTCGACAGGGAGCATGATGTGAGGCCGCGCGAGTTCGATCACGACGACGTCCTGCGCATCGCGTTCGACCAGTTCTGGCGCAAGGGCGTGCGCGGCACCTCGCTGTCCGACATCGCGCGCGATGCCGGCGTTCAGCGCGGCAGCCTCTACAATGCGTTCGGCAGCAAGGAGGCCTTGTTCCTCCAGGCCTATGAGCGCTACGCCGGCGACTATCTCGTCGCCTTGCAGAAGGCGCTCGGCGCGGGCTCGTTGCGTAAGCGCCTCATCGCATTTTTCGACCTGACCATCACCAATTTCCGATCCGGCTCGCCGCCGCGCGGATGTCCGACGACGCGGGGGCTGATGGAGCTCGGCGCCGCTGAAGGCGAGGGGCTCGACGAAGACGCGCGGAGAGCTTTTGCGAACCTGGTGTCGCGCATCACCGCGCTGGTTGAGGACACATTGTCGGCGGGCGCCGAGCGCGGCGAGTTCAGCGGCAACCCGGCGGCCGCAGCGCTGCACATCATCACGGTCACGCGCGGTCTCGCGGTGCTCGAACGCGCCTTCGGTGACGAGCCCCAGCTGCGCAAGATTGCTGCCCACACCATCGACCTCGTGCTCGGCAGGGGTGCCCGCTAGGCCTCAGCAGAATGCAAGCGCGTTGACGGCCTGCGTGGCCGCGCTCTCCTGCTCGATCCCGACGAGCTGGCCGACGGCGGTCTTGAGTTCACCTGGGTCCCTGCGACGCGCAACAGCCAGGAGTCGCATCAATTCCGCCTCGTCCTTTGACAGCCGCCGGCACGACGGCGGCATGAAGCACAGATCGCAGGCACGTCCGCAGCGCAGGATTCGGACCAGCGCGGCAACGCGTGCGACCAGCAGCGGGCTGTCGGAAATGCCGGGCGCCTCGTCCGCGAAGCGATAGGCCGCCTCCCAGCAATCGGACGCGCCGGTCGCATAGGCCGCGCCGATGAACCGGAACAGCGAGAGCGCAGTGCGGCAGAAATCATCGCAGCCTTCCATGCCTCGCGGATTGTCCTGCATCATGAACGATCTCGTCAGTGCAATGTGGGGCTTCCGACGAACCAGCTCTTCATCGCCATCGTCTGCATAACGCCGGGAGCCCGGACGTGTCGATCCGGCAAGATGAGACCGGCCATGCGGAAGATCGTCGCAAGTCCTCTGACAGGGGCGAGCGCCCAATCCGCGCAAACTGGAGGCAGCCAGCTTTCGAACTGCTCGCGCGCGACATCGATGCGCTCCTCTTGCGCCGCGGCGATCGCGTGCAAAATTCCGTGCTCGCTCTCCGACATCTTCGGGCAAGTGGGGCAATGAACCTCAACGGCCGTATGTGCCGTGCACGCAAAGATCTCGATGATCGCTTCCAGCGAGGGCACGGCGTCGCCGACGCGAAAATGGTCGTAGACCTCTCGGACATCCGCCGCCGTCGGAACGGCGGTCCCGCTTCGCGCCTTCGCGCGAAATCCCCAGATGAAGAGCCGCTCGGCTGCGCACAGCGCGGGAAGGTCAAGCGTCCTGGTGTCTGTCGATTGATGCATGGAGCCTCTGGCAAATGGCTACGCCTTGCGTCGATCGTTCTGCCAGGGGAACGCGCAAGTCAACGCTGGCAAGACCGATATCGAGGTCTTCTAGAAACGCGAAAGCATTGGACGCTCGGTCTTTGGAGCCATTCCAATGCGATTGCAAAATGTCGACGAATTCCAAAGTGCGCATCAGACGGACCAGCCCTGGCGGCTTCCGGGCACCTTTTGCGGGAGTTCGGGAACCTGAATGCTTAAGGCTTTGCTAAGACGATCAGGATAAAATGGCATATCAGCCCCGCCAATTTTGTGAGCACCGATGATTTTCTCCCGCATCAGTTTCAAGCTGGTCCTCATTGTCGGCATCAGCCTCCTCGGCATGATCGCGCTGGTGCCGATCGCGCTGTCGACCCTGCGTAGCCAGATGGTCGCCGACCGCCAGGCCAAGACGCAGCACATGGTCGATGTCGGCTACGGCATCCTGGCGCATTACCAGAAGCTCGAGAGCGACGGAAAGCTCACGCGCGAGCAGGCGCAGGCCGCCGCGATGGTCGAAATCAAGAGCCTGCGCTACGACAAGGTCGAGTATTTCTGGATCAACGACATGGCCCCCAAGATGGTCATGCACCCGATCAAGCCCGAGCTTGACGGCAAGGATCTCTCTGGGATGAAAGATCCGGCCGGCAACGCGCTGTTCATGGGGTTCGTTGACGTCGTCAAGACGCAGGGTGCGGGCTTCTACAGCTACCTCTGGCCGAAGCCCGGCTTCGACCAGCCCGTAGCCAAGATTTCCTATGTAAAGGGCTTTTCGCCCTGGGGCTGGATCATCGGCACAGGTATCTATCTCGACGACGTCGATGCCGTCTTCCGCCAGGATGCGATGACGTTCGGTCTGGTGTGCCTTGCGGTGTTTGTGCTCGTGCTCGGCGCCTCCTTCGTGATCGGCCGCAGCGTGACCCGGCCGCTGGCGAAAATCACCGACTTGACCGAGCGCCTCGCCGCTGGCGACGGCGCCTTCGAGGTGCCCTACACCAACCTCAGCAACGAGGTCGGCGGGCTCGCCAGGGCGCTCGCCGTGTTCAAGGACAATGCGTCGGCGGTAGGCCGGATGCATGCCGAGCAGCAGGAGACCAAGCAGCGGGCCGACGACGAGAAGCGCAAGACCATGACCGATCTCGCCGGCAGGTTCGAGGCAAGCGTCCAGGCCGTCGTCCGCGACGTCTTCAACGAGGCGCGGACGATGCAGCAGGCTGCGCAAGGCATGTCGGAGACCGCGAACAAGGCGACCGATCGCGCGAGCTTCGTCGCCACCGCCTGCCAGCAGGCTTCGAGCAATGTGCAGACGGTGGCCTCGGCCGCCGGCCAGCTGTCGTCCTCGATCACCGAGATCAGCCAGCGCGTCGCGCAGGCGGCGTCCGTGGCCGACAAGGCGGCCGCCGACGGTCAGCGCACCAACGACACCGTGCAGGGGCTGGCCGCGGCCGCCCACAAGATCGGCGAGGTCATCGACCTCATCAACCAGATCGCTTCGCAGACCAATCTGCTTGCGCTCAATGCCACGATCGAAGCCGCCCGCGCGGGTGAGGCCGGCAAGGGATTTGCCGTGGTCGCGAGCGAAGTGAAGTCGCTGGCGAGCCAGACCGCGAAGGCGACCGACGAGATCGGCGCGCAGATCAGTGCGATCCAGGCCGAGACCAACCAGGTCGTCGGCAACATCGACAACATTCGCAAGACCATCATGGAGGTCAACGAGATCTCCTCGTCGATCGCAGCCGCAGTCGAGGAGCAGGGCGCCGCGACGCAGGCCATTGCGCACAGCGTGCAGGAAGCGGCCTCCGGCACCGACCAGGTCTCGCAAAACATCTCCGGCGTCACCGATGCGACGGCGGAGACCGGCCAGGCCGCTGGCCTCGTGCTGAAGTCGAGTGGACGCCTGACCGAGAAGCTGCAATCGCTGGAGGACGAGGTCAGTGCGTTCGTTGCGGGCGTGCGAGCGGCCTAGTATAGCCGGGGGATGGTCTCCAACCCTCGTCGCATCCTCCTGATCAATCCGAACAGCCTTGAGGCGACCACCGCGATGATGGTCGCCATCGCGAAGTCCGTCGCGATAGGCGGGTTCGACATCCTCGGCGCTACGGCAGAGCGCGCGCCGTCGATGATCGTGACACCGCACGCGCTCGAGGCGACCGCCCCTGAGGTCGAGGAGATCGCGAGAGCGCAACAGAATTCCTGCGACGGCATCATCGTCTCCGCCTTTGGAGATCCCGGCCTCGTGGGAATAAAGTCGGCGATGACGCTGCCCGCGGTCGGTATCGGCGAGTCCTCGATGCTGGAAGCCGCAGAGAACGGCCGCCGCTTCGGCGTGGCGACCACGACGCCGTTGCTGAAGGCGAAGATCGACGCGCTACCGGTCGCGTTGGGATTGCGATCCCACTACACCGGTACCCGCTTCGCCCAGGGCGATCCGCAAGAGTTGATGCGCGATCCGGCGCGGCTGCGCGTAGCGCTCGCCGGCGCGGTCGAAGCCTGCATCGCGCAGGATGGTGCCGAGGCGGTCATCATCGGCGGCGGGCCACTCGGTGAGGCCGCGCGCGACCTGCGGCTGATGTTCACCGTGCCGGTCATCGCGCCGATCCGGTCTGCTGTGATGCGGATTATTCGCCTCATCGAAGCGCCACCGGCCAACTGATATTCCGGCCCGCGGGAGTTGTTACAGCGACCGCTTCCTCTCCCTTGACGACTGCGGCTAAAGTGAAGAAGCAGGATCATCGAACCTGCCGCCCGGCGTCTGGCTGCGGGGCCATGGAGACCGCTGCATGTCGTTCAAAAAACTCCTGATCGCCAATCGCGGCGAGATTGCCATCCGTATCGCGCGCGCAGCGGCCGATGCAGGCATAGCCACGGTCGCGATCCACCCGGCCGACGATGCGCTGTCGCTGCATGTGCGCGTGGCCGACCAGGCGGTGGAAATTTCCGGCCGCGGTGCGCGGGCCTATCTCGACATCGAAGCGGTGGTGAAGGCGGCGAAGGCTGCCTCCTGCTATGCCGTGCATCCCGGCTATGGTTTTCTGAGCGAGAATGCCGCGTTCGCCAAGGCCTGCGCGGACGCGGGCATCGTCTTTGTCGGGCCCAAGCCGGCAGCGCTCGAACTGTTCGGCGACAAGGTCGCGGCACGGCAACTGGCAAGACGCTGCGGCGTGCCGATCATTGCGGGCACCAGCGGTCCGTCGTCGCTCGACGAGATCACGGCGTTCTTCACCTCGCTCGGCAGCAACGCGGCGATCGTGATCAAGGCGATGGCCGGCGGCGGCGGCCGCGGCATGCGTGTTGTCGAGAACGCAGCCGATCTCGCGGAAGCCTATGCGCGCTGCCAGTCCGAGGCCAAGGCGGCGTTCGGCTATGACGGCGTCTATGCCGAGCGGCTGATCCGGCAGGCGCGCCATATCGAGGTACAGATCATCGGCGACCGCCACGGCGCGATCTCTCATCTCTGGGAGCGCGAATGCACCATTCAGCGCCGGCATCAGAAGTTGATCGAAGTTGCGCCGAGCCCGTCGCTCAGCGAGACCTTGCGCGGTCGCATCATCGAGGCGGCCAAGCAGCTCGCGACGGCGGCGGCTTATGACAGTCTCGGCACTTTCGAATTCCTGGTCGACGGCACGGCCGAGGACAGCTTTGCCTTCATCGAGGCCAATCCGCGGCTCCAGGTCGAGCACACCGTGACGGAAGAGGTGCTCGGCCTCGATCTCGTCCGCGCCCAGCTTGCGATTGCTGCAGGCAGCACATTGGCCTCGCTCGGTCTGGCGCAGGACTCAATTCCGAATCCCCGCGGCTATGCCATGCAGCTCCGCGTCAACATGGAGACGCTGGACGAAACCGGCGCGACGCATCCGACCGGCGGCGTGCTCGCCGTGTTCGAGCCGCCGTCAGGGCCGGGCGTCCGCGTCGATAGTTTTGGCTATGCCGGCTACAAGACCAGCGCGGCGTTCGACTCCCTGCTGGCCAAGGTCATCGTGCATACGCCGGGTGAAGCTTGGCACGATGTCGTCGCTAAGGCGTCGCGTGCCCTACGGGAGTTCCGGATCGACGGCGTCGTCACCAACATCGCCTTCCTCCAGGCAGTGCTGGCGCACCCGGATTTCCGGACCAATCGCATTGCGACCGACTTCATCGATCGCAATGTCGCAAAGCTGGTCGAGGCGGCCGATGGCGTGGCGAAGCCGCTCTATTTTGCTGCGGCCGAGCGAGGCGGCGCTCACGCCGCCGAGACCCACGTCGCGCAGATCGTGCCAGAGGGTACGGTGATGGTCGCCGCGCCCTTGCAAGGCACCATCGTCACCATCCAGGTGAAGGAAGGCGAGATCGTGCGCCCGGGGCAGCAGCTCGCCGTGATCGAGTCCATGAAGATGGAGCATCTGGTGATGGCCGAACAGGGCGGCCGCGTCATGAAGCTCGCGGCCGGCGACGGCGACACGCTGATGCATGGCGAGTCGATCCTCTATCTCGAGCCGCTCGACGTCGCCGCGGATGCGTCGGCGGTCGAAGCCGATGTCGATCTCGACCACACCCGACCCGATCTCGCCGAGCTGATCGCGCGCCAGGCCAACACGCTCGATGCGAACCGCCCGGCCTCGGTCGAGCGCCGCCGCAACTCCAATCAGCGCACCGCGCGCGAGAACATCGCGCAGCTCGTGGACGACGGCTCGTTCATGGAATATGGCAGCCTCGCCATTGCCGCCCAGCGGCGTCGTCGCAAGCTCGACGATCTCATCAGGAATACCCCGGCCGACGGCCTCGTCATGGGCGTTGCCACCGTCAACGCCGAGAAGTTCGGCGGCGATGCCGCGCGCTGCATTGTCGTGGCCTATGACTACACCGTGCTCGCGGGCACGCAGGGTCATATGAACCACAAGAAGATCGACCGCATGCTCACGCTGGCGGAAGACTGGCGCCTGCCGCTGGTGTTTTATGCCGAGGGCGGCGGCGGCCGTCCGGGCGACACCGACCGGCTCGGCATGACCGGCCTCGACGGCCCATCCTTCGTGCAGTTCGCAAGGCTCTCCGGTCTCGTGCCTGTCATCGGCGTGGTCTCCGGCTATTGCTTCGCTGGCAACGCCGCGATGCTCGGCTGTTGCGATGTCATCATCGCCACCAAGAACGCCTCGATCGGCATGGGTGGTCCTGCGATGATCGAGGGCGGCGGGCTCGGCGTCTATCACCCGGCCGAGGTCGGTCCGGTCTCGTTCCAGTCGCCGAACGGCGTCATCGACATCGTGGTTGAGGACGAAGAAGAGGCGACATCCGTCGCGCAGAAATACCTGTCCTACTTCCAGGGCGCGGTAACGGAGTGGCAGGCGGCCGACCAGCGCCTGCTCCGCCGCGCGATCCCCGAGAATCGCCTACGTGTCTACGACATCCGCAGCGTGATCGATCTCGTCGCCGACAAGGACAGCGTGCTGGAGCTGCGCCGCGACTACGGCGTCGGCATGATCACCGCGCTGATCCGCATCGAAGGCAAACCGTTCGGCCTGATCGCCAACAATCCGCGCCATCTCGGCGGCGCGATCGATGCCGATGCCGGCGACAAGGCCGCGCGCTTCCTCCAGCTCTGCGACGCCTTCGATCTGCCGATCGTCTCGCTGTGCGACACGCCCGGCTTCATGGTTGGCCCGGAAGCCGAGAAGACTGCGATCGTGCGCCACGTCTCGCGCGTGTTCGTGACGGGTGCGAGCCTCACCGTGCCGCTGTTCGGCATCGTGCTGCGCAAGGGCTACGGCCTCGGCGCGCAGTCGATGATCGGCGGCGGCTTCCACGCCTCGTTCTTCACGGCGGCCTGGCCGACCGGCGAGTTCGGCGGCATGGGGCTGGAGGGCTATGTTCGCCTCGGCTTCCGCAAGGAAATGGAGGCGATCGCCGATCCCGAGGAGCGCGAGACCTATTACCGCAACAAGGTCGCCGAGCTCTACGCCAACGGCAAGGCGGTCTCGATTGCCTCGGTGTTCGAGATCGACAACGTGATCGACCCCGCCGAGACGCGGCGCTGGATCATGGCGGGGCTCCGTTCGGTGCCGAAGCCGCCGGTGCGGACGGAGAAGAAGCGGCCGTGTATCGACACGTGGTGACGGCGGTGCAGCAAATCAGAGTTGCTTGAGACAATCTGCTTCCACATCGTCATGCCCGGGCTTGTCCCGGGCATCCACGTTCTTTCGCATGCGCGGCAGAGGCGTGGATGGCCGGGACAAGCCCGGCCATGACGGCGATGTGCGCCGTTGGGTCGTCCCGGTTCCCGATTGACATCCCCGCCTGTGGTGCCAGACTTTGCACAATAATACAGGGTGGAGACGTCCGCGATGGCCAGCCTTTCGGCCTCGAATCATGTCGCCCGTGTCTTGTCCGTGGCCAATCATGCGGCTGACGTCGACGCGGAGTCGCGGATCGCGACCTCCTGGCGGCGCTGCCTGATCAGCCACAAGCTCGATCCCGCCCGCCAGGGCCCGCCGCAGACGCTCACTGAAGCCGAGATCCGTCACGTCGCCGAGCCCTTGGAACAGACCATCAGGCTGCTGACGCCCGAGCTCGACGATCTCGCCCGCGTGCTGCGCGATGCCGGCTATTGCGTCAATCTCGCTGACGCGAATGCGACCATGCTGTTCAGCCGTCTGCCCGGCGAGGCCGACGCGCGGATGTTCATGGACTGGAAGATCTACACCGGCTCGAACTTTGCCGAGACGTTTGAGGGCACCAACGGGCTCGGTACCGCGCTCGCAGAGCGGAAGCCGATCCTGGTGCATCGCGATGAGCATTTTCGTGCACAGTGGCACATGTTCTCCTGCGCGGTGGCTCCGCTGTTCGATCAGGCCGGGCGCCTCGCCGGCGCCGTTAACATCACCTCCTGCCGCGAGGATCTCGAACGCGCCGCGCATCAGCTTGCACTTGCGGTGACGATGGAGGCGACGCGGCGCATGGAGGGCGCGATCTTCCGCGATCATTTCCGCAATGCGTGGATCGCGACTGTGCCGGGCGATGGCGGCAGCGGCCTGCTCGCCTATGATGACGATCGCCGCATCGTCGGCGCCTGCCGATCGGCGCGTGCCTTGCTGGGCCTGACCGATGGCCTGATTGCATCCGGCATCGATCTGTCGCGCTACGTCAAGATCGACCATTCGCGCCATGCGGACGAGATCGTCGAGCTCCGCCGCGCCGATGGCCGCCCTTTGGGCCAGGGCCATGTTGCGCCGCCGCTGCGTGCAAAATCCTCGACGCTGCGCCGTGATGCGTCCGTCGATCGGTTCGACGCGTTGCATCGGCTAGCAGGCAATGATCCCGGCCTGGTCAAAAGCATGAAGCGGCTGAGGAGCATCGGCGATCACAATCTGCCGGTGCTGCTGCATGGCGAGACCGGCGTCGGCAAGGATGTGTTCGCGCGCGCGATTCATGCCGCGAGCAACCGTGCCCGCAACAACTACGTTGCGCTGAACTGCGCGGCGATGCCGGAGAGCCTGATCGACGCCGAGCTGTTCGGCTACGAGGCCGGCGCCTTCACCGGCGCACGCCGCGACGGCTCGAAGGGCCTGATCGTGCAGGCCGACGGCGGTACGCTGTTCCTGGATGAGATCGGCGACATGCCGATCGCGCTGCAGACGCGGCTCTTGCGCGTGCTGGAGAATCGCGAGGTCTGGCCGCTCGGTGCGCTGAAGCCGGTACCGGTGGATATCCGATTGATCAGCGCCACCCATCGCGATCTCGGCCGCATGGCCGAGCAGGGCGCCTTCCGCGCCGACCTCTATTTCCGCTTGCGCGGCATGGAGGTGCGGCTGCCGGCGCTGCGCGAGCGCGCCGACCGGGATGACATCATCCGCCAGATCGCGCGCGAGGAGGCGCCGAACTGCAGGCTATCGGATGAAGCCTGGTCGCTGCTGTCGGCCTATTCCTACCCCGGCAACATGCGTCAGCTCCGCCACGTGCTGCGGCTCGCCGGCTGCACGGCGGAGGAGGGCGTCATCACCGACGCTGATCTCGACCTGCCGCCGTTTGGCGGAAGGGCCGCGGAGAGCGATCTCGAAGCGGCCGAGCGCGTGACGATCGTCGAAGCGCTCCGCAAGCATGGCGGCCGCGTCACCGAAGCGGCACGGGCGTTGAAGCTCAGCCGCGCGACGTTGTATCGCAAGATCAAGCAGCTGAAGATCGAGACCGCGCAATAGCGCTTTTCTTTCCCTCTCCCCTTGTGGGAGAGGGTGGCTCGCCGCGCAGCGGCGAGACGGGTGAGGGGTCTGGCTCCGCGAATTCACATCGCCACTTGTGTGCGCGGAGAGATACCCCTCATCCGGCGCTTCGCGCCACCTTCTCCCACAAGGGGAGAAGGGAAGACACTACGAAAAATCGCTCCAGCTCAGATGCCGCGAATCAAGGTCGCCGACTGAAACTGTGCCGCGGATTTCGTGCGGGCTGTGGAAACTGCTGCGCAGATAGACCAGAGGCGAGGCCCCGTCGGAATGCGTCGCGCCGCGCACCTCGCCGACGAAGATCGAATGCGTCCTGGTCTCGAATTCCTGCGTCAGCACGCAGTCGAACGCGGCCACCGCATCCGTCAGCACGGGTGCCCCGGTTGCTCCGCGTGTCCACTGGCCGAACGCAAAGCGGTCGTCGCCATTGATGCCCTTCTGGCCGCTGAAGGTCAGCGCCAGCAGCGCGTGATCCTCGTGCAGGAAATTGATCGCGAAGGCGCCTTCCTCGCGGATGCGCCCATGCGCGCTGGCGTTGCGGTTGACGCTGACGATCAGCGACGGCGGACTATCCGACAGCGAGCAGGCCGAGGTCACCGTGAGTCCCGTGCGCTTGCCGTGCTCGGCGCCCACCGTGACCAGCGCAACCGCGCCGGTGCATTGGCGCATCGCCTGCTTGAAATCTTTTGCGTCGACGCTCACGCGAAAATCTCCGAATTGAATACGGGTGCGGCAGGTTCGCGCCGCACCCGCATTCGGTCAAGCCGCCTTCTTCGCGGAGCCGAGATGCTTCAGGCGCGGCATCACCTCGTTCTTGAGCAGCGAGAGCGAGTGGTGCCAGGCTTCCGGCTTGTGCTTGTAGTCGAAGCCAAACACCAGCAGCACGCCGAAGCCGCCGACCTCGTCGTAGATCTTCTCGATCTTCTCGGCGACCGTCGCGGGCGAGCCGACGACCCAGTTCCGCTTGGCGCAATATTCGACGGTGACGTCGCTATCGGGCACGTCGGGCGCGTGCTTCAGATAATCCTTGAAGCCGAAATGGCCGAGCAGCGGCAGGAAGTACTCGTGCATCATCCGGCCCATCATGTCGCCGGTCGAGAGCTTCCAGGCCTCCTCGTCGGTGTCGGCGACGAACACTTCACGCACCAGACGCCAGTCCGCGCGGTTCGGCTTGCGTCCGGTCTTGGCAGCGCCAATCTCGACCGAATCCCAATGGCTGCCGACATAGGCCGGGTTGAGGTTGAGGCTCATCGGGATGAAGCCGCGCTCGCCCGCGAGCTTGAGCGTATCCGAGTTCTTCGACAGCCCGGCAACGCCGATCGGCGGATGCGGCGCCTGCAACGGCTTGATGTGGGGCTTGAGGAAATCGAACATCGTGTCCGGCTTGGTCACCGTCCAGAATTTGCCCTTGTAGGTGAAGGGCGCGGGATCGGACCACAGCTTCAGGATGATCTCCAGCGCCTCGCGGGTCATGTCGCGGTTCTGCCCGCTCATGCCGTCGACGTTGAACATCGCCCAGTCGCTCGGCAGGCCGCTCGCCGCGACGCCGAAATTAAGGCGGCCCTCGGAGAGGTGGTCCAGCATCGCGACGCGGTTGGCGAGCTCGGCCGGGTGGTGATAGGGCAGCAGGAAGCCGCCCGGGCCGATGCGGATATTCTTGGTCTGCATCAGCGCCTGCGCGATCAGAAGGTCCGGGGTGGGATTGGGTTCCCACGGCGCAGTGTGATGCTCGCCGACCCAGGCCTCCTGATAGCCGAGCTCGTCGAGCCAGCGCAGGGTCTGCAGGTCCCAGTCGTTTCCTTCCTTCAGGCCACACTCCGGCGGGTGCGAAGGCATCGTGAAATAGCCGATCTCCATGGGTTTCCTCATCTGATGTTGACGCGTCTTGCTGCGCGTTCCGGGACGTAAACAAGAACAGCTTCAGCAAGCGGTGTGCCAGCGTGGGCCGTGCCCCAGACCTGCGAGAAAAGGCTGGTTTGGGGCACCAATTGCCGATATCCCGGGGCAGATTTGCGAAGCGCCCGTCTCATTGTCGCGAGACGACGTCTTGGCCGTGAGACCAAGGGAAGACCAAGGATACGATTCGAAATGACCGAACCCGCTTTTGTCGCGGTGGACTGGGGCACCAGCAGCTTTCGGCTCTGGCTGGTCGATCGCGCAGGTCACGTGCTGGCCGAGCGCCGCAGCGACGAGGGCATGATGGCGGCCGCCAGGACCGGCTTTCCCGGCGTGCTGCAATCGCACCTGGCGGCGGTTGCCGCGCCGGATCATCTGCCGGTTCTGGTCTGCGGCATGGCCGGCGCCAAAACCGGCTGGGTCGAGGCCGGCTACGTCGACACGCCAGCGCCCTTGCCGGCAATCCTCAAGCAGGCCGCGCGTGTGCCGGGCGAAGGGCGCGACATCCGCATCCTGCCGGGCATCGCGCAGCGCGACACAGCCGCGCCGGACGTGATGCGGGGCGAAGAGACGCAATTGCTCGGCGCACTCGGCCTGGAACCCGCCGGCGAGGCGCTGGTCTGCATGCCCGGCACGCATTCCAAATGGGTGCGGGTGAAGGACGGCACGGTCGCGCATTTTTCGACCTTCATGACTGGTGAGCTCTTCAGCGTCGTATCGCGCGAGACGATCTTGTCGCTCGCGGTGGCCGGCGCCGATGAGGCCGAGGATGTCGCGAGCTTCAATGCGGCGGTGAAAGCCGCCTACGGGGCGCCGGCCTTCGCCGCAAACCTCCTGTTCGGTGCGCGGTCGCGTCAGCTGCTGTTCGGCGGCACGCCGGCCGCGGCGCGCGAAACGCTGTCGGGCACGTTGATCGGCGTCGAGCTGGCGGCGGGTCTCTCAGGCACTATGCCGAAAGCCGGCATCACGCTGATCGCGTCCGGGCGGCTGGCGGCTCTGTACCGGCAGGCCTTCGACGCGCTGAAGGTCGACGTGAACCCGATCGATGCCGATGACGCGGTGCGCCGCGGCCTGTCGATGGCCGCTGCGGCAATCTGGACGACATAGAAGGACCTTCGAGATGAGCGTTCCCTTTCCGCCGATGAAACGGCCCCTGGTCGCGATCCTGCGCGGCGTCAAGCCCGAGGAGACCGAGGCCATCGTCGGCGTGCTGATCGAGGCCGGCATGACCGCGATCGAGATCCCCCTGAACTCGCCGGACCCATTCCGCTCGATCGGCACCGCCGTGAAGCAGGCACCGGCCGGGGTTCTCATCGGCGCCGGCACTGTGCTGACCACAGCGGATGTCGATCGCCTCAACGACGTCGGCGGCACGCTGATGGTCTCGCCGAATGTGGATACGCAGGTGCTCGCGCGTGCACATCAGTACGCCATGGTGACGTTGCCGGGCGTGTTCTCGCCGACCGAGGCGCTGCTCGCGGCGCGCTCCGGCGCATCGGGCTTAAAGTTCTTTCCGGCGAGCGTGCTCGGCGCTTCCGGCATTGCCGCGATCCGCGCCGTGTTGCCGGCCGGTGTGATGATCGCAGCCGTCGGCGGCGTCTCCGACCAGAACTTTGCGGAATACATCAAGGGCGGCGTCACCGCGTTCGGGCTCGGCTCCAGCCTGTACAAGCCCGGCATGACGGCTACGGATGTCGCGGCGCGCGCGAAAGCGACAATCGACGCCTATGATCGGGCGATTGTGAAAGACTGACACCGCAATAAACAAGCCGTGATGTCGTCACGGTCGTGCGTTGTCCTATCTTGCTGCTATCCGTGAGATCAGGAGACCGACATGGCGATCAACAACATAGCCGATCTGTTCGTGGCAACGCTCGAACAGGCCGGCGTCAAGCGCATCTATGGCATTGTCGGCGACAGCCTGAACGGTCTTACCGAGGCGCTGCGCCGCCGCGGTACCATCGAATGGGTGCACGTCCGCCACGAGGAGGTCGCGGCCTTCGCGGCCGCCGGCGAAGCCGAGATGACCGGCAGCCTTGCGGTGTGCGCGGGTTCCTGCGGGCCGGGCAATCTGCACCTGATCAATGGCCTGTTCGACGCCCATCGCAGCCGCGTTCCGGTGCTGGCGATCGCGGCGCAGATCCCCTCGGCCGAGATCGGCGGCGGCTATTTTCAGGAAACTCATCCGCAAAACCTGTTTCGCGAATGCAGCCATTATTGCGAGCTGATCTCGGATCCGAGCCAGCTACCTTTCGTGCTGGAGAACGCGATCCGCGCGGCGGTGGGCCTGCGTGGCGTCGCCGTCGTTGCCATGCCCGGCGACGTCGCCTTCCGCACGCCGCCGAAGCGCGCGCTGTCGACGACCCGCGGGCTTGCGTTGTCCGCGCCAAAGATCGTGCCGCAGGCCGACGAGCTGAGGACGCTCGCGGATCTCCTTAACGGCGCCGAGCGCATCACGCTGTTCTGCGGCCGCGGCTGTGCCGGCGCGCATGCGCCGCTGATGCAGCTTGCCGAAGCCCTGAAGAGCCCGATCGTTCACGCGCTCGGCGGCAAGGAGCATGTCGAATACGATAATCCCTACGATGTCGGCATGACCGGTTTCATCGGATTCTCCTCGGGCTACGCCGCCATGCGCGCCTGCGATGCGCTGGTGATGCTCGGCACGGATTTTCCCTACAGGCAGTTCTTCCCTGATGATGCGAAGATCGCGCAGATCGACATTCGCCCGGAAAATCTGGGACGGCGCTGCAAGATCGATCTCGGCCTCGTCGGCGACGTCAAGCTGACCATCGAGGCGCTGCTGCCGCTGCTCAAGACCAGGACGCAGCGCAAGCATCTCGACGATGCCGTCGCGCACTACAAGAAGGCGCGTGAGGGCCTCGACTCGCTTGCCAAGGGCACGCCGGGCAGCAAACCGATCCATCCGCAATATCTCGCAAAAGTCATCAGCGACCACGCGAGTGACGATGCCGTCTTCACCGCCGATGTCGGCACGCCCACTGTGTGGGCTGCGCGCTATCTCAATATGAACGGTCGCCGCCGGCTGATCGGCTCCTTCGTGCACGGCTCGATGGCCAACGCCATGCCGCAGGCGATCGGCGTGCAGGCCTCGCAGCCCGCCCGTCAGGTGATCTCGCTCTCGGGCGACGGCGGCTTCACCATGCTCATGGGCGATCTGATCACGCTGACGCAGATGAAGCTGCCGGTGAAGATTGTCGTCTTCAACAACGGCGTGCTCGGCTTCGTCGCGCTGGAGATGAAGGCGGCGGGCTTTGTCGACACCAATGTCGATCTGGAGAATCCCGATTTCGCCGCGATGGCACGTGCGATGGGTATCTTCGCCAAGCGCGTCGAGGACCCCGGCGAGCTCCCGGGCGCGATGAAGGAGATGCTGGCCCACAACGGTCCGGCGCTGCTCGACGTCGTCACCGCCAAGCAGGAGCTGTCGATGCCGCCGACCATCACCGCGGAGCAGGTCAAGGGGTTTAGCTTGTGGGTGCTGCGTGCGGTGATGAACGGCCGCGGCGACGAGGTCGTGGATCTCGCGAAGACGAATCTGCTGCCGCGCTAGCCGCGCTTCGCCGACGGCACAGGCAACCGCTCATGGCGGCGCTGGAAGCGCTGCCAGTGCAGCACGATGCCGATCAGCGCCGCCGGCACGAAGCCGAGCACGATCAGGAAATGCGGCAGTTCCTTCGGCGAGATGAAGGCAATGCCGATGTCCGAGATCAGCCAGAGCGCTGCGAAGATCACCGCGAAATCCATGCGCGGGCAGCGCAGGTAATAGAACACGGCGGTGATGACTACGGCGGGCCCGATCGCGATGGCGATCATGACCGCCGTCAGCTCCTTCGGCGTCAGCGCGTCGAGCACCATCGACGCCAACAGCCAGATGGCGGCGAACATGGCGACGATGTCGATCGGATGCCGCACGGACGGTACCTCTCGTGGAAACCGCGGTATCGTTGTAGGCGCGGGTGTCGCCCGTCAAGTCCCAATGTGGCGAGGACCGGGCGTATCGATCCGCGCGGCGTTACCCGGCCCGCAAGCCTGTTGGCGCCTCATACGCCTGCGGCTCGCCCCGTGCCACCTGTCAGGCCGCGCAAATTCGCGATTGCGCCCTCGATGTGCCGGCATTCCGAGAGCTGAAGGTCGAGCGATCGGAGACGGTTCTCGACACGTTTTAACTCCGACTTGGACGGCTGCACGTTGCTGGCGGAACTACATTTCGCGAGAGTTTCGGGTTCATCCAGAAGTCGCTTCACCCGCCGAATCAAACCGGTCCGCTCGGCGACGAGTCCGGCAATGACCGCATCAATGGATTCCGCGAGCGATGCAATCCTTGCGCCGTCGATCGCGGCGTTGCGTTTCGACGAGCGAGCAGTGAAGCCGGCGATTGCGCGCTCCAGAACGGTCGGCATGATTTTACGACTTCTCGCGCGACGGCGATCGTGGCGCGGTAACAAAATGAATCCCGATATCGCTTCCATCTTTCCAGACCATCTTGGCTCGCCTGGAAACTCTTCCGTCCGGCGTGATCATGAGGAAGAACTCCTCGTTGCACGCGCGCTCTGCGACTTCACTACTGATGCGAAGCTTGGCACCGCTGTCTGAAATATCATGCAATTTCGCATTGTGCGACCAGGTGCCATCGATGGCGACGAGGGTAGTGTCGTACCAATTGTCGAACGCGACGCGCTTCTTGCGGCGCTTTTCCCGCATGCTCATGTACTGCACCGCCCGCTGATCAATGATGGGCGATCATAAGACGTGCAACTTAAGCGCTCGTGAAGGAGACGATCGGTTTTCGGTACCTCCGGGAGTCTACGGAGCATTGTCGCGGTGGCCGCATGGCAGCCTCGTGTTCGTCACCGCGAGATCTCGGCCTGATCCTGCTCCATCCCCGGGGCTCTGGCGCAGCATGAAATGACCGAAGGCCGATGCGATCGGCTTGTCCGGATCGTCCTGCCAGGCCCGCGCCTCGAAAGCGACAATACGCCGGCCCTGCTTCACAATGGAGACATTGGCAATTGTGTCCAGTGCCCGGCCGGAGCGCAGATAGTTGACGGTCAGCCCGATCGGCTTCGGCAGCGTCGCGATCCCGAGCTCGCGCCGCACGCCGAGGATCGCGGTGGTCTCGAGGAAGGCACCGGTCATGCCGCCATGGATCGCCGGCAGGATCGGGTTGCCGATGATTTTTGGCGAGAACGGCATCGTCAACGTGCCGTCATCATTCAGGCGAATACCGAGGCAGCGCGCGAACGGGCTGTTGGCGAACGGCCCATCCGGATCCTCCGGCGCCTCCAGCGTCGGAATGCTGCGCGACTCCATCCTGCGGTCTGCAAGCATGTTGGTGCGGTTGGCGCCGATCATGAAGCAGGCGGTGGCGGTCGCCACCGGATCGTCCTCCGACTCCTGGTAAGCCGTGGAGCGCACGAAGGCGATCGAGCGGGTGGTGCGGTAGCAGACCGAATGCGCCTTGATGTCGAGGCCGGGCGTAGCCGGCTTCTGGTAGTCGATGCGCAAATCGAGCGTCGCGATCGCGCTGGTGCCGTCGAGCGCGAGCTGCACCGCCATGCCGCAGCTCTCGTCCAGCATCGCGGTGACGACGCCGCCATGCAGCACGCCGGTCTCGGTGTCGCCGACGAAGACGGGGCGATAGGGCAGGCTCGACCAGGCTTCGCCCGGTGCGAACCGGTCGAGCTGGAGCCCGCTGATATGGCCGTAATCGGAGCGGCGGCCCTTGATGGCTTCGGCGAGTTCCTCGAAGGGAAGTATGGTCGGTGTGGTGGACATGCTGACGTTTTAGACCAGTGTCGGGAACGGCGCAAAACTCTGAATGTGCCCCGCGGCGGCCCTGCGGCCGGTTTGGCCTCGACAGAGCCGGCCGAAGCAACGATGGTGGGCGCGCTTCGCCCGTCGACTAGCCCAAGGAGTGCCCATGGCCGATCCCGAAACGCCCGCCACCAGCCAGGGCCCTGTGACCATTTCCAGCTCGAGCTCCGAGCGGGCGCCGATCATCTATTTCGACGGCGCCTCCTGCTTCGGCCATCACAACGGTGCGATCCAGATCGAGCTCGCTGCGAACCTCCTGATGCCGATCGGCGCCGCCGTCAGGGTCGACGTGGTTCAGACCGCGCATCTGCGCTGCAGCCCGGCAGCGGCGCTGGCCTTGCGCGAAGCGCTCGACAAGGCGCTTGCGATGCTCAAGCTCGGACAGCAGCAGCCGGACGAAGCGATTCCGACCGTGAAGAACTGAGATTGACAGCCAACCAGCTTTGCGTCACTTTTCCGGCAGGTTGATACGACCTGCCGGTTGCGCCCTCCGTGGAACGGTGAACGTATCGAGCCCTGATCGGCCCCCTTTGCCCGAGCGACCGGGTCAGCAACGCAACCGCCTGACACACCTGGATCGCTCATGCAGAGGACGAACTGATGCGCGATTTTCGCGATGTCAAGGCTATGGCGCAGACCCTGCGCGACACCCTGACCACCAAGGCCGTCACCATCAGTCACAGCGAGAGCCTCGAACTGGTGTCGAGAATGCTCGGCGTTGCCGACTGGAACACGTTGTCGGCGCTGCTCCACGCCGAGCGCCGCGACACGGCTACGCCGCTTACACGGCTCAACACTGCAACGGCGTTCTACCCGGCCGTTCCGCTGCGCGATCTCGTTCCATTTCCGCATGCGATCTACCCCATGTTCGTGGGCCGCCAGAGCTCCGTCGAGGCTCTGAACCAGGCGTTTGAAGGCGGGCGCGAGGTCGTGCTGGCGATCCAGCGAGAGGCGGCCGTCGATGATCCCCGATTCTCCGATGTCTACGAGATCGGTGTCCTGGCCCAGCTGCTCGAACTCGAACCGCTCGGCGACGGCACGTTCAGGGTGCTGACGCGGGGGCTTCGGCGTGTCGCGCTACGCGGCTTTGCCGCTGAAGCGACGGCCTATCGGGCCGAGGTCGCTGACGTCAGCGAGGCAGCCGCCCGTGACGCGCGGGATTTGATCCGAAGGATCTATCAGCGCTTCCAGGATTACACGGCGGCTCACGGAATTCTGGTGCCGGACATCTGGCTGTTCTTCGATCAAATGCGAGATCCCGGACAGATCGCCGATACCGTCGCGACGCGGATGAAGTTGCCGATCAGGGACAAATACGAGCTCCTGGCGACGCTCGATCCGATGAAGCGGCTCGAGCGGATCGAAGCGTTGCTCGACCTGCCGCAGCGCCCGGTTTCCGCAAACTACACGGCCACGAAACGACGGGCACTCGATTACGCTGATCGGCGTCGCCATCAATACGCGACGCTCGAGCATCTGCTGCTGGCCCTGATCGATGATGCTGACGCGTCGATCGTGATGCTCGCCTGCGATGCCGATCTTGACAAGCTAAGACAAAGCCTCGTGCAGTATCTCGATAACGAGCTCAAGCACATCGTGACCGAGGCAGGAAGCGCCGTGCCCACGCCGGCGTTCGAGCGCGTCGACCAGCGTGCCGTGCTTCATGCCCAGGAGGTCGGCAATCCTGCCGTGACGGGCACCGATGCGCTCGTCGCTCTCTTTCCGGAGATGCGAAGCCCCGCGGCGCGCATGCTCGCCGATCAGGGCGTGTCACGGTTGCGCGTGGACAAGGCCATTGTGCGAAATGCGGCCAAGGACAAAGCCTAAGTTACACCTTCGCCACGTGAACCTTTGCCGTGTTGCCGCCGTTCCACTTGCCGTCGAGCGCGCGCTCGATCTGGGCGGCGAGCTGCAGCAGCAGGCCGTCATTGGCCTGCTTCGCGATGGCCTGGATGCCGAGCGGGAGACCATGCTCTTGCGCGGCCATCGGCATCGAGATCGCCGGCATGCCGCAGAGGTTCGCAAGCGGCGTGAAGGCGAAGAAGCGCCAGAGATTGCCGAACCAGTCGAGCACATCGGGATTGTCGGAGAGGGTGAGATATTCCTTGGTGCCGACCTTCGGCGTCGGCAGCGCCGTGATCGGCGTCAGGATCACGTCCCACTGCTCGAAGAAGCTGCCGAAGCCGCGCGAGGTCGTATTGAATACAGCCTGCATCTTCGCCCGATCGGCAAAGCTGGCGTGAAGCCCGGCTTCCCAGATCCGGATATTCATCGGCTCGATCAGGTCCTCCGGCGGGCGCTCCAGCCCGCGCGCGGCGAGCATGTTGGAGATCACCACGGAAAAATTCGAGATGTAGCAGGTGGTCTGCGCCGCGAAGGCGGCGCGGAAATCGAGCTCGGGCAGCGCGTACTCGACGTGATGGCCGAGACCTTCGAGGAAGCGGCCGGTCCTCTCCAGTTCGGCTACGATCTCGGGCGTCGCGGTGTAATCGCCCCAGGTGTGCGATAGTGCGATGCGCAGCTTTGACGGGTCGCGCTTGATCATCTCGCTGTAGGGCTGTGCCGTGGTCCAGAACGGCATGAACTCGCCGGGCGCGGGCCCGCGGGCATGGTCGACGAAAGCGGCTGTGTCGCGCACCGTGCGCGACTGGCAACCCTGGATTGAGACGAGGCCCGTGAGATCCGACATGTGCGGCGCCAGCGAGAACACGCCGCGCGACACCTTCAGCCCGATATTCCCGTTGACCCCGGCGGGAATCCGGATCGAGCCGCCGCCGTCGGTCGCGTGCGCGATCGGCACCACGCCGGCCGCGACCATCGCGGCGCTGCCCGCGGACGAGCCGCAGGTGGTGTAGTCGGTGTTCCAGGGATTGCGGGTGACATACACGGCGGGATTGTCGGCTGAGCTGCACACGCCGAATTCGGGCGTCGTCGTGCGTCCGATCAGGTTGAGGCCGGCGTGGCGGAACTTGCCGGTCAGGAACGTGTCTGCCGCAGCGCGATTGCCGCGCATCAGCAGCGATCCCATCTCCTGCAGGCGGCCCTTCATGGTCGGCCCCAAATCCTTCATCAGGAACGGCAGGCCGGCGAACGGACCGGCGAGATTGGCGCCGTCCTTGGCGGGATCGGCGATCACGTCATCGAACAGCTCGACCACGCCCGACAGCGTCGGATTGACCTTGGCAACGGCCGCTGCGGCCTGACGTGCCAGTTCCTTCGCCGTCAGCTCGCCCTTGCGGACGCGCGCCGCCAGGCCCACGCCATCCTGCTGCGCCCATTCGTTCCAGCTCATCGGCAAAGTCATGAAATCAAATCCCTCAAGGTGCGGGGGCCACCTTTTTCGCAAGCGCTCGCGTGAATCAACTGAGCCGGCGCGAAGGGCAGGGTTGCGCCGGGCGGAGAGGTCGCCACCTCAGTCCGTAAGCCTCGCAATCACCGCGACTGGTCCGCCGCCGGCAGGTCCCTGGTGCTCGGCGCCGCCGGAGACGTAGACCGAGCTGGTGCCGGCAAGGCCCGCAATCAAGCCGCCGACGGCCGCGCGGGCGTGGCGTGTCGAGCTGATATCGGTGTCCTCCAGCATGGTGTGACGGAAGCCGCGGACGCTGCCGTTCGGCGAGGCCTCGGCCTTGGCGAAGATATTGACGAGCTCGCGGCCCGGTTGCGGCGTGGTGCCAAGATCGACGTCAAGCCCAACGCTCTTCAATGCGGACATCACCGCCGCGGAATCGATGGCATCGCTCATCACGGCATGCCCGATCTCGAACTCGCTCACTGATGAGGCCGAATTACCGAGCACGATGACGACGTTGTGCATCAGCTCGATCCCTGATGAGGTCGAGGCGACCTTCGAGAACAGATCGTAGCGCCGCAGCATGATGTCATCGCTTATGTCGGACGCGACCTCGCCGAGCGCAACCGCAACCCCGAGTGCGGAGGC
The DNA here is from genome assembly GCF_040548225.1 of Bradyrhizobium sp. S3.12.5. NCBI lineage: Bacteria > Pseudomonadati > Pseudomonadota > Alphaproteobacteria > Hyphomicrobiales > Nitrobacteraceae > Bradyrhizobium > Bradyrhizobium sp. S3.12.5. The sequence continues at coordinate 83,777 of NZ_JBEPRF010000027.1, forward strand.
GCCGCGCGAATAGGCCATCGAGCTGTAGGCGCTGATCGTCGCCGTCTTGTTGCCGCGCGCGGCCGCCGCCTCGACACGGTCGCTGGTGAGCAGCGGGCACTTGATCTGGACGAAATGGACGTCGGCGGCGTCAGCGATGCCGGCATCCGCCATCGCGGCCTTCACCGCCTTGGCGGTCTCGGCGATCTGTGCCGAGCGGCCGAGCTCTTCAGGCAGAAAATCGCGCGTCTGAGCCATGCCGATGCTCAGGCGCTTGCCGGAGATGCCTGCCGGACGCGCCGCCGCCTCCTGGCGCGTGAACACCGTGATGTGCGGGCTGAGCACGCCCTCGGTGCCACCGGACATCACAAACGCAATGCGCTGCTCGACCTCATGCGGCGTCAAGCCGAGCTTCGGCGCCAGCGCCGCGCACAGCGCAGCGACGGCATATTCGCGGGTGAAGTCGTTGACGCCGCCATTGCCTTCGGTCTTGCCGAGGATCGCCAGGATGGATGTCGGATCGATCGCGCCCGAGCCGATCAGGCTCATGAGGCCAGAAACGTCGCCGGGGCCCCTGGTGGCGATCTTGAAGACGCCGACCGATATTGTCCGCATGGATAGTCCTCGTGGGAAGTTCGGTGGTCCGGCAGGGGGCAACCAGCCGTGGAAGGGGGCATCTGTCAAGCGGCAAAAAGATCATGTGTCCTCCACCAGGCAAGACACGACCGCTGGGTCAATCAACGCTTGCCAAAATATTCCACTTTACCGAAATTCGGAGGATACGAAGGTGTTCTGCAGATGAAAAGAGAGCTGCAAGAGTGACGCTGTTGCTCCATACTCCGTCATTGCGAGCGCAGCGAAGCAATCCAGAGCCTTTCCGCGCAGGGATTCTGGATTGCTTCGCTGCGCTCGCAATGACGATTGTGGAGACAGCGTGCGCCATAGTCCGTTCTCGTGCCCCGGACGCAGCGCAACGCCTCTTCGGCGGTGCGCTGCAGAGCCGGGGCCCATCTCTCCGCGGACCGTGCCGCCTTCTGGGTCCCGGCTCTGCGCAGCAACGCAAGAGCGTTGCAGCGCGTCCGGGACACAAACAATGGTGACCAAGGCCGCGACATCCCCACGATTGTGGCGAGATCGCATCGGCTCAACAAAAAATCCTCTGTCGACGGTTGCGCACCGCACCTTGATGAATCAGCCTCGGTTGGTCCATAAGCGGCGTCCCGCAGCCGGTGGTTCGCCCCCGCGTCGCGTGCTTGGATATAGAGGGATTCTCGCGTGGCAAATATCAACCAGAAAATTGCGCAGGAGCTTGGGGTACGGGCGGAGCAGGTCGAGGCGACGGTGACGCTGCTCGATGGCGGCGCCACGGTTCCCTTCATCGCGCGCTACCGCAAGGAAGCGACCGGTGCGCTCGACGACGCGCAATTGCGCACCCTGGAGGAGCGCCTGGGCTACCTGCGCGAGCTCGAAGACCGCCGCAAGGCGATCCTCGAATCAGTCCGCGAGCAGGGCAAGCTCGATGCCGCGCTAGAAGCCTCCATTCTCGCCGCCGACAGCAAGGCGCGCCTCGAAGACATCTATCTGCCGTTCAAGCCGAAGCGCCGCACCAAGGCCGAGATCGCCAGGGAGGCCGGCCTCGAGCCGCTTGCCAACCAGCTGATGTCTGAGCCCGGCAACGATCCCAAGGTCGCCGCCGAAGGCTTCATCAACGCCGAGAAGGGCGTCGCGGATGCCGTGGCCGCGCTCGACGGCGCCCGCGCCATCCTGGTCGAACGTTTTGACGAAGACGCCGACCTGATCGGCGTGTTGCGTGAGGAGATGTGGACCAACGCGCGCATGGCCTCCAAGGTGCGCGACGGCAAGAAGACCGAGGGCGAAAAATTCGCCGACTATTTTGATTTCTCCGAGCCGCTGACCAAGCTGCCCTCGCACCGTATCCTCGCGATGTTCCGCGGCGAGAAGGAAGAGATCCTCGATCTCCAGATCCAGGCCGAAGCGGAAGTGCCGCCAGCCGGCGTGCCAGGTGCCTATGAACTGAAGATCATGAAGCGGTTCGGCATCGCCGACCTCAAGCGCACCGGCGACCGCTGGCTGATCGACACCGTGCGCTGGGCCTGGCGCACCAAGATCCAGGTGCATCTCAATATCGACCTGCGCATGCGGTTATGGAATGCGGCCGAGACCGAAGCCGTGCGCGTGTTCGCCTCGAACCTGCGCGACCTCCTGCTGGCCGCGCCCGCCGGCACCCGCGCCACCATGGGGCTCGATCCCGGCTACCGCACCGGCGTCAAGGTCGCCGTGACCGATGCGACCGGCAAGGTGGTCGATACCGCCGTGATTTATCCGCATGAACCGCAGCGGCAGTGGAACGAATCGCTCGCGACCCTCGGCAAGCTTGCGATCAAGCACCGCGTCGAACTGATCGCGATCGGCAACGGCACCGCCTCGCGCGAGACCGACAAGCTCGCGGGCGATCTCGTCAAGGGCCTCGCCGAGCTGAAGATGTCCAAGATCGTGGTGTCGGAAGCCGGCGCGTCGGTCTATTCGGCCTCGGCTTTCGCTTCGGAAGAGTTGCCGGATCTCGACGTCACCCTGCGCGGTGCGGTCTCGATCGCGCGCCGTCTGCAGGATCCGCTCGCCGAGCTCGTCAAGATCGAGCCCAAGGCGATCGGCGTCGGCCAGTATCAGCACGATCTCGGCCAGGCCAAGCTTGCAAAATCGCTCGATGCGGTGGTCGAAGACTGCGTGAACGCGGTCGGCGTCGACGTCAACACCGCTTCGGCACCGTTGCTCGCCCGCGTGTCGGGCGTGGGCTCCGGCCTAGCGCAGAGCATCGTCGCGCACCGTGACGCCAACGGCCCGTTCAAGTCGCGCAAGGCGTTGAAGGAAGTGCCGCGGCTCGGTCCCAAGGCGTTCGAGCAGTGCGCCGGCTTCCTGCGCATCCTCGGCGGCGAGGATCCGCTCGATGCCTCCGGCGTGCATCCGGAAGCCTATCCGGTGGTGCGCCGGATTCTCGCAGCGACCAAGAGCGACATCAAGGCGCTGATCGGCAGCAGCGAGGTGGTTCGTACGCTCAAGCCGAAGGATTTCGTCGATGAGACCTTTGGTCTACCGACCGTCACCGACATTTTGCGCGAGCTGGAAAAGCCCGGCCGCGACCCTCGTCCGGCGTTCAAGGCCGCGGTGTTCAAGGAGGGCGTCGAGGAGATCAAGCATCTCCAGAAGGGCATGATCCTCGAGGGCACCGTGACCAACGTCGCCGCCTTCGGCGCCTTCGTCGATATCGGCGTGCACCAGGATGGCCTCGTGCACATCTCGGCGATGTCGAAAACCTTCATCAAGGATCCGCGCGAGGTGGTGAAGCCCGGCGACATCGTCAAGGTGAAGGTGCTGGACTTCGAGGTCGCCCGCAAGCGTATTTCGCTGACCCTGCGCCTCGACGACGAGGTCGGCGCCAAGAAGGACGCCCCCGGCATGCAGCGCGACAACACGCGCAACAGCGCTCGCATGACCTCGTCGGCGCCGCGCAACCAGGACTCTTCCGGTGGCGGCGGCGCCCTCGCCGAGGCGATGCGTCGTGCGGCGGAGAAGAACGGCGGCAAGCGGGCGTGAGTCCTTATCTCTGCCCGTAAGGACGGGGAGAGGGAGTGAGAGAGCTTCGCTTCCCTAACTTCCGCGTCAGAATCTGGCGCATTTGTAAGTTGAAGGTGAGGGCGCATTTTCCTCATCTGATCCTCTGGAGCGGCGAGACTGTCGCCGCGACAAGGAGGATAGTCAGATGAACAACAGGCTTCTCACTGGCATCGTCGCGGCGGCTATGGCTGCGACGATGGCGGTCGCTTCGCCCGTTCTCGCTCGCGGTGGCGGAGGCGGGGGCGGCGGCCATGGGGGTGGTGGCTTCGGCGGCGGCGGACGTGCTGGCGGCGGCTTCGGCGGCGGGATGCACGGCGGTGGCTTCGGTGGCGGCATGCACGCAGGCGGCTTCGGCGGCATGCATGTCGGCGGCATGGGCGGCGGTGCGCACTTCGCCCATGTCGGTGGACCGGGCTTTGGCGGACCGGCCTTCGGCGGCGCGCGCTTCGCGCATGCGGCGATCGGGCCGCGTTTCGCCGGCACAGGCCTGCATGGTCGGCCTTTCATCGGCCGTCACGCCTTCTTCTTCCGCCATCACCATTTCCGCCGTTTCGCCGTCTTCGGCGCGCCCTACTACGCCAACTATTACGACGATGGCTGCTGGCGCAGGAGCTTGACGCCGTATGGGTGGCAATGGGTCAATGTGTGCGGGGATAGTTGGTACTAGCATCGCCGTACCGCACCATTGTCGCGATCGCCACCGGGCGGTTCCGCTCAGCCCCGGAACGGGATAGTCTGGTGGCGATCGTCGCGCGGAGTTTGTCATGACCGGAGGCCACCGCCGCATCCTGGTCGTCGAGGACGATCCGGAAACCGCAGGCCAGCTCGTCGAGGAGCTGACAACCTCCGGCTACGATGTCGATCTCGCCGCGACGGGCCGTGAAGCCCTCAGCCACGGTGTCGCGCGCGACTATGCCGTGATCACGATCGACCGCATGCTGCCCGACATCGACGGCATTGCCGTGATGCGGCAAATGCGTGACGATGGCGTTGCCGCGCCGTTCCTGATCATCTCCGCGCTCGGCGAGGTCGACGACCGCGTGCGCGGCCTGCGCGCCGGCGGCGACGATTATCTCGTCAAGCCGTTCTCCTTCGTCGAGCTGCTCGCGCGGCTCGAGGCGCTTGGTCGCCGCAGCGAGACCATCGCCAAGGAAACCATCTTGCGCGTCGGCGATCTCGCGGTCGATCTGATCGCGCGCAACGCCAGCCGCCGCGGCCGCAAGATTCCGCTGCTGCCGCGTGAGTTCCAGCTGCTCGAATATCTCGTTCGTAACGAGGGCCGCGTCGTCTCCCGCGCGATGCTGCTCCAGCATGTCTGGGATCTGCATTTCGATCCCTCCACCAACATCATCGACGTCTATGTCGGACGCGTCCGCCGCAAGGTCGACGATGCCCAGGCCTATCCATTGATCCACACCATTCGCGGCATCGGATATTGCCTCCGTGCTCCTGGCTAACACGCTTCGTTCCTCGACCTTCCGCCTCGCGCTGATCGCGATCGCGATCTTCGGCCTGATCGTGGCGGCGATCATGGCGTATGTCTATTTCGGCACGCTCGCCTATGTGCGGAGCCGGGTCGGCGATGTCGGCGACGACAGCGGCTTCATCGCGATGCTCGAGCTCGCGATGATCGCGGTCGCCGTGCTGCTCGTGGTGCTGGCAGGCCTCGCCGCCGTGCTGGTGACGCGGCGCACGGTCGGGCGGATCGAGGAGATCAATGCCACCAGCCGCGCCATCATGCTGTCCGGCCTCGATCGCCGCATTCCCCTGCGCGGCAGCCACGACGAGTGGGACCGTGTCGCCGAAAACCTCAACCAGATGCTCGATCGTATCGAGACGCTGATGGGGGAGGTCAAGCAGGTCAGCGACAACGTCGCCCACGATCTGCGCACGCCGCTGACGCGCATGCGGGGCCGGCTGGAAAAGGCCTATCACCACGAGCGCAGCAGTGAGGCCGATGCCGCGCTGATCGGCGACACCATCGCCGACCTCGATTCCGTGCTTGGCATGTTCGCCTCGATCACGCGGATCTCGGAGATCGAGACCCGCGCCCGCAGGCGCGCATTTCGCGCGCTCGACCTCGCCGAGATTGCCGGCGAGGTCGTCGAGCTCTATGACGCCGCCGCCGAGCAGGTCGCGACGCGCCTTAGTCTCGGCGGTGACCGCGAGGTCGCCGTAACAGGCGATCGCGACCTGTTGTTCGATGCCATCGCCAATCTCGTCGACAACGCGATCAAGCATGGCCGCCCGGGCGGAAAGGTCACGGTGACCTGCCGCAATGCCGGCAACAGTGCGACGATCGCCATCGCCGATGATGGTCCGGGCATTGCCGCCGACCAGCACGATCACGTATTCAAGCGCTTCTACCGGCTCGAGCAGAGCCGCTATACGCCGGGCAACGGCCTGGGCCTGAGCCTGGTCGCGGCGGTGTCGCGGCTCCACGGCGCCGAGATCGCGCTGCATGACAACGCGCCGGGCCTGACCGTCCAGCTCAGCTTCCCGATCGCGCTATAGCTCGATCACGCCGCGGCGCGCCGCATGCGCGACAGCATCGGTGCGGCCGGTGGCATCCAGCTTGTCGAGCAGCGAGCCGACGTGGAATTTCACGGTATGCACGGAGATGTTGAGCTGCCGCGCGATCATCTTGTTGGAGGCACCTTCCGCCATCAATGCCAGCACGTCGAGCTCGCGCTGCGTCAGCGCAATATCTTCCGGCATGACGCGCGGATCGCGCGCGACGACGCTCGCCGTGGCGGTCTCGCCGGGGGCGGCAAGGCGAAGCCCCACGACACTGCCGAGCAGCGTCGCGAGGCGGTCGGCCAGCGCAGGATCGTCGATCTCGAGGGACAGCACGATCTCGGGTGCGTTGTCCTCGCTCACGCCTCCGGCCTCTCGCCAATCGTGACCTTGAAGCTCACAGGCTCGCCGCCGCGGCGGACTGCGACATCGACCACCTGGCCGACGCTCGCGGGTCCCAATGTTCGCAACAGCGCGCGCACGCCGGAGAGCTTCTGGTCGTTGACCGCCACGATCACGTCGCCCTGGCGGATGCCGGCCGCGGCCGCCGGACCGGCCTTGTCGACATTCATTACCATCGCGCCGATGCCGTCGTCGAGCCGCAGCGGCTGCAGCCCGAGCCCGAGATATCCGCGCGCGATGCGGCCGCGCGCCTCGAGCTGCGCCGCGACGCGCTCGATCGTGGCCGTCGGGATCACCAGCACCCGCCGTGGTCCGAGCACAGTCATGCCGAAGGCCTCGCCGGATGCGTCAAGGGCAAGGCCGCCTTCCTGGCTGGGACGCAGGCGGACATCGAGCTCGATCCGCGCATCGATCTCGCCGCCGCGCAAGGATCGCCAGCTCTTGCCTGAAACCGACACCATTCCGAGCGCTGCGCTCGGCGCATCCCGATTGGCGGCGACCACGACCGACAGCCCGCCGAGGGCAGGGACCGTCGTGGCCAGCTTGACCGGGGCGATGCCGGTATCAGCGCGCAGCAGCGCGATATCGGTGGTGTGGTCGCGGCCGACGATCGTGGCGGCCGTCGTGCTGCCATCGGGAAGAACGATCTGGACGTCGCCCTCATCGGCCAGTGCCTCGTCGGCGGTCACGATCAGGCCGGGCTTCCAGACGAAGCCGGTTGAGCGGGAGCGATGCGAATGCACGGAGATGACGGACGGCGCGATGTGCGCCACGACATCCGCGAGCGCGGATGACAGGGAGGTGAGGGGGGTGAAGTCGGTCATGGAAGGCTCCTGTAAGCTGTCCACAATCTGGGATGTCGCGGCCCCTGGCGAAACTGGCCGGGTGGCCAGTCCTCCGGTGGACGAAGGGCCGACGAACATGTGATTGGGAGCCGCTCACGGGAACGTGTAGCACTCAGAGAGTTGCGCCGTACGGCCTTAAACGTTTCCAGCGAGCCCTGACCGATGACCATCGACCTCACCCGCCGCACCCTGCTTCAACTCGCCGGAGCAGCCTCGCTCGTTATGGCTGCAGCGGCAGCCGCGCGCGCCGAAGGCAATCCGCAAGGCGTCGGGCCGACCTATGCCAGCCGCACGCCGATGCGGGTCGGCATGGTGACGCTGCGGGTGAAGAATCTCGACAAGGTTGCCGACTACTACCGCGACGTCATCGGCCTCACCGTGATGGCGCGTTCGGCCAACGTCGCAACACTCGGCACGGCCGGCATCACGCTGCTGGTGCTGGAAGCCCATCCCGACGCCGCGATCGAGCCGCGCAACGCCGCCGGCCTCTATCACACTGCGTTCCTGATGCCGACGCGCAAGGACCTAGCGCGCTGGCTGGTGCACGCCGCCTCGCACCGCGTGAAGCTGTCGGGCTTTGCCGATCACCTCGTCAGTGAGTCCGTCTATCTCGACGACCCCGAAGGCAATGGCATCGAGGTCTATGCCGATCGCGATCCCTCGCAATGGCAGTGGAGCGAAGGCAGCGTCAAGATGGCGGCCGACGAGCTCAACATCCCCGACCTGCTGTCGCTGACGAATACACGCGTTGCCGATTATGCCAAGGCGCCGGACGGCCTCCGCGTCGGCCACATGCATCTGCGCGTCGGCGATCTCGCACAGGCCGAGCGCTTCTATCATGGCACGATTGGCCTCGATCCGACCCGCCGCCGTGGCGGTGCCGCGTTCCTCTCATCGGGCCGCTATCACCATCATCTCGGCATGAATGTCTGGCAGAGCCAAGGCGCCGGCCAACGCGACGACGCCACGACGGGGCTCGTCTGGTTTTCGCTGGTGACGGAGAAGCAGGAGCTGCTTGCCGCGCAGGAAGAGCGCCTGCGCGAGGCTGGCGCGCGGGTCACGGCGCTGGCGGATGGCGTCGAGGCGATCGACCCCTGGGGTACGCGGGTGCGGCTGCTCAAGGTTTGATCGCCGGCGCGGGCATTGCTAATACCCGTCTGGCGCTACCCAGCTTTCCGGGGGTCACCCTGACATGACCGACTTTCACGGCGTCTTTCCCTATCTCGTCTCGCCCGTCGATGCCAACGGCGAGGTGCGCACCAACGTGCTCGCAAAGCTCTGCGACGATTTGATCGGCGCCGGCGTGCACGGGCTGACGCCGCTCGGCTCGACCGGTGAGTTCGCCTATCTCAACGCCGCGCAGCGCATGGCGGTGGTGCAGACCACGATCGAGGCTGCGAAGGGTCGCGTGCCTGTGGTTGCTGGCGTCGCGTCGACCTCGACGGCCGATGCGGTGGCGCAGGCGCAGGCCTATGAGAGGCTCGGTGCCAGCGGCATTCTGGCGATCCTCGAGGCCTACTTCCCGCTCGCCGATGCCCAGGTCGAGTCCTATTTCCGCAGCATCGCGGACGCCGTGAATATTCCGGTCGTCATCTACACCAATCCGCAATTCCAGCGCTCGGACCTGACCCTCGACATCATCGCGCGCCTCGCCGAGCATCCGCGCATCGGCTACATCAAGGATGCTTCGACCAACACCGGGCGGCTGCTCTCGATCATGAACCGCTGCGGCGATCGCTTGCGCGTGTTCTCGGCCTCCGCCCACATCCCGGCTGCGGTGATGCTGATCGGCGGCCTCGGCTGGATGGCGGGACCAGCCTGCATCATCCCGCGCCACAGCGTCGCGCTCTACGACCTCTGCCAGGCCGGCCGCTGGGACGAGGCCATGGCGCTCCAGCGCAGGCTGTGGCGCATCAACGAGGCCTTCGCCCGCTTCAACCTCGCCGCCTGCATCAAGACCGGGCTCGCGATCCAGGGCTATGACGTGGGCGATCCCGTCCCGCCGCAGGCCCCGCTGACAGCCGACGCACGCAAAGTGGTGGAAGCGGCTCTCAGAGAGCTGGCGTAGGCCCCTCCGGGCATGACGAATCCATGGTCCCGCCGCCCAAAAGCGCGGCTGGTCTCGCATGGCTCGTTCCGCTAAAAGGCAGCCCGAATTTCAAGAGACCCCGAGGATCCAGCGGAATGAACATTCTTCCCGGCAATTTGCGTTTCGGAGCGGGCCAGCCCGTCAAGCGTTTGGAAGACCAGCGGCTGCTCACCGGGAAGGGGCAATTCATCGACGACAAGCCGGAGGACGGCGCGCTGTGGTTGCACCTGCTGCGCTCACCGCATGCGCACGCCAAGATCGTCTCGATCGACACCAGCGCTGCGGCATCGATGCCTGGCATCACCGCGATCTACACCGGCGCTGATCTGGTCAAGGACGACGTCGGCACCATCCCGACCCTGAGCATCTTCAAGCGCCCCGACGGCAAGCCGATGACGGTGCCGCCGCGGCGGCTGCTCGCCCATGAGATCGTGCGCTACACCGGCGAGGCGGTGGCGGCCGTGGTGGCTTCGTCGCGTGCAGAGGCACAGAGCGCGGCCGAAGCGATCGTGATCGAATACGACGTGCAGCCCGCCGTAGTCGATCCCGTCGAGGCCGTGAAACCCGGCGCGCCCGTGGTGTGGCCGGACGCCCCTGATAACATCGTCGGTGCGATGAGCTATGGCGATGCCGCCAAGGTGGATGAGGCCTTCGCCAAGGCCGCGCACACAGTCGAGCTCGATCTCGTCAGCCAGCGCCTCGCGCCGTCGGCGATGGAGCCGCGCTCGACCATTGCCGAGATCGACAGGAAGACCGGCCGCCTCCTCCTGCACGTGCAGTCGCAGACCCCGGCCTCGACCCGCGATGTGCTGGCCGAAGCCGTGCTGAAGCGCCCCAAGGACAGCGTGCGCGTGCTGGTCGGCGACATCGGCGGCGGCTTTGGCCAGAAGACCAACCTCTATCCGGAAGACGGTATCGTCGCCTATGTCGCGACCAAGCTGAACCGGAAGATCCGCTGGCGCGGTGACCGCACCGACGAATTCGTCGGCGGCACCCACGGCCGCGATCTCACCTCGACGGCGTCCTTCGCGCTCGACGAGAAGGGCAAGGTGCTGGCCTATCGCGTCACCTCGATCGGCTGCACCGGCGCGTATTCCTCGGGCGCGGCCAACATCATCCCGCTTGTGCTCGGGCCATTCGTGCAGACCGGCGTCTACGACCTGCCGCTAGTGCATTTCGAGGTCAAATCGGTGATGACCCACACCGCGCCGGTCGGTGCCTATCGTGGTGCTGGTCGTCCGGAAGCCGTCTTCATCGTCGAGCGCCTGTTCGACGCTGCCGCGCGAAAAATCGGCATGGATCCGCGCGCGATCCGCAAAGCGAACTACATCAAGCCGGCGCAGCTGCCCTACACCAACGCCGCCGGTCAGGTGTACGATTCCGGCGCCTTCGCCCACATGCTCGATCGCGCGGTAAAACTCGCCGACTGGGACGGCTTTGCCGCGCGCAAGAAGGCCGCGAAGAAGAAGGGCTTGCTCTACGGCCGCGGTCTCACCTCCTACATCGAATGGACCGGCGGCCGCGCTCATACCGAGAAAGTCAGCCTGCATGCGACGTCGCAAGGCCGGGTCGTGCTGCATTCCGGCACCATGGCGATGGGGCAGGGGCTGCAGACCACCTACACCCAGATGATCTCCGACACGCTCGGCATCCCCATGGACAAGATCGACGTCATCCAGGGAGACACGGATCTCGCGATGGGCTTTGGCAGCGTCGGCTCGCGCTCGCTGTTCGTCGGCGGCACGGCCGTCGCGGTCTCCTCCAACGATCTGATCCAGAAGGCGCGCGAGAAGGCGGCGAACATGCTGGAGACCTCGGTCGAGGATATCGAGTACCAGGGCGGCATGCTCACCGTGGTCGGCACAGACCGTCGCATCAGCCTGTTTGACATCGCCGAGAAGGAGAGTAGCGCAAAGCTCAGCGTCGATTCCGAGGGCGAGGTCGACGGTCCCAGCTGGCCCAACGGTACCCACATCTGTGAGGTCGAGATCGATCCGGACACCGGCGTGTCCAAGGTCGTGCGCTACACCACCGTCGACGACGTCGGTGTGGCCGTGAACCCGATGCTGGTGACGGGGCAGATCCATGGCGGCGTCGCGCAGGGCATCGGCCAGGCGCTGTATGAGGGCGTGTCCTATGATGCCGACGGCCAGCTCCTGACCGCGAGCTATCAGGACTATTGCATCCCGCGCGCCGATGACGTCCCGCCGATCGTGGTGACGCTCGACGATTCCGCGCCCTGCCGCACCAATCCGCTCGGCGCCAAGGGCTGCGGCGAATCCGGCGCCATCGGCGGCCCGCCTTGCGTCACCAACGGCGTGATGGATGCATTGGCCGAGCTCGGCATCACCCAGCTCAACACCCCGCTGACGCCGCAGAAGATCTGGAAGGCGATCAAGGACGCGAAGGTGGGCGGCTAACTCTCCTCGTCGTCCCGGATCTGCGCTTGCGCTTGTCCGGGACGACAGTTGAGTGTGTAGCGCCAAAATCTGGTAATTTGCACCCGATTCCACCGGGAGAAATTTTGATGCGCAAGATCCTGACCGTGCTGGCAGCGCTGGCCTCGCTCAGCCTCACCAATTGCGGCTACAACGCGATCCAGAGCGAGGACGAGCAGATCAAGGCCAACTGGTCCGAGGTGGTGAACCAGTATCAGCGCCGCGCCGATCTCGTGCCCAATCTCGTCAACTCGGTGAAGGGCTTTGCGCAGCAGGAGAAGGACGTGCTGCTCGGGGTCACCAATGCCCGCGCCAAGGTCGGCAGCATCCAGGCGACGCCGGAGGTGCTCAACGATCCCTCCGCTTTCCAGAAGTTCCAGGCCGCCCAAGGCGAGCTCTCCAGCGCGTTGTCGCGGCTTCTTGTAGTCACGGAAAATTATCCGCAGCTCAAATCGGACGCCCTGTTCAAGGACCTGATGTCCCAGCTCGAAGGCACCGAGAACCGCATCACGGTCGCGCGCAACCGCTACATCAAGGCGGTGCAGGAGTATAACGTCACCGTCCGATCGTTCCCGAACAACCTGACCGCGATGATGTTCGGCTACAAGGAGAAGCCGAATTTCTCGGTCGAGAACGAGAAGGAAATCTCGACCGCGCCGAAAGTCGATTTCAATCCGGCGCCCGCGCCGTCGAAGTAAGCGCGTCCGCTCCCGATGCGCGCTCCACCCACCACTGTCATTCCCCGCGAAGGCGGGGGATCCAGTACGCCGCGGCCTCTCCGTATCCCGCTGGCGTCCCTGGAATACTGGATCGCCCGGTCGAGCCGGGCGATGACAGCTACGTTGTGGCGAGCGATGGTCGTGTTCGCGCTCGTCCTTGGCTGGGCGTTCTCCGCCTCAGCCGACGTCGCCGTGCCGCAGCTCACCGGCCGCGTGGTCGACCGGACCGGCACGCTGTCGAGCAGTGACATTGCCGTTCTGTCGCAGAAGCTCAGCGACTTCGAAACGCGGAAGGGCAGCCAGCTCGCAGTGCTGATCGTGCCGACCACGGACCCGGAGACGATCGAGCAATTCTCCATCCGCGTTGCGGAGGCCTGGAAGGTCGGCCGCAAGAAGGTCGACGACGGCGCGATCCTCGTGGTCGCTAAGAACGACCGGCATCTGCGCATCGAGGTTGGCTACGGCCTCGAAGGCGCGCTCACCGACGTGACGTCGCGGCGGATCATTGACGAGGTCATCACGCCAAAATTCAGGGACGGTGATTTCGCCGGCGGCATCTCGGCCGGCGTCGAGCGGATGATGCGCGTCGTCGACGGCGAGCCACTGCCGGTTCCCTCACGCAGCGTGAATTTTGCCAATCTGGACGAGATCGGGCCGCTCGCACCGGTCGTCCTGTTTGCCTCGCTCGTCGTCGGCGGTTTCCTGCGCGCGCTGCTGGGGCGATTGCTGGGTTCGGTCGCAACCGGCAGCGTGATCGCCATCCTGGCGTTGCTCATCATCGGATCCGCAGGGGTAGCCTTGCTCGCCGGGATCACCGGGTTCGTGCTGTCCTTCATCGCCGATCTGTTTCCGGCATCGACGGGGTCGTCGCGCGGCGGCTCGTGGTCGAGCGGTTCCTCGTCGGGAAGCAGCTGGAGCAGCGGGTCATCGTCCAGTGACAATGGCAGCTTCAGCGGCGGCGGCGGCAGCTTTGGTGGCGGCGGCGCCTCGGGGAGCTGGTAGCCATGAGCATTGGGCGCATCGTCAGGCATCTCGTGCAGCATCATTGGCGTGCGAGGCAGGTGTTTCCGCAAGGCGTGCTCGACCGCATCGAGCAGGCCATCAAGCGAAGCGAGGCGACGCATTCCGGCCAGGTCCGCTTCGTCGTCGAAGGCGCGCTCGACGGCCGTCCGCTGTTTCGCAATCAGCATGCCCGCGAGCGAGCGCTCGACGTGTTCTCGCATTTGCGGATCTGGGACACCGCACATAATAACGGCGTGCTGATCTACCTGCTGCTCGCCGACCGCGATGTCGAGATCATCGCCGATCGCGGCATCGACGCGAAGGTCGGCAGCGAGGGCTGGGAGACGATCTGCCGCGCGATGGAGGCCGAGTTCGGCGCGGGCCAGTTCGAGCGCGGCGTGATTGACGGCATTGCTGCGGTGTCGAAGGAGCTGGCCAAGTACTATCCGCCGGCTGGCCCGCATCCGAACGAGCTGCCGGATAAGCCGGTGGTGATGTGAGCCGGGCTGATAACCCACACTGCGTCATTGCGAGCGCAGCGAAGCAATCCAGACTGTCACTGCGGCGGGATTCTGGATTGCTTCGCTGCGCTCGCAATGACGAATCAATCATCCAGCTTGTTCAAATCCCGCACCGACTGCATGATTGGCTCGAAGTTCGAGCGCGCATCCAGCGCGTCGAACAATTGCGCTGTGTCCTCCAGCAGGCCGTGCGAGCGCGCAATGGCAATGCGCACGTCGTCCTGCGGTGTGTCCGACAGCCGTCCGTGCCCTGACAGCAGGATCTTCGTGTTCAGCCCCTTGATGCGCTCCAGCGACTGGATGTAGTCGGAGATGCTGCCGGAGCCGAACACGCCGCCCATTACGCCGCCGGGCATCAGGGTGTCTGCGGCGAACAGCAAGCCCTTGTCCTGGTCGAACAGCGTGATGCAGGCCGAGGTATGGCCCGGCGTGTACATCACGTTGAGGCGGAAATTGCCGAGGTCGATCAGATTGCCTTCCTCGAGCCAGATGTCGATGTTGATTGGGACGTTCGGCTCGTTGAACATCTTGCGCAGCATGGAAAAGTCGTCGCGCAGCATGATCTTGTTGGCGGCAAGCCGATGGGCGGCGACATAGGTGCGGCGCTCGTTGAAGTGCCAGGCGGCGCCGATATGGTCGAGATGTTCGTGGCTCAGCACCACCATGTCGATCTTCTCTGGCGGGCAGCCGGCGAAGTTCAGGCACTCGACCATCGCCGGATAGTTCGAGGACAACCCGACATCGATCAGGATGGTGCGCGCCGAGCCGCGCACGAGATAGGCATTGGCGGCGCGGTTGGAGAAGCGGATCTGGTAGACGTCGTCCGTCGCCTGGATCAGCGAGCAGATGTCGTTCTTCATCAGGATCGGGAATGCGGTCGGCTTTCGCTCGCTCATGATTGCGCTGCCCGGTAGGTGACCGCGTTGGAGGCGCGCAGTCGTTTCGACAGCGCGTCCATCACCATCAGCGCGAACGCCGGCTGCTGGCTGACGAGATAGACGAAGCGGGCGTGGTTGATCCGCATCACCTTCGTGTTCGGAGCGGAAGCAATCGCGGTTGCCGAGCGCGCTGAGCCGTCGATCACGGCCATCTCGCCGAAGAACTCGCCCTTGCCGAGCTTGATGATGCTGGTCTTGCGCGCGCCGTCGACCTTGGCGATCTCGACCTCGCCGTCGAGCACGACGAACAGCTCGCGACCGGTCGAGCCCTCCTCGAAGATGACGTCATCGACACCAAACACGTTGATGCATTTCTCGATCGTCATGGCACCCCCAAACGCCTTCTGGCTGACGGGACGGCCTATGTTAGCCGGGGAACAGTGACGGGCAAACAACCCCTTCGGCTAAGCCCCGCGGGTCTGCCGCAGGGCAACATGGGCTGACAATTTGTTGTACGCCGCCACGCCGGTTCCACTTTCCCGACCCAATTCGGCCTCCGACGAGTTCCTAAAATTTCGGTAAGCGGGTCGCGAGGTAAGGAATTCGCAAGCAATGAAAGTTACCAAAAAGTCAACCTGGACTGGAGTATTTGAGCCGTGAGCGAATCAATGCCCGAACTGGCCGGCCAAGAGACGGGTGACCGGACTGGCGACGCCGCTGCGCCGCAGGCCGTCGAGGCTGCCGCCGGCATCGAGGCCCCCTCGATCGCCCCCGACCATGAGACGCCGCCCAAGCCGGACATTCCGAAGGTCGAGCCGCCAAAGATCGAGGCTTCAAGGATCGAGGTCCCGGAATTCGAAACCAAGACTGACGTTGAGACTGACGTTAAGGCTGAAACCAAGCCCGAACCTAAACACGGCAAGCTGATCGTCATGGCGCCCTCGGAACGGTCCTGGGACCGCGAAGAGTTTGCCCCGCATGTGAAGGCCGACGAGGTGCGGGACACCGGCAACAAGCGCCGCCTGTCGGCGATGGCTGCGGTGGTGGCGATAGCGGCCTGCGTCGGCGCCGTCAGCGGCGCGCTCGCGACCGCCGGCATGATGCATTTCGCCAGCCCGGTGCCGGCGCAGGTCGCCGACACCAGCGCGTTGGATGCGTCGGTCTCGCGGATCGATGCAGACATCGTCGCGCTGAAGGCCAATGTCGAGCACAATTCGAAGACCGGCGTCAGCCAATTCAACCGGGCCAACGATCGCCTCGACAAGCTCGAGAAGGCGCAGGCCGAGCCGATGGCCAAGCTCGCAAAGCTGTCCGAGACCGTCGACAAGCTCCGCACTACGCCGCCGGCCGCCCCCGCGCAGGCCGCAGCCGCGGCGCCGGCGAAGGAGACCACCGGCTCGATCGCGCCGGCTCCGACCCAGGTCGCGACGGCCGCTGCTGCCCCGGCGCCCGCGCCCGCCGCGCCGAAGACCGAGGTCGGCCGCCTGCCGACGATTGACGGCTGGAGGCTCCGCGACGTCGCCAATGGCGGCGCGCTGATCGAGGGCCGGGGTGGCCTGTACGAGGTCTATGCCGGCGATCCCATCCCAGGCATCGGCCGCGTCGATGCGATCCGCCGCCAGGATGGCCGATGGGTGGTTGTCACCGCGAAGGGCCTGATCGTCGGGCGCTAAGCGTTCGATATTCGACTTCTCGAGGAGGCGCTTCACCACCGCGTGAAGCGCCTTTTTACTTGAATAGGCTGTCACGCGCGGTGTTACTGGAGGCATGAGCCGCGCGCTGCGAATTCTCCTGGCTGCCATTCTGTTGTTTGGCGGCGTCATGTCGCTCTCGGCAGCTGAGAACGCGCCGCTCGCGCGCGGCACCGCGATCACCGATCCCGATCTCCTCCGCAAGCTTGACCAGAGCGATGTTGTGTCGATTTCCCGCCTGCTGCAGCCTGAGCGGAACGCGAATGTTCCGCTGACCAGCGATCGGCTGTTCGCCTCGCTGCCGCAGCTGAACGCAATTCCGCCGGCGATCGATGCGGAGTTCGATCGCTACATCGCGCAGCACAAGGCGGCCTCGCCAGGCGAGACCATCGGCGTCGGCGAAGGTTTCGACGTCCAGCTGTTCGATCGCGCCGCGCTGAAATCCCCCGACACGCGCTTCGTGCTGGCCGGCATCGTCAATCGCATGGACCGCGCCTATGTCTCGGAGGAGTCCTGCGGCGAGATCCGGCTGATCTATCGGCTGGCCCGGTTCGAGACCAGGCCGGACGGCAGCAACACCGCGACGCGCCTGCCGATGACGTTCAATCTGGTGATGAAGGCGCACGACGCACACCAGACCGATGGCGACGGCAAGCCTGTCACCTGCGCCGAGGTCGCGCGGCGCTGGCTGGAAAATGGCGATTGGCAAGGGCTGCTCGGCAGCCGCACTGTTCCCTATGATGCGATGATCGATCGGATCGAGACTAACATCCAGATCTCGATCGCACCGAAATCGGCGCTGCACGATTTCCGCTCCGACTATCTGCTCAAGGTGTTCAAATACGACGCGGCCACCAGGACGTTCGAGGAATCGACGCTGGAGAACCAGATCGACCGCGACCGCATCCTTGCCGATGATGCGCTCCGGCGCGACTTCAAGGCCTGGCTGCTTGCGCCTGCGAATCTTCGCGAGTTCGATCGCGGCACCGTGCTGATCCCGGATAAATTTCTCGCCAAGGCCGCCGTGGCGCCGACACCTGCGGGCCTCGACGCCTCGGCGATGCAGCCGGAGTTCGGCTTGATGCAAGGGGAAGAGAAAGGCGAGGGCAAGAGCGATCCCGTCTTCACCGACAACGACGTCGTCGGCGCGCTGAAGCAGGCCGCGGCACGCGGCATCACCATGGAGAACATCCGCTCGGTCGCAGGCTTCCAGCGCCGCCTCAACGATGTCACCTGCTCGGGCTGCCACCAGACCCGCGGTATCGGCGGCTTCCATTTCCCGGGCGTGGACTGGCTTGCGGACAGGCCGTCGAATGCCACCATCGTGCCGGCCTCGCCGCATTTCGTCGGCGACCAGCTCCGTCGCCGCGACATCCTGACCGCTTTTGCAGCGGGCAAACGCCCTGATTTCTCACGCGGATTTGCCAGCCGGCCGCAGACCCGCGGCAGCCGGGAGCTCGCCGGCACCGAATATCAGGACGGCTGGGGCGCCCATTGTTCTCTACAAAACGCGGGATCGGGAACGCCCGATAAGAGTTTTACGTCATGGACCTGTGCTAAAGGTCTCACCTGTCAGGCCGCCGCGGCCTCGAGCCGCATTGGCATGTGCTTCATCAAGACGCGCTAAACCGATCGGGACGACCCATGACGGACACGAGCGAAGCCAACAAGGAGCGCAATCGCGAGATCGCGCGCAATGAGGAAGCCAAACAGGTCACGGGCAGCATCCGCGTCAGCACCTGGGCGGTCGCGGTGGTCGTCATCATCGGCGGCATCCTGTTCACGCTCGGCTGGCTGGCGCTGCGATAGCCGCCGCCCCTCACTTCGCGTAGTTCGTCATCCGCTTGCCGGGCAGCAGCTCATAGGCCGGCTTCCAGCCCGGCAGCGCGGCCATACGGCCGAGCCAGGCGTGGATGGCGGGATGGGTTTCCGCGAAATCGAAACCGTGCTCGTCGCTCGGATAATGCAGATAGGCCATCATCGAGATATCGGCGACGGTCGGCTTGGTGCCGATCGCAAAAGCATTGTGCTGGAGATGTCCGTCGAGAATGCCGAGGAAGTCCTCCAACCGCCGGCGAAAGTGCTTCAGCACCTGCGGATCGTTGTTCTCGGTGAAGGCCCGCATGAAGCGATAGGTCGCCATGTAGCCGGTGAGCTTGTGGTTGTCCCAGAACAGCCAGCGCAGCAGCTCGAACTTTTCGTCCTCTGTCTCGGCGCCGAAACGGCCATATTGCTCGGCAAGCTTGAGCAGGAGGGGCGCGGTCTGCGTCATCTTCACGCCGTCGACCTCGAGCACAGGAATCTCGCCCATCTCGTTGACGGCCTTGCGCCACTCCGCCGTGCGTGTGACGCCGCCGCCGAAATCGGTCCAGACCGGCTCGAACGTCTCGCCGCAAAGCGTGAGCATCAGCGCCAGCTTGTAGCTGTTGCCGGATTCGGGGAAGTAGTGCAGGCGATAGAGGGGCATGTGACCTCACGCGAGAATTGTGTTCTGCCAATCGTTATATCGCGCTGGTCCAGCGTCGTCATTGCGAGCGGAGCGAAGCAATCCAGCAATGCATCCGCGGTGAGATTCTGGATTGCGGCGGCGTGCCGACCCTAGCCGACTGCCCCCGATCCCCGCAGCTGCTTGATCGCGGTTTCGTCGTATCCCGCGCCACGCAAAATCTCGTCACTGTGCTCGCCGACGCCGGGCGGCTTGCGCGGCTGCACCTTCCTGGTGCCGTCGATCCAGATCGGGCTGGAGATGGTGAGCATGGTGTCGTTCTCGAACGGCACCAGCACCTCGTTGTCGAGCATCTGCTTGTCGTTCGGGATGTCGTCCAGAATGCCGACGATGCCGAACACCAGCCCGTTGCCGTCGAGGATCTTGCGCCATTCGGCGAGGTCCCTGGTGGCAAACGTCTCGTCAAAGATCCTGATCAGCTCGATCGAGCGGGCGTGACGGTCGGGCTTGGTGGCGAAGCGGGGATCGGCGATCAGGTCCTCGCGCCCGAGGCACTTGGCGAGCGTCGGCCACTGCTTCTCCTCGCTGAGCAGCGACAGGATCAGCCAGCGGCCGTCCTTGCACTGGTAGTGGTTGCCCACCGCATTCGGCGCGCGTTCACGCGGCCGCCGTTCGCCGAACTTGGCGCCGCAAAGTTTTGCCTGCGCCAGCACGCCCGCCGCCCACACCCCGTTCGCCATCAGGTTCGACGCGACATGCGAGCCCCTGCCGGTCTTCTCGCGCTGATAGAGCGCGGTGACGATCGCGCTGTACAACGCCATGGCGCAGGGATGGTCGCCCATGCCGGCGACCGAGCGCGCCGGCGTGGTGTTGGTGTCGGCGCGGACGAGGTCCATCAGGCCGGAGCGCGCCCAATAGGCGTTGCTGTCGAAGCCGGGCTTATTGGCTTCCTCGCCCTTCTCGCCATAGCCCGTGAAGGAGGCATAGATCAGCCGGGCGTTGAGATGGGCGAGGTGGTCATAGGTGATGCCGAGCCTGCCGCGCACCGGTGGCGGCATGTTGGTGATGAAGACGTCGGCCTCCTCGACCAGCTTGTAGAGCACGGCCTGCGCTTCCCGCTGGGAGAGGTCTAGCGCGAGGCTCTTCTTGTTGCGCGCCTCCAGCAGCCAGGCGAAATTGTGCTCGCCGGTGGGATAGCCGGGCAGGTTCGGCAGATTGCGGTAGGGGTCGCCGGCGCCGGGCGGCTCGATCTTGATGACGTCGGCGCCGAAATCGGACAGCACGGTCGCAGCCGCGGGCGCTGCGATGAAGCTCGCGCAGTCCAGAACCTTGAGACCTGCAAAAATGCCTTTCTCCATCGCGGCGTTGCTCCCTCGCTCTTGTTGTTTCCCGCTGGCTGGAATTGGCGCGGGCACGTCATGGGAGCCATTAGACCGATGTTTTGCCGGGATGCAACGGCGCCGGGCGCAAGGCCTCACTCCTCGCCCGCAAGCAGCGCGGCGTTGCCGCCGGCTGCCGCGGTGTTGATTGTCACGGTCTGCTCGGTGGCGAAGCGCGCGAGATAATGCGGGCCGCCGGCCTTGGGGCCGGTTCCGGACAGGCCGTTGCCGCCGAACGGCTGCACGCCGACCACGGCGCCGATCATGTTGCGGTTGACGTAGATGTTGCCGACCTGGACACGGTCGATGATGGCCTCGACCGTATCGTCGATGCGGGAATGGACGCCGAGCGTCAGGCCATAGCCGGTGCGCGCGATCGCTTGCAGCACACGTTCGAGGGTCTCGGCGCGGTAGCGCGCGACATGCAGGACCGGGCCGAACACCTCCTCGGTGAGCTGGCCGGCGTCCTTGAGCTCGAAGATATGCGGCGCGACGAAGCAGCCCTCTGGAGCTGCGCCTGCATAGTGCATCCGCGCCTCCGTCTTCATCCGCGCGATGTGCGCCTCGAGGCGCTGCTTGGCCTCGCCGTCGATGACCGGGCCGACATGGGTCGCGACGTCGGCGGGATCGCCGATCTTCAATTCGCGCGCCGCGCCCGCGATCATCTCGATCATGCGGTCGGCGACGTCCTCCTGCACGAACAAGAGCCGCAGCGCCGAGCAGCGCTGGCCCGCGGAGCGGAACGCCGAAGTGACGACGTCGTCGGCGACCTGCTCGGGCAGCGCGGTCGCATCCGCGATCATCGCGTTGATGCCGCCCGTCTCCGCGATGAGCGGCACGATCGGGCCGTCCTTGGCGGCAAGCGTCCGGTTGATGTGACGCGCGACCTCGGTCGAGCCGGTGAAGACGACGCCTGCAATGTCAGGATGCGCGGTCAGCGCGGCGCCGATGCGGCCGTCGCCGGTGACGAGATGCAGCGCGCTTCTCGGGATGCCGGCCTCGTGCAGCAGGGCGACGGCCTCAACCGCGATGCGCGGCGTCTGCTCGGCGGGCTTTGCAACGACACTGTTGCCGGCCATCAGCGCCGCGGCGACCTGGCCCAGGAATATCGCCAGCGGAAAATTCCACGGCGAGATCGCGACAAACACGCCGCGGCCGCGCATGGTGAGCGAATTGCTCTCGCCGGTCGGGCCCGGCATCGCGACCTCGCTGCCGAACAGCTTTCGGCCCTGTGCGGCATAGTAGCGGCAGAAATCGGCGGCCTCGCGCAGCTCGGAGAGCGCGTCGTCGAGCGTCTTGCCGCCTTCGCGTTGAAGAGCCGCGATGAAGTGCGCGCTGCGGCTCTCCAGCAGATGCGCGGCCTGCTCCAGCGCCGCGGCGCGCGTGGCCGCCGGCGTCCGGCTCCAGGCCACAAAGCCCGCGCGGGCCGCGGCGATCGCCGCGCCCGCCTGCTCGGGTGTTGCGTCCGTGACCGGCTCGAGCTCGGTCGTTGCGGCCTTGACGTCGGTGAGCAACCGGCCGAGCGCCGCGCGCTCGCCGAATTCGATGCCGCCCGAATTATGCCGTTCCGGCGCGAACAGATCGCCCGGCAGCGGGATTTTGGCATGATGCGCGTGATCAGGCCGCACGATGAGATCGACCGGACGCTTCAGCAGCGCCGGGACGGGGACGCGGTAGTCGGCCGCCTGCGCCACGAAGGAGGAGTTGGCGCCGTTCTCGAGCAGCCGCCGCACCAGATAGGCGAGCAGGTCGCGATGGCTGCCGACCGGCGCATAGGTGCGGTATGCGATATCGGGGTGATCCTTGGCGAGCTGCTCGTAGAGCGCTTCGCCCATGCCGTGCAGGCGCTGGAATTCGAAGCCGCCAGCGTCGCCGGCGAGCTCCAGCACGGTTGCGACACTGAGCGCGTTGTGGGTCGCAAATTGCGGGAAGATGCGTGGCCGCAGGTTTAGAAGCCTCGAGGCGCAGGCGACGTAATTCAGATCCGTCATCGCCTTGCGGGTGAACACCGGATAGCCGTCGAGCCCGCGCTCCTGCGCGCGCTTGATCTCGGTGTCCCAATAGGCGCCCTTGACCAGGCGCACCATCAGCTTGCGGTCGTGCGCCCGCGCAATCTCGTGGATGTAGTCGATCACCGCGCTGGCGCGCTTCTGATAAGCTTGGATCGCAAGCCCGAACCCGTCCCAGCCCTTGAGCGAGGGATCGGCGAGCGTTGCCGCGATCACGTCGAGCGACAGCTCAAGCCGGTCCGCTTCCTCGGCATCGACGGTGAAGTTGAGATCGTGCGCCTTGGCGCGCCGAGCCAGATCCAGCAGTTGCGGCACCAGCTCGGCCATCACGCGCGCGCGGCTGATCGCCTCGAAGCGCGGATGCAGCGCCGAGAGCTTCACCGAGATGCCGGGCCGGTCGGGCAGGGGATGGTCGCCTGCCGCCTTGCCGATGGTTTCGATCGCACTCGCATAGGCGTCGAAATAGCGCTTGGCGTCGGCAGCCGTCCGCGCGCCTTCGCCGAGCATGTCGAAGGAGTAGCGCGGCTTTTGGCCTGAGCGCGGCCGGCCCCGCTCCAGCGCCTGCTCGATCGTCTCCCCTAGCACGAAATGATTGCCCATCAGCCGCATCGCCTGACGCGTGGCGGTGCGCACGGCCGGCGCGCCCAGCCGCTTCACGAGACGGCCGATGGTGCCGTCCGGTGTCTCGCCGGGCTGGATCACGCGCGCGGAGAGGCCGAGCGCCCAGGCGGAGGCGTTGACCAGGAACGCCGTGGACTTGGTCTCGTGATGGATAAAATCGCCCTCGCCGAGCTTGTCCTCGATGAACTGGTCGGCGGTGCGTGCGTCGGGCACGCGCAGCAGCGCCTCCGCCAGCACCATCAGCGCCAGGCCTTCCTTGGTCGAGAGTGCGAACTCGCGCAGCATGTCCTCGACCCCGCCGAGCCGGTCGTCGCGCTTGCGGATCGCCTCGATCAGCCGGGTCGCGGTGCGGTCGATCCGCGCCTCCTGCGGCGGGCTCAGATGTGCCGATGAAAAGAGCCGTGCGGCGATGTCGGCGTCGTCGGGCGCATAGGGGGCGGAGAAAGGAGGCGGGATGTTCGGCATGGCGTGTCCTGTGGCTGAAGTTCAGGATAAAGCCCGCATGACCGTGGTTCGATAGACAAGATAGCCATTTTGCCTTAGGAAATGAAGGTCGCTGGCATATTGGCCGTACAAAATATGGAACTGGACCGAATCGACCGGAAGATTCTCTCTATTCTGCAGGAGGATGGGCGAATCGCCAATGTCGAGCTGGCCGAGCGCATCGGGCTGTCGCCGACCTCGATCGGCGAGCGGCTGAAGCGCCTGCAGCGCGAGGGTTTCGTCGAGGGCTATGGGGCGCGGCTCAATCCACACCGGCTTGGCCTCGGCCTTTTGGTGTTCGTCGAGGTGCTGCTCGACAAGACCACGCCAGACAATTTCGAGCGCTTTGCGCGCGCGGTGAAACTCGCGCCTGAAGTGCTGGAGTGTCACATGGTTGCCGGAGGCTTCGACTATCTAGTGAAGGCGCGGCTGGCCGACATGACCGCGTATCGGCGCTTCCTCGGCGAGACCTTGCTGTCGATGCCGGGGGTGCGCGAGACGCGCACCTATGCGGTGATGGAGGAGATCAAGCGCGACGCACCGTTGCCGGTTGGCTGACGAAATGCGGTCGCGATTGTCACTGCTGCGGCGTTGATTGGCGATCTCTATGGGCAAATAGTGTCCACGCGCAGTCGCAACGCCTGTCGTCGAATGCACTGATCGTTTTCTAAAATTTTCTTGGCCCGACTCCCGGACCGATCCGGAAGGCAGCAAAGGCTGGCGGGCTTATACTTTGAGGTTCTCTGCGGATGTCTTGCCCCGGTTTGCGATCTCTTCATACTCAACCGTCTGGCCCTCGTTGAGGGAGGACAGACCGGCTTTCTGCACTGCCGAGATATGCACGAACACATCCTTGCCGCCCGACGCAGGCTGGATAAATCCATAACCCTTCGTCGGATTGAACCACTTGACCGTACCTTTAGCCATCACGTCTTCTCCGCGGGTCTTCCTCCGAGATCGCGAACCGCCAGTCCCCGCCAACCGGCCGGTTCGGTCCTAACAGGATACGCGGAATGTGGCGGGCTTGGTAGATCAAACCACATCTGCATCTCGCGGAAATTCGCTCAACTTCGCGGCGTTTTTGCCGGTTTTGCCCGTTTCGCGGTCAATTCTCCGGGCGCATCCCGGCCTCCGTCAATAAGTCGCGGCCAGATAGTCCACGATCTTGCCGACGTCGGCGTCGTCGATCGGCGCGCCATAGACCTTGATCATCTTGGTCACCTCGGCCTGCCAGAACCCTTTCTTGTCCTTCATCGGCGGCTGCGTAGCGATGTAGTCGGACGAGTGGCAGGCGGCGCAATTGCCCTGAACCACCTCGAGATTGGGGCCGGGCCTGAAGGCTGCGACCTCGTCCGGCGTCTTGTAGTTGACCGGGGCGGCGAGGACCGAACCCGCAGCAGCGGCGGCGACAAGTGTGATGGCGATGAGAACGGTGCGCTGCATGATCATTCTCCTCAGGCCACGCTGACGCGGACGGTTTCGACGACGTTGCGCAAATAACCCGCCGGGTTCCAGCGCGGCGTGTCCGGCTGCGTCTCGCCGGAATTGCTGGTCGCGCGCACCCTCAGCTCGACCTGGCCCGAGGCAAGCTTCACCGGCAGTTTCCATTCGCGGAATGAGTAGTTGCCGAGATCCTTGCCGAGCTTGGCGGCGGTCCAGGTCTTGCCGCCATCGGTGGAGACCGAGACGTCCTTGATGCCCTTGCCGCCGTCGAAGGCGATGCCGCGTAACATTGTGCGTCCGGCCTTCAGCCTGGCGCCGTCAGTCACGTTGGTGATGAACGAGCGGATGGTGAAGCGGTTGATCGGGATCGTCGCCTTCGGCGCGGTGCCGGGCTCGATCGAATTGTTCGGCGTGTCCGGGATGCGATAGGCCGACTTCATCCAGAAGCCGTCATAGACGGTGTCGACGACGGTGATCTCGTTGAGGTGCTTGACCCAGTAGGTGCCGTAATAACCGGGCACGACCAGGCGCAGCGGGAAGCCGTTGAGGAACGGCAAATCGTCGCCGTTCATGCCATAGGCCAGCATCACCTCGCCGTCGGCCGCGTGAGCGAGGTCGAGCGCCTTGGCAAAGTCGGGCGTCTTGTCGCTCACCGGGCCATCCATGCCGCCGAACACCACCTGCTTGGCGCCGGCCTGCACGCCCGCCATCTCCAGAACCGTCTTCAGCGGCACGCCGCGCCAGCGCGCATTGCCCATCGCGCCATTGGCGAGCTGGCCGCCGGCGACACGCGGCTCCAAGAAGCCGCGGCTGTTGCCGGAGCACTGGTTGACGGCGACGATCTCGGTCGCCTTCATCTTCCTGATGTCCTTCAGCGACAGCTTGAGCGGCTTGTCCACCTTGCCCTTGACCTCGAGCGTGAACGTGTCGGGATCGAGATTGTAGGGGAGGTCGGCGAGGTGATAGCGCACGAAGAACGCGTTGTTTGGCGTGATCGGGCCGTCGTTGAAGACCGCGAACGGCGTCTCGAGTTGCGGTGGCCGGCTGGTCAGCCCGATCATCGGCCGCTTCTGCGGATATTTCACCAGCGGCCGTTCGCCATTGGCGAAGGGGAGCGTAACGGTGTCGAGTGCCAGCGCTCTGGTTGAATTCAGTGTGGCCGTCATAGCAGCAAGGCCCGCTCCTTTGAGCAGGTCGCGTCGGTCGAACATGTCGTCTCCTCCCGGAGCTTTTCGTTGGATGGCGGTCATCACCGCGATCCCGTACTCATCTGTCGCAACGACTCGGGCGAAGTCAATTCGTGCTTTCGCGGCAAGCCCATGCCGTTGCGCTGCAGCAAGCCGGTGTTACGCCGCGACGCGCTCGCCGCCGGCGATCAGGGCGGACAATGTCCTGGTGTCGGTGATGACGCGCACCAGCATCGGCTCGTCGCGGCCGCGGATCGCGACCTCCTGTTGCGGCAGCGCATCGTCGTGAAGACCGGCGGTGCGGCGGACCTCTTCGGAGACGATCGCCTCACAGGTCAGCGTCTTGGTCATGTCCTGGAGGCGGGCTGCGACGTTCACGGCGTCGCCGAGCGCGGTGAAGACGATGTGGTCGCGGTAGCCGATGTCGCCGATGATGACCTCGCCGCCGTGGACGCCGATGCCGAAACGGATCGGCTGGCGCAGATCGTGGCTCAGGAGCTCGTTGAGCTCGTCGACATGGGTTGCGATGGCGGCCACCGCCTTCAGCGCCTGCCGGCAGGCGGTCTGCGGATCGCTGGTGAGGCCGAACAGCGCCAGCATGCCGTCGCCGACGAACTGGTTGGGCTGGCCGCCATTCTCGATCACGGCCTGCGACACGGCGCCGAGGAAGCGATTGACGATGAAGACGGTGTCGAACGGCAGCCGCTTCTCGGCGAGCTGCGTCGAGCCGCGCATGTCCACGAACAGGCTGACGAGATAGCGCTCCTGCCCAATTCTCGAAGGCGAGGACGCATGCGCGCTGGCCGCCAGCATATGCGGCATGAACAGCTGGAAGAAGGAGAGGTCTGAGTTCGGTCGCAGCTGGCAGGCAAGCCGGATCGAGGGATCGGCGGTGCCGACGCGGGCCAGCACGAAGGCCTCGCGCTGCGACGGCTCGGGCAAGGTGCCGTGGTCACCGATGATGCGGATGCGGCAGGTCGAGCAGCGGGCGCGGCCGCCGCAGACGCTGGCATGCGGCACGTTGTGGCGCAGGCTGGCTTCCAGCACGGAGAGGCCCTTGGGCACGCGCACGGTCTTGCCGTTGCCGTAGGACAAGGCGATCATGCCGCCGCGCCGCTCACGCCAGCCGCGCACACCGCGCCCGAGCAGCACCAGTCCGAGCAGGCCGATGTAGCCCATCGTCAGTCCGCCGGTGATGCGATCGAGCGTATCGGCCTCGGCGACCGTGCCGACCTGGCGCTGCGTGAAATTATGCGTGCGCCACTCGCCGTCCTCGCTCTCGGCGGCGATGCTGCGGCCACCCTGGTAGATGCCGAGCAGCGCCAGCGTCGGGGTCAGCACGGCTGCCGCCAGCAGGTACGGCGCCGCGCGGATGAAGAACGGCTTGAGCCGGAGCCAGAAATAGATGCCGATGCAGCCGTGCACCCAGGCGACGATGAGCAGGATCGTCATCGTCCAGAGCCGGCCGGGCGCCGCGACGAAGAACAGATAGAGCTCCTGCGGATACAGCTTCTCGTGCCCGTACAGCGTCTGGCCGAGCCGCACGCCGATCACATGCGCCATCACCAGCGCCGGGATGCTCAGCCCCAGCACGAGCTGCAGCGGCTCGATCGTCCGCCAGCGGAACTGGCGGCGCTGGTACATCGCATAGACGCCGAGCCCCATATGGGTCAGGGCTGCGCCATAGAACACGATTGCGACGGGCAGGAACTGCCAGAACGACGTGTGGTAATAGACCCCGATCTGCATGGCATCGACGGAGATGTTGCCGAGTGCATGGTTGAGGAAATGGCTGACCACGTAAGCGAACAGGATCACGCCGCAGACCAGCCGCACCTGCCGCGCGCTGGTCGAGCGGACGAGTTCGGTCAAGCGTGAAAGAGCGGTCGTGGCCATGATTCGGTTGTACCAGTTCACTGAGGAGAACAGCCAGCGGAGAGTTAAATTCCGCAGGCGAACGGCCCCTTCGATCACATGCGCGGCAAGGTTACGTAACGGTAAGTATTGTAGTGTGGGCAAAGCGTAGAGACTGGGCAAGAATTGTTCTCGCCCGAATCCGGATCGATGTACGATTCTATTCATGACGAATCGCACTTATAAGACTGGTCCGCGGCGGGAGC
>NZ_JBEPRF010000028.1:0-105383 GCF_040548225.1 Bradyrhizobium sp. S3.12.5
TGCCCGCCGGCCTCCCGTCCCGGCGGGTAGCTTGAATCACCAAAACGCTGATTTGTGAATCCCCAACGATTCAGTCAGATGGGCGAACGCTCTAGTAGGCGCGCCGCACCAGTCCAGGAAGCCGAATAGGGTTCGGATAGAATCTATTCGCAACCGCGAGCACGGCCAATTCATCGGTTTCGAGCGCGATCTTTTGAGCGAGCATGATGTCGCCAGCCACCAGGGGACGTTCCGGAACAAAGCACCACCCGATCTTAGGCTGACCTTTTTCGTCGACCTCCAAAACATTGCTCACGCTGCCCTGGTAAATTCGATATCGTCGACCCGTGTGAGAGCCCGTGACTTCGAAATAGCCCTCGGCATCAAATTGCGCACGCTGCTCTGGAGACAACCAATCCCGCAGAAGACGCCGCGCACGCGCTTCCGGGCCGTTTTGCTTAATGAAGCTCCCGTAGAGCAAGCGCAGGGCACGCAGACGCGCACGACTGCCGACCCCATTGCGCCTGAACAAAAACATTTGCCGTGCCGCGTTAGCTAACCACCGACGAGGCGCGGATAGAACAGCGTCTCATCGGCAGTCGGGTCGAATGACCGTGTGACCTTGAGCTCGCCGGGCGACGTCCGGGTGGCGGCGGTAAATCCTTGCCCAGTCAGCTCCTTGAAGCGCTTTTCAGCCTGGGCCAGCCCCTTCGGGTCGGTTTGCTCAAAGGTATGTCGGGTGTCGCCCGTGTGGTCCATCACGATCTGAATGGCCATGAAATAGAACTCCGCAATTCTTGCCCCCTGGGACGAAGAACCTCGCAGCTCGGAATAGTGTTCCTATGTCGCTCGAAAATATGAGTGTTCTCACTGACGCGCGGGTAACCCATAGCCGTAGCTGCACAGCCCTGACGTGCCGCATTCATTCGAACGGGCATCGGCGTGTTCAACAAGATGCTCTCCCAGCCGTCGGGCTCAGAGCTTCAAGACCATTAGCGGCACAGGTCCAGCACCTTTCGTCCAGGGCACTACGCACCAGAATTCCGAGAACTCGTCTTCGGCTCGCGCCGGGAACGACGCGTACATCATTGCCATCGGGCCTCGCTCCACGAATGAGCTTTAGTTCTTCTCGTCTGTCAATCTGCACCATGGCTCATACTTCTTTCTGACGATGATGCCGCTATGCGATCCGGCTACCCTTGGCTGCCTCCACCGCCATGGGCCAGCGCTTCCTCCATTTCGTGCCGCCTCATCCAAGTGACGACCTCGCCACGAGCCAGGAAGGATTCCTGATACCCGATCGCCACGCTCAGGAAGTCTCTGCAAGTCGCAGAAAATTCATGAGCAAGGCGTGTCCTTGCTGTGTAAGTATCGATTCCGGATGGAACTGCACGCCATAGGTTGGTTGATGGCGATGTGCAACGGCCATGATCTCGCCTTCGTCCGAACGCGCGGTGACCGTGAGGTGCGGTGCGCAGGCCTCATCGAGCTCGACAACGAGAGAATGGTAGCGCCCGACGCAAAGTGGAAACGGGAGGTCCTGGAATAGCCCAAGGCCGTCATGCGTTACGTACGAGGCCCGGCCGTGCATAGGGCGACGTGCACGCGCGACGCGTCCGCCGAAAACGCTGCCAATACACTGGTGTCCGAGGCAGATGCCCAGAATTGGGAGCCGCCCCGAAAGTTCGCGGATGACGGCGGTAGATATTCCAGCTTCCATTGGAGTGCATGGACCGGGGGAGATAACGATGGCGCGCGGCTTGAGTCCAACAAGGTCGCTGACGCCGACCGCGTCGTTCCGGAACACCTCGGTTGCTTGACCGAGTCTGCGAAAATACCGCGCAATGTTGAAGACGAAAGAGTCGTAATTGTCGATGATGACGATCAAAATGCACCGGGCGTTTCAGGACCAAATGCATCAAACATCCGCTGCGCCTTGGCGAGCGTCTCCTCGTATTCGGCCTCTGGATCCGACATCGCGGTTATACCGCTACCGGCGTGAAACACCGCCCTTTCGTCATCGATCGTGACAGTGCGGATCGCAATGTTCGTATCCATGTATCCGTTGAAACCGATGAAGCCGATCGCCCCGCAATAGACCTCTCGCGCCACACCCTCGATGTCCGTAATAATCTCCATCGCGCGGACCTTCGGTGCCCCTGTAATGGAACCGCCGGGGAAGCAAGCTCGAAGGAGGGTAACGGCGTCTTGGCGTTCTGAAAGTTCACCCGTGACGACTGACACGAGGTGGTGCACTGAGGCATAGGATTCGAGCTTGCACAAGGCTGGAACGTCGATCGAATCCACAGTGCAAACGCGAGATAGATCATTCCGCAACAGGTCGACGATCATAGTGTTCTCTGCGCGGTCCTTTTCGGACGTGACCAGCATATCAGCGCGGCGCTCGTCTTCCTTGGAATCAGGGGATCGCGCGATCGTACCTTTGATGGGGCGCGTTTCGACCTGCCGTCCGTCAAGCTTCAGAAGTCGTTCCGGCGAGCTCGACGCAATGGTGAGCTTGCCGTAGCGCAGCAGGGCTGCAAAGGGGGCTGGGTTTAATGATCGGAGCCGGCAGTAGAAGTAGATGGGATCGAATGAAGTCGAGATCTCAGCGCTGAAGCGTTGCGCAATGTTGGCTTGGAAGACGTCGCCGGCCAGAATCAAATCGATAACGCGCTGTACCGCCGCAATATAATCCTCATGACTGAAATTCGAATGCCATCTGCCCGATGTGACCAGGGAGTCATTCCGCGGCGCTTTTGGGTCGGCAAGGAGGGCTGCAAACTCATCGGCTCGCCCGCGTGCGCGCTTGCTTCGTCGCGCGGGATCCTGCTCTGGCCATCCACTAGAAACGATCCAGCATCGGTGGTCGCGATGATCGAAGCTGATGACCACGTCATAAAGATGCAGGATGGATTGGGGCAACTGCTGACCAGGAGCTGCCGGCGCCGGTAATCGCTCCAGTGTCCTGTTCAGATCGTAACTCAAGAAGCCGGCCCCGCCTCCCTGGAACGGCGGAAGATCGGGGCGATGCTCTTGGCGAAACCTGGCCAGCAGGGTGCGAAGAGCTTCCCATGGATCCCCATCGAGAGCCTCTCCATTACAACTCGCCTGTCCGTCCACGATCGTATAAGTGCTGAACGGCTCGCAGGTTAGATATGAATAGCGGCCCAGTAACTCATGGCTTGCTGCGCTATCGAGAAACGTAAGGTGCGATCGATGCGCCAGACATTGCATCGCAATGATGGGCTCGATCCACTGCAGTTCGCGGACGTGCATCGCCCTGTCAGTCACCGGACGGCCGGCGCGCTCGGAGGCGCGCTTTCGATTGTGATCCCCGCCCCAACGAGAGCGAGCTCATCTCGGCCCGCAAAGTCTTGAGATCGATTGTCAGGTTAATCCCCGCCGGTGGAGTCAATGCGCTGAGCCTTCGAACTTATCACTGACGTTGACACGCAACGCTCATCTGTTGGTACATTGTAGTCGACCGCGAACCGCAACTCCCTGAGTGGTCGTACCCGCCTGATCGATTCCTGGTAGAGATCATGCGCTTTGTAGGCTGCGAGCTCCGTCTCGTTATCGAACTCACCATAGACCACGACGTCGATGTCGTTGCCGAGCTGGTCGGTCTGGCGGTTGCGAGCGACCTCGAGCCGGCGTGCATGTGGGATTGTGGTGAGAACCGATAGGCCTTCGATTATTTGGTCGATATCGACCTTATCCTTGGCGGTGAACAGAACGATGTGACGAATCATGGATGGCCGTTGGGTGATATCGGAAGGACGTCGCATAACTATCTTGGGATCGACCCCGCTGCAACTCTATCGCCGGACGCTATGTCGCTCGGCAAGACGGTCGGTGGTTTGACACTCTTGCGATGGCCTGCGGTTTTCAACGTAACTCGCCAGATCTTAGTCCTGGTCAGGACGCGGAAAGGGCAAGGCGCTCAATCGTTTGAATGTGGCGTGCCAGCAGGTTACAGGCTCGATCAATGTTGCGCGCTCGAAGTGCCTGCAGAATCAGGCGGTGATCTTGGTTGGACCGGGGTCGCCATCCGGCACTTCGCGCCATCGCGAACACCAATCGCGAATTTGCAAGTTGTAGTACGTCAAGGCTCCCAAGCAGGCGCGGCATCGCGCAGGGCGCCACCAGCGCGTGGTGAAAGGCGCGGTTGGCCGTCTCAAACTCATGAATGGTCTGGGCATTGTCTGCTTCAATCAGGGCGTGCTCGATCCGAGCCAAATGGGCGGATGTGAGTATTGGAGCTGCATTGCGCAATGCGACCACTTCGAGCGCAGCACGCATCTCGGCGATCTCCTTCACTGAATTGGTGTCGAGCGGGGCAACCCGCACACCGCGACGGCGCACAGCGACCACAAGATGTCGGGCCTCCAGTTGCCGAAAAGCCTCGCGCACCGGGACATGGCTGGAATTGAATTCCCGCGCGACATGATCCTGCCGGAGTGGAGCGTCTGGCTGCAGCGCGCCGCTGATGATGCGCTCACCGATTGACTCCGCAATGCGCACCGCAATCGTCGTGTTCTCGTCAGCCATCATAGATTATCTATCATTGCCCCTCCGTTGATGATCGGCATAAGGCCCGCTCGTTTTGCAGAATTTCTGCAATACCTGCAAACTTTCGCGGTCTTTGGGCGTCGGCATACGGTTATGTTTCATGTTGGAGAGGCAAAGAAGGCAGGAACGGGCGGCCACATTATAGATAATCGCCCAGATTATCTATTATAAGGAAGGCGAGACTTATGGTTGCTGCCATTGGAGTGGAAAGGAATGACGGGGGCAACAGCGCGCCCGTCCGCCATGACTGGCAGTGCGCCGAGGCCGAAGCACTCTATTCCCTGCGGTTTGCCGACCTGATGTTGCAGGCGCAGAGCGTTCATCGCAAGAACTTCGATCCAAACCACGTCGAAACAGCAAGCCTGCTCAGCATCAAGACCGGTGGCTGTCCGGAAGACTGCGGCTATTGTTCGCAGAGCGCGCACTACGACACCGGCCTGAAAGCCACCCGCCTGATGGATCGCGCCGAAGTGGTCGCCACCGCCCAGTACGCCAAGGATGCTGGCGCGACGCGCTTCTGCATGGCCGCGGCCTGGCGCAGTCCGAAAGACCGAGATATCGATCAGGTCTGCCACATGATCAGCGCTGTTAAAGATATTGGCATGGAAACCTGCGTCACGCTCGGCATGCTGACGTCGAAGCAGGCCACCCGGCTCTCCGAGGCCGGGCTCGACTTCTACAATCACAACGTCGATACCTCGCCCGAGTTCTACGACAAGATCATCACCACCCGCACCCTGCAAGATCGCATCGACACACTGGCACTCGTGCGCGACGCCGGCATCAAGGTCTGTTGTGGCGGTATCGTCGGCATGGGTGAGTGCGTCGAGGACCGGCTCGGCATGCTCGTATTACTCGCCAATCTTCCCAGCCATCCGGAAAGCGTGCCGATTAACCTGTGGAACGAGGTCAAGGGCGTGCCGGTCAATGACACCGCGGAGCGTCCCGATCCGATCGCACTGGTGCGCCTGGTCGCGACGACCCGGATCATGATGCCGAAGAGCGTCGTGCGGTTGTCCGCTGGACGGCACTATATGACCGATGAACTGCAGGCGCTGTGCATTTTGGCCGGCGCGAATTCAATCTTCATCGGCGATGTGCTATTGACCACCAAAAACCCGCAGCGCGACCGCGACGCGAATTTACTGGACCGTCTCGGCGTCACGTCCGGGCTTGCCTGAGTGAAACAGCTCAAACGAGTACGCTGTGCGCAAACTCCAGTGTAGGCGATAAATGCAAATTACCTTGATGAAGGGCAAAATCCTTCGCGCCTCGGTGACTGAAGCCGATCTGCACAGTGATGGCCAGATTTCGATTGATTGTGGGCTGCTGGACGCGGCAGGATTCCTGATCAACGAACGCGTCGAGATCTACAACATCGAAACGGAGCGCGCGTCGCCGCCTCTGTGGAGGAAGCCCCCGCGGATCTGGCACCATAGATTTGAACGGAGCGGCTGCGCGTAAAATTATTATCGTTGCATATGCCTCCTTTGACGAAGCGGAAGCGAAACTCTTCAGACCGCGCGTTGTGGTGGTTGACCGAGAAAATCGCATCTTGTCAGGTCGAAAGCCAAGAGCCCGATGCTAAAGGTTTGTTCTTTGCGGCCATCAGAACTTTGCGAGATCGACCGCTACTTTGCGAGTGAAGAATGAATTCAATCCAGACGGCCAAAGTTGGCGACTATGTCGCGGCCTTGCATGCCCTGAAGGTAGACAACCGGCTGCGTGGCCTCAAGCCACGCGCGGGCATCGACTTTGCCTCGAACGATTATCTGGCGCTCGCGAGCGCGCCGCGGGTGAAAAAGGCTGTCTCCGCCGCGCTCGAGGCCGGCACACCGATCGGAGCCGGCGGGTCGCGGCTTCTGCGCGGCAATTGCGAGGAACACGAAACTCTCGAAAAAGAAGCGGCTCAGTTCTTTGGGGCTGAGACGGCGCTATTCTTTGGTGGCGGTTATGTCGCAAATTTTGCCGTCCTGACAACGCTGCCGCAGCGGGGCGATCTGCTTGTTCTCGATTCTCTGGTGCACGCCAGTATTCATGAAGGCGCACGCGCTGGCCGTGCCGAGTTTCGGATAAGCGCCCATAATGATCCCCAATCGATCGAAGATACAATTCGTGCATGGCGGGCCGAGGGCGGAACGGGCCGCGTCTGGATGGTGGTCGAAAGTCTCTACAGCATGGATGGCGATTTCGCACCGCTCGAAGACCTGGTCGCGATCGCGGACCGGTACGGCGCGTTCTTGATGGTGGATGAGGCTCATGCCACGGGCGTTTACGGCGAGCGGGGACGGGGTCTCACCGCCCCCTATGAAGGGCGCGAGAATCTCCTGGTCGTTCATACCTGCGGCAAGGCGCTGGGTGCAGCTGGTGCGCTTGTCACTGCCGCCGGCGTGCTGCGCGACTTCATGATCAATCGCTGCCGTCCCTTTATCTTCGCCACCGCACCCTCACCGCTGATGGCTGTTGCCGTGCGGGAGGCACTCTTCATCCTGCAACATGAACCTGAGCGGCAGCAGCGTCTGGCCAAGCTGGTCGCGTTCACGCATCGGGAGGTGGGTTTGCGCGGTTGGCGAAGTCCTTCGGCCTCGCAGATCGTGCCGTATATCGTTGGCGACAACGCACGAGCGATCCGACTTGCCTCTGCATTGCAGGCTCGCGGTTTCGATATCCGCGGAATCCGGCCGCCGACCGTGCCGGCGGGCACGGCCCGTTTGCGAATTTCACTGACGCTCAACGCTGGGGAGGATGACGTGCGTGCAATGCTCGATGCTCTGTTCGAGGAGACGAGAGGTGAAGCTCGATGAGTGAGCGGATCGTGGTCACAGGCACAGATACCGGTATCGGGAAGACGGTCTTTTCTGCGGGGCTCGCCGATCTTCTTGGCGCAAGCTATTGGAAACCGATTCAGGCCGGCCTTGAAGGAGAGACCGATACTGAGCTCGTCGCGCGACTGGGCAATCTCTCGTCCGATCGCATCGTGGCGGAGCGTTATCGCCTTCAAACGCCCGCTTCCCCCCATTATTCCGCCGAAATTGATGGAATTCGCATCGAGCCAGATTTGCTCGACGTGCCGGACACCGGGGAGCGACCGTTAGTGATTGAGGGCGCTGGTGGCTTGATGGTCCCGCTGAGTGGCGAGACACTCTACATTGATGTCTTCGAGCGATGGCGGCTTCCTGTCGTGCTTTGCGCGAGCACGGCACTGGGCACCATCAATCATTCGCTGCTGTCGATAGAGGCTCTGCGAAAGCGCCAGATCCCCATTCTTGGGATTGCCTTCATCGGCGAAAGAAATGCTGAGATTCAGACCGCAATTCGCGAGACCGGGCGGGTGCGTTGGTTAGGGCGATTACCCTGGCTTTCGCCTCTCACGGCAGACACGCTGCAGGCCGCGTTCAAAACCTCGTTCCGTGCTGATGATTTCAAGAGATGATGCCAAAGACGAGGTCGCCAATCTGGCATCCGTTCACGCAACACGCCCTTCAGGAGGAGATGACAAAGGTTGTGCGCGGCGATGGTGCTTATCTCCACACCGCGGATGGTCGTCGAATCATGGACTCAATCTCATCCTGGTGGGTCGTGACCCATGGTCATTGCCATCCACATATCGTGAGCGCCATTCAGAACCAGGCAGGCAAGCTGAACCAGATCATCTTCGCTGGCTACACTCACGATCCGGCCGAGGAGGTTGCGGCACTGCTTTTGAAAGTCGCACCCCCTGGTCTTGACTATGTCTTCTTCTCTGACAGTGGCTCAGCCAGTGTGGAAGTCGCCTTGAAGATGGCACTCGGCTATTGGCATAATATCGGGAAACAGCGAATACGCCTTGTCGTGATGCAACATTCCTACCACGGCGATACGGTTGGGGCGATGTCGGTCGGTGCCCGTGGCGTGCTCAACGCGGCGTATGGGCCCCTGCTGTTCGACGTGACGTCAATCCCGTTCCCGACGAGGGGTCATGAACAGGCGACGCTCGATGCGCTCGAGTCTGCATGTCGAAACGAAATTCCGGCAGCTTTTATTGTGGAGCCTCTGATATTGGGGGTGGGTGGAATGCTGATGTACCCAGCCTGGGTGCTAAGAGAGATGAAGCGGATCTGCGAGGCCTCGGACGTCCTGTTCATTGCCGACGAGATCATGACAGGCTGGGGCCGCACCGGAACGTTATTCGCCTGCGAACAGGCCAATGTCACGCCCGATATCGCCTGTTATTCGAAAGGCCTCACGGGAGGGGCGCTTCCGCTTGCAGTAACACTTTGTCGCGCGGATATTTTCGACGCGCACTATTCGAAAGATCGGACGCGTACGTTCTTTCATTCGAGTTCATATACGGCAAATCCAGTGGCATGCGCCGCGGCAAAGGCCAACCTGGATCTCTGGCAAGATCCGGAATCTCGCCAACGTGTGGCGTCGGTCGCCACGATGCAAGAGCAGGCAATTGAGCCATTCCGCGCCGACCCGCGCTTTGCAAACGTCCGTCGGACCGGCACGATTACAGCACTCGATCTGAAAACGAAGGATGCAGGCTATCTCGCGGGCGTCGGTCCGAAGCTTCAGGCTTTCTTTAAAGACCGAAATCTGCTGCTGCGCCCGCTCGGCAATACGATCTATGTAATGCCACCATATTGCGTCACAGGGGCAGATCTTGATGAAATCTACGTCGGCATCAGAGATGCCGCCGACGCGCTAGCTTAAGGCGCGCTTGGCGAGCGCGAACCCAAAGTTCGACCGTCGGGTTTCGGATTGCCGTCCTTTAACCGCGTAAAGGCAAAAAGGTGGCACTGATAGCTACAGATCAGTTCCTGTACGCACCCCGTCGGCGCCAGTTGAATTCCGTCGAGGAAAGCCGCCCCCACGCGGCATTTAAGCGTCAACGCGCGACTGATTGCATTAATCAAGATGAAACTATCGTTACAGTCAACAATTAAGACTTGGCCGGCGAAGCACCCCGATGGAGCGTGCCGCTTCGCCAAGGAGGCGCAATTCAGAGCTCAAACTCTTGCGCCCCGTGTCCGCACATGCCGCCAGACTAGGCATCGCCAGCGTCGCACTTCACGTGCGGGCATGGTGCTGCAGCGAAGAAAGGGGGGGCTATCCACCTAATGCCGACAGGAGGCGAGGAATGCGCAACAGCTCTCATAGTTCGCACCGCGGTTCAGTAAGGTGCTGCGCGATATGCGGTGGAAGGTTCGGGCTGATCCGTTATTACTGCTGGCGAACGGCCCTTTGCTCCAAGAAATGCGTCGACCGCTTCAAGGCGCGGCGGGAGGCCGACCATAAATGGTTTCGCTGGTTGCGAGCGGCTTAATGCATGGCTACCACGCTATGAAATTTATACTCGTGAATCAAAGGACCCCGCGCGGCGACAGAACCTGCACCGAATGTTCTCGGTCCTTAGGTCCGGGTTACGTGCGAGAGGTGGTAACGCGGAGAGAATATTGCAACTGCAATTGCTACCGACGCTGCCACTTAATGGACATCGCCTTCCCGTACCTTACAGCGCGTGCCGATTCTAATTCCGACACGAAAGATCTCGTTCCTCTTGGGCTCGCAGCCTTGCTGGGTGCGGCTTCGTTCTGGTTTTAGGTTGGGACGGCCTCGATGTCATGGATCAACACAGCCGCGCATGCCGACGAGCCGTCCACGGCTGAGCGACCTCCCTCGGCTTAAGCTGGGCTGAGTCGCGCGGTGTGCGTCAAGCGTGACCCAAAACCGCTCCGCATGAGGAAAAACGGCTGAGAAGTTCTTATTTGATGATCGCGCGATCATTGGAGGTTTTGATGCGTCTGTACGTGACCCTGGAGAGGTAATTTCCTTTTTTCATCTCCCCATTGACAGCTTCCTCTCGCCTTCCCAAAGAAGCGCCGACTCCAAGCATGCGGGGTGGATCGGGATCTAAGATGAGCCACATTTCAGAGCCGCCTGTTGAACGCGTCACGATTCCGGTCCTGCAGCGATGGAAGGAGGAGGGGCGTCGTATCGCGATGACCACCGCTTACGACGCGGTTACAGCACGCATCGCCGATCCGATCGTGGATGTCATCCTTATCGGGGATAGCGTCGGCAACGTCTGTCTTGGATTCGATGATACGTTGCCGGTGAGCATGGCGATGATGAACCATCACCTCGAAGCCGTTGTACGCACAAAGCCGCGTGCCTTGCTCGTGGCCGATATGCCCTTTCTTAGCTTCCATCTCAGTCCAGCGGAGACGATTCGCAATGCCGGAGGTTTCCTGCAGCGTGGCGCCGACGCTGTCAAGCTCGAGGGGGGTGCCAAGCGTATCGAAATAGTGCGCGCCCTGATCGATTGCGAAATTCCTGTGATGGGCCATCTCGGCCTGACTCCGCAGAGCGTCAATGTCATGGGTGGGTTCAAGGTGCAGGGCCGGAAGGCCGATGCCGCCTTGCGCCTGCTCGATGACGCCCACCGTCTACAGGAGGCCGGCTGTTTCGCTCTCGTCCTGGAGGGTATTCCGGGTGAGCTCGCGGCGCGAGCGACCGAATCCCTGAGGATACCGATCATTGGAATCGGTGCGGGTCCTGGCTGCTCAGGCCAAGTGCTCGTCTTTCACGATGTGCTGGGATTGACTGAAGGTCATCGCCCCAAATTTGTTCGTGCCTATGCCAATGGTTCCCAGTTGTTACAGGAGGCCCTGTCGCGTTGGGCGGCCGATGTCCGCAACGGTGCATTCCCGACATCGCAGGAGTCCTATCGGCTTCCTGAAGGCCTTCGCGACACGGTCGCGAACTGGACACCCTCCAATCCAACCTGATGTAAAGCACAACATGCAAACGATCACGACGGTCGCAGAGCTTCGTCGCGCGCTCGCAGAGGTTCGCAGCGTCGATAAACGCGTCGGACTTGTGCCGACGATGGGCTATCTACACGACGGCCATCTGGCGCTGGTCGCGGCCAGCCGGACGCAATGCGACGTCACCGTAGTTAGCATCTTCGTCAATCCCACTCAGTTCGGGCCAAATGAGGATCTCAGCGACTATCCGCGCGACTTCCTGCGCGATCAAGAGCTGTGTCGCGATGCCGGCGTTGCGATCGTCTTTGCGCCGGATATACAGGAGATCTATCCGGCTCAATTTGAGACCTTCGTCGAACCGGGCGAGCTCGCAAAACCAATGTGCGGAGCTTTCAGGCCTGGGCATTTTCGTGGGGTGGCGACTGTCGTTGGTAAGCTATTCAACATGTTGCAGCCGGATGTCGCGTTTTTTGGACAAAAGGATTTTCAGCAATGCGCGGTGGTGCGCCGCATGGCAATTGACCTCAACCTTCCAATTGAGATCGTCACCGTACAAACCGTCCGGGAACCGGACGGGCTCGCGATGAGCAGTCGCAACCGCTATCTAAGCGAGGAAGAACGTCGGCGCGCTCTTGCCATCAGCCGTGGGCTGTTCGCCGCAGCGGATAAGTTTCGCTCAGGAGAGCGCGACGTGGGACAGCTGATTGCGATCGTAGAGGAGCGGTTGAATACGGTCGATCGACTGCAGTACCTTGAGCTTGTCGACGCTGATACGCTCAAGCCCGCCGAGAGTCCTCTGCGGCGTACCGCTGCACTATGCGCCGCAGCCTATGTCGGCTCGACACGTCTGATCGACAACGTGATGCTGTCGTTGCCGACTCCTTAGCGCGACTCACAACTAAACGACTGAATAGGCTCAGAATACTGAAGTTTGCACTGAATGGGTGTTTCCGTGGACGAACAGTTTTTGAGAGACCGGGCTCGGATTATTCGCGATCTAGCGGACAAGGCAGACCCCTTCATCAGAAAGAGACTGCTGGACCTGGCGGAACGGTATGACAGACGTATTAGCCGCCCATCTCAGGCGATGAAGATGGCGGCCGCGGCGATTTCGCCGACCAGCACAAGCGCGTCATCGATGCAGTAAAGTCCATCGAAACGTAAGCGCGATCGAGGCTGGACAGCCCCAATCGAACACCGGCACAGGCCGAGAAAACGTGTGTTGGGAGAAGCAGAAAGAGAAGGTGGAGACCGCTCTGTGGCGGGGCGCGGCAGTCGCAGATTTCTTACCCAATCAAACACACTTGAACCGCGAAACGCGAAATGTGCATTATCCTCCTCACTAGGGATGGGGGAGATCTCCAAATGTTGGATGCCGCTACCACCGCGCTTCTGCGCGCGATCCTCGACGAGGTC
The DNA here is from genome assembly GCF_040548225.1 of Bradyrhizobium sp. S3.12.5. Lineage (NCBI taxonomy): Bacteria > Pseudomonadati > Pseudomonadota > Alphaproteobacteria > Hyphomicrobiales > Nitrobacteraceae > Bradyrhizobium > Bradyrhizobium sp. S3.12.5. The sequence continues at coordinate 12,723 of NZ_JBEPRF010000028.1, forward strand.
TGCGAGAGCCTTTCCCCGTATGATACCGGCGCCCGCACTTACGTCGCCTCGAAGATTCTGGAAGCCGCCATCAGAGGTGAGACGTTGCCCGACCGCCTCAAACAGATCGGCCGCGAGGCCCTTTCCGAAAGACCGACCATGTGGAGGTAGGCGTAGACAACATGATGTTGTCACTCAGTTGAATTTCCAGATCACAGTTCTGAAGCTCCTGGGGAGCTATTTGGACGAGGCCGCACCGATGCTGAGCTTAAGCGTGACATAGCCATTTTGGCGATCTCCTGCCGTGCCCGCGTTGGCCCAAAAGTTGACGCCATGACCGTACGGAAAAACTTTGCATTCTGCTGAGCTGGCGCAGATTTTCGCCGATGCGAGGGCCATGATTAGCGAATTTCGCTTTCAGGAAGCCGATAAGTGTTACTGCAAGTTATGCTGATAAGCCGAACCCTGAGAACCAACTTTCTTCCCGATAGAATCGATGAGGCTCCTAGTTATCTCTCTCCATACGAACGACTGGACCATCTGACGAAGCCTGAGTGGAGGTAAGGATGCGCCTCAAGGGACGAATCCGATCAAATGGGAGACCCTCGGATGCCGTACTACTCTTTTGATCTTGTGATTGACGAGGAGTACAGGAATCAAGGCGGGCCTCATTCTCGAAAACATCGAGGTTGCCTCCGACCGAGCGGACCACCTCGCGACCGAACTGTCTATTGTGCATCCGGACCTGAAGGCCAAAGGCTGTGCGGTTCGGGTCACCAGCCACGAGAACGCCGAGGTCTATCGCACGCCACTCGATCCGGTCCCGTCATGGATGAGACGCCAGCACTGAGCCTCGGGAACAGCGGGCGACACCCGAAACGCTCGGTTTGGCTAATGGGAGGGGCGATCGCTCGTTCACGGCGAGGCGCCGTGACGTTCGCAGACTGTCGATCTGTCGAGGTCATCTACGGGCCATAGTGTCGACAGAATGGGCGCGAGATGGACGAGGAGAGATTCTCTGCTTACTTGACTTGGTCGCCTGAACTTAAAAAGGGAGCCTCGATGAGGCGACCGGGGCGTGGCCTTGTGTCCTAACGGCGTTCCACGCGTTCTTTCCGTTTAAGACCCGCTGAATCCTGCATATCGACCGGCACCTTGTTGGATGCGGAAAAAGGCCGCGCGAAGATTACGCGCGGCCAAGTCAGGGAGGAAAACGCCCCAAGGGGCCATTGAAGGAGCATCGAGATGAGCAGATCGATCACTCATCGAGAGCTCCAAGCTTGTGAGAGAATCACCGTTGCGAGCGCTTCAATCATCTTTGATCCCGCTCATGAGTGATCGGACAACCGAATTGAGCGCCGCTTGGCGGCGTTTTTCGCGCATGTTTCGCATCTTTTATGCGAAAATGATCAACGTGTCGCACGCCGTGAGCTACTACCCGACCTGTTCTGGCAGTTCGCATCTCACCGGGCTGTAAATTGATTTCCCTTTGATAGATCTGCAACGTGTCCTCAAGGCTATGTAGCGCGCCTCGGACCGTTTTTGCTCAGCGAGCTTCGCTCCCTATCATCGCGGCGCAACCCTCGTCGGGGAAAGTCCGCTCGCCACGACACCGAGCAATAGTGCTTCACCTATACTGCGAGTTCAGGATTTCGAAATCAATGCAATTTAATTGGCAGGTTGTCATCGACCGAATGAAGTCCTCTCCCGTTTAGCTCCATATAGAAATGCGCCCGTCGCACTCGCGATAACCAGCACTGCGCTGGGGCAAAAACTTATTGAATGGGTAAAATGAGTAAAATTGCTACGAGGATTTTCGGGCAATCAAAGGGCTGCCGTGGCGTACGCATTGGATTGCGCGGCCAAATGGCACTACTCGGGATTTCCGGGGTCCTGGTCACCGGTGCAATCTGCGCCGCCGCCCTGAATTACGCGAGCCTGGTCCAGAGCGCTTCGAACGACAGCAACCAATTCAAAGCCGATGTCGTATCGTTGTCGCAAAGCTTCCTCGAGTCACGACAAATCGCGAGGGACTTCCTGCGCAAGCCCAGTGAAGTGTCGATCAAGAAGTATGCGGACAATTATGAGCAGCAGCTCGCAGACTTGAGTCGCGTCGAAGCATTTGTGACGAGGTTGCCGGAGGATGACCCGCTGAAGCAGGCGACCTCCCTGCGGCCGGTGATTGGTCTCTATGCAACGCGCTTTCATAACCTCGTGGCAGCGCAACGCAACCTCGGCTTCAACGAAGAGGACGGATTTCAGGGCAAGCTGCGCAAGGCCGTGCACACCATCGAGCAACCGCTAGCAGAGCTGAACCAGCCACGCCTCACGATCTTGATGCTGATGATACGCCGGCACGAGAAAGATTTCATGCTGCGCGGCGAAGACAAATATGGCGATCAGCTGGCGGACCGGGAGGTGGAATTCGAAACCGCGCTCGCTCAGGGCGGCCTACCCGCAGAGCTGAAATCCCAGATCCTCGAACTGATCCGCGCATACAAGTCGAGTTTTATGTCGTTCATGGTGACGCAGCAAGCGCTGAGCGACCAGGTCGACGATCTCGCACAGATCTACGACCGTATCCGCCCGGCGCTCGTGAAGATCATGGCTGCCGCTGACGCGCGCTCGCGGGCTGCGGAAATGCGAGCTGAAGAAATTCGTCGGAAGCTGATCTGGGTGATCGGGCTTGCAACGATGGTCGTGGGCCTGCTCGCCTTACTGTTCGGCCAGCGCATTGCCAAAACGGTCGCTTCGATGACGGCAGCCATGCGCCAGCTCGGCGATGGTCGGTTCGATGTGGTTCTCCCGGGCCTTGGCCGAAAGGATGAGCTTGGCGAGATGGCCGAGGCAGTCGAAATGTTCAAGCTGAGAGCTCGCGAGAAGGCGCAGGCAGAGCTCGACGCAAAGGCCGAACAGGATCATACCGCAGCCGAGCAGCGTAAGGCCGATATCGCTCGGCTCGCCGGCGAATTCGAAGCCGCCGTAGGCAAGGTGATCGACACTGTCTCGTCCGCCTCCACAAAACTTGAAGTCTCCGCACGCAGCCTTACCAGTTCGGCTGATCACAGCCGGCAACTCTCCATAGAGGTCGCCTCCTCATCGGAGGATGCGTCTGAAAACGTTCAACGTGTCGCAGCCGCGACGGGCGAAATGGCGGCAACCATCGCCGATGTGGGCCGGCGGGTCGAAGAAGTGGCCAATATGGCGCGCGAAGCGGTTCGCAAGGCCGAACTCAGCGACCAGCGCATGGTTAATTTGACGGCCGCGGCGGAGCGGATCGGCAGCGTGGTCCAGCTGATCGCCGCGATCGCGCGGCAAACCAATTTGCTCGCGCTGAATGCGACGATTGAAGCCGCGCGCGCCGGCGATCGTGGCAGAGGTTTCGCGGTTGTCGCCCAGGAAGTGAAATCGCTCGCGACGCAAACCGCGCACGCGACTGTTGAGATCAGCGAGCATATTGGCGGCATTCAGGCCGCGACGACAGAGTCGGTCGGCGCGCTTACCGAAATTGGCGTCATCATCGGCCGCATCTCGGACATCGCCATGACCGTGGTCGAATCGATCGGGGAACAGGAGGCGACCAGCAAGAGCATCGCGTTCAATTTGCAGGAAGCGGCGGCCAGGACGACCCAGGTGGCAGCGAGCGCCGGTGAAGTCACCAACCGCGCAAAGGAAACCGGAGCGGCTTCGATGCAGGTGCTGATGTCTGCCGAACTGCTGTCTGAGGAAAGCTCTCGGCTGAAGCACGAACTAGACAGCTACCTGGTCAGGGTTCAAGCGGCTTAAACCGGCGTGTCAACGTCGCAAGCTCTCCACGCCTGAAATTCGACCTTTCTTCCGAAGCCAAGTTGCCCATCTGCTCTCGGATCGGCGTGTAAATGCTAGGTGTTCAATCAGACCGAGTCTCTTAGAGCTGCAAACGCGGAAGCGCTGATCATCCTGCGGTTCTCATGCGCGGTTTCTTTATCTCCGCTGCAAGACGGCGGAGCGAGCCGTGACCACGCTGGAAAAATGCTTTCCCTCCTAACAACAGCAGGAATAATGCGCTGGTTTTGAATATTAATTTATGTGCTGACCGGTCAAGGACGTAACGCAGCGATTGTTGCTCTCTCTTCTGCGGTGCAATCGAGGGTGTTTCATGCGAAATCATGACCTTGTTTCAGGTAGCTTCCTGGCACTGACCGCGGCCGGTCTCGCGCTGCTCTGCTCGAGCCTGCTCGTCTTTGCCTTCGCTTAGCGGCTGCATCCGACGACGAGGAACCGATGGACATCGAGCATATGGAATTTTGAGCCGATGGTCGTGCTGCGGTGAAGGACGCTGAACGTCGGCATCCAGTAGGCGTTCTGCAGCATTGGCGGCTCCGCGGCAAAGCCGCCGTTTCTAAGCGGTTTCGATCGATATCATGTCCTCTGGCAGGAAGATCGTCGCCTCATGAGGGTGACGGTATTGCCGGTCAGTCGCTGTAATTGTCGATTGCTGGAGCGCCGTCGGCACAAGCCGACAGTCGTTGGTGAAATCCGTCGACAAACGGCATCGGAACGCGGATTCCGGCTTAAGTGCCGCGCCACTGCATTAATCAATATCGCCATATGGCTACTGTGCGGGGGCGAACGTGACCATTGCACGAGCCGAGGTTTGTGGAGACCGGCAAAGTACAATGGCGGCGGCTAAACCAATTCCAATTAGACGAAGCAGCAAATGATCTGGCTGCAGACAATCTGATGCGTTCGGGAGCGAAGTAGTCCCGATCTGAGCGCAGGTCCACTGCGACGGATCAGCTGGTCCGGAATGGAAAACGAGGTGGCTGAAGCCATCGGCATCTGATGTAACTCCAGCCAGGACGGCAGGACTATCTTGTTTAAGGCCGCCCGTCCGGACACGACCTTGATGGCAGATGTCTGCACGGATGGACCTTGCTGCTCGTGAGCGCCACGACGGCGGTGCTTGCCGGCGTCACGGCTGCGGGCGCGGCCGACTGTCAGCCAGACATTGCCGCTGATGGTCAATCCGCGGCCGATCGTGATTCGGCCGATCGTGATTCGGCCAAGGATCGTCTCGCCGACGTAGATCACGACCCGTCGTCCAGGATCGGATGGCGGGTGTCGCCCCCTGATCACCTTGCTCCTGTCAGGAAAGTCACGCCTCGAGGGTGACCGCCTGCTAGATGAAGACAGTTGTCCCCGATAATGGCCGATCACGACCCCGGTGCGTAATCGATGAAGAAGCCAGAGCCGATGCCGGCGCCGGGGTCCATATCGATGCCGATCCACACCGGTCGAACTCGGGGCTATCCTTCGCGACCGGCGCAAGAAGCTCAAACTCGACCAATCGACGTTTGCCAAACGCATTGGCGTCAGCCGCCAGTGGGTGATCGAGGTCGAGCACGGTCACGCGCGCGCTGAGCTAGGGCTGATCCTTCGCGCCCTTGATGCCCTGGACATCCGCCTGGATGCGAGCACCGAACAAGCGCCCGCCCGCGGGGGCGCCGGGCCAGCCGTCGATATCAACGCTATCGTGGCCAAGGCCAGGACGAAAAAGGCATGAGGAGCGAACTTCCTGCTCTGCTCGATGGTCGGGAAATCGGCCGCGTGCGCAATGACGCCCGTGGCCGGCTCACCCTTGTCTATGACAAGGACTGGCGCCCGGCCGAGGGAGCCTATCCGCTGTCGTTGTCCATGCCGCTCGCGGCCGAAGAGCACGGTTCTTCCGCCGTGCAGGCTTTCCTTTGGGGACTCCTGCCCGACAACGAACGCGTGCTCGAACGGTGGGCTCGAAGATTTCAGGTGTCCACGCGCAACGTGTTTGCCCTTATTTCCCATGTCGGGCGAGGACTGCGCGGGTGCCGTTCAGTTTGTCACGGCCGATCGGCTCGAGACCTTGCGAAGCGGTGCCGACGACAAGGTCGAACGGCTTGACGAAACGGCGATCGCCAAACGCCTGCAAACCTTACGCGAGGATCACGCCGCATGGCGGTTGCCGCGCGACACCGGACAATTCAGCCTTGCGGGCGCCCAACCCAAAACCGCCTTGCTTCTGCAAAAGGGCAAATGGGGAATTCCCGCTGGACGCATTCCGACGACGCATATTCTCAAACCGCCGACCGGCCATTTCGATGGACACGCGGAAAATGAACATATCTGCCTCATACTTGCGCGCAATCTCGGTCTGCCCGTCGCCGACACCCAGGTGATGCATTTCGGAAGGGAAATCGCCATCGTCATCGAGCGCTACGACCGGCTGTTCAGTGGGAACGAGATCGTCCGTGTCCACCAGGAGGATATCTGCCAGGCGCTCGGCATCCTGCCGACCAGAAAGTATCAAAACGATGGCGGACCAAGCGCTGCCGATGTGATCGAGCTTTTGCGCACCTACTCTACGGATCGCGTCGCCGACGTTGACACGTTTGTCGACGCGCTAGGCTTCAATTGGCTGATTGCGGGTACGGATGCGCATGCCAAGAATTATTCGCTGCTGCTGGCCGGAGGCCCTCACGTACGACTCGCCCCGCTCTACGACATTGCGAGCATTCTTCCCTACGATGACGTCGATCTGCAGAAGATCAAGCTCGCGATGAAAATCGGCGGTGATTACGAGCTCAGCCAGATTGGTTTGCGCGATTGGCAGAAGTTCGCGCGCGAAACACGCCTCGATCCTGACAAGGTGATCGCCGGACTGATTTGCATGGCCGAGCAGCTTCCGGACATTGTAGCCGCCGTACGGGAGCAAGCGCAGAAAGACGGGTTGGACAATGCCATCGTCGGGCGCCTCGCCGAGCGCTTGATTGCCAGAGCGAAGCAATGCCGTCGCCTGCTCGGTGGGACATAGTTCCGACTGCGGCCGCCCAGCAGGATGATGATCGGCAGCATGGTGCCGATCAGCATGATCGACATGTCGTTGTCGATGCCAATGATGATCATCATCGGCAGCGCCAGCATCAGCACCACCGCGATCGGCATCCCGATAGCGATGTCGACGATGTCCTGGGGGCTCCCCCGATCAGTGGCAGCCGCGCAGTAGCTGCAGGTGGCACCACCTTACGGCATGTCCTTTCAAGGCTCCGGCAAACAGCAATTTCTCCTCTGCGGGCTAATTTGCTGTTTGGCACGGACCTCAAATCAGCGACGTTTAGGCGTCTTGCACGCTTTAGGAAGCGCGGAATTAGCCAAGTCCGAAGACCAAATAGAGCAGGATCACGGCCACAGCCACTGTCCAGCCGATCGACGTGGCGAGAGCCCATACAGCGTCGACATCGGACGGCTTCTCCCGATGAAGCTAACGAAGAGGCCGCCTGGCGCTGGATCCGCCATAATCAAACGCCGAAGGCGTGGCAACGATGGCGAAATCCCGCAGCATTGCGCCTCCCGTCAAGCCGATCCCGGCCAGCGCCGGCAGGTCGGCCGCGATCGGACCGGTCGACTACCGCTCTCACGTGTCGGACGCGTTTCGGTTCAGGCAGTTGGACGTTACCCAACCTTACCCAACCGGAGTTTGAAAAGCCCCTTACGACCGTACAATGAGGGCTAGCCTTCCCGACACTGCGGCCTCTGGAAGAGGAGGGGACACGTGGTCTACGGGCCAAAGAGCCCATCGGAGGGAATCATGCCAAGGAAGCTTGCCGCTTGTCGCGGCCATTCGGCCAATTTTGCCAAAAACGCTCTCATCAGCTCCACGCTTTTTGCCAGAATGGTCATGGCGTTTACCCAAGCCGAGGCGGACGACATCAACTGGCGCCAGTTCGAAGGCGCATCGATCGTCTGGGCCTACGACATTCATCCGTATGCCGATGCAGTCGCAGCCCAGTTGCCGGAATTCGAGAAGCTCACGGGCATCAAGGTGACGCCCGAGCTTTATCCTGACGACGCCTATTGGAACAAGTTGACAATTCAGCTCAGTACCAAGTCGCCGAGCTGGGACGTTGTGGGTACGGGCATTCAACCAGCTTGGGATCTTGCACCAGGTCAACTGCTTGAGCCGCTCGACCGCTATCTGAACGATCCGAAACTCACGGCGGCTGGCTACGACTACAAGGATTTCTTCCCTGCACTACGGGATGCGCTGACCTGGAAGGTCAAGGAAGGGCAGATCGAGCCGGGAAGCGGACAGGTGTGGGCCATTCCGCATGGCTTCGAGAACATCCAGCTGTTCTACCGCAAGGACATCCTCGACAAGTACGGCCTCAAGATCCCGACGACTCCTCCGGAGATGTCCGCGGCCTGCGAAAAGCTGAAGGCTGCGAATCCCGCGATCACACCGCTGGGCGTGCGCGGCGTGCGATTTTGGAGCAGCATCCACACGGCTGCGATCTCGATTGCCAGGTCCTACGGGGTGCATGACTTCGTCGTCAAGGACGGTAAGCTGGACACCGACCTCGACTCGCCCGAGTCGATCGCGTTCCACAAGGACTACGTGGACATGATCAAGAAGTGCGCGGCTCCATCCTTTGCCAACGACAACTGGTACCAGGTGGTCGATGGCATCAATTCGGGACGAACAGCGATGGCGATCGACTCCAATATGTTCGGCTTTTGGAATGACGTGGCTGGCAGGCCTGCCTCCGGGAAGATCGCATTCGCGCCTCCGCTGCACGCTCCGAACAGCAAGGATTTCGAATCCAACATCTGGATCTGGTCTCTAGCGATGAATGCTGCGTCGCAGAAGAAGGGGGCAGCCTGGCTCTTCATCCAATGGGCAACGTCAAAACAGGTCGAGCTGAACGGCGCGATCGCGGGCAAGCTCGTCAACTCTCCGCGTGCCTCGACCTGGAGCGATAAGGCCTGGCTCGAATATGCGGCAAAGCCGAAGTTCAACAACTTCGTCGACACGTTCAAGACCGTTCAGGACAGGGCACAACTCGCCTTTACAGCTCGCGTCGGCTTTGCCGAAGCAATGAATGGTTGGGCCGTGGCCATGCAAAAAATGGTCAATGGAGCCGACGTGAAGGCCACCTTGGCTGATCTCGCCTCCGAGATCCGTTCGTCGATGTAAAGCCCGCTGGGGGCCGCGACCATCGTCGTCGCCCCTTCGCATTTTAGAGATACAGTGAGATGGACCTTCGAGGATCCGACGGAATCGTGACGCTGCAGCCTTCGGCCAGCGAACTTGCGCCGCCACGAGATGAGACCGTCAGGCGCGCCGAAAAGCTGCGTCTTGATTGGTGGAGCATTAGCGCGATAGCCCCCACCATCATCATACTTCTTGGCTTTCTTTTCTTGTTTTTCCATGGCGTCTTTCAGTCGCTGACCGATCTCAAGTTCGGTCGCCCGCTGGTCCACTTCATTGGGCTCAAGAATTACGCAGCACTGATCAAGACCAGCGACTTTTGGAACAGCATTCGTGCCACTCTTATCTACGCCGGATCGGCGGTATTTGCGGAGGCTGCATTCGGTCTTGCACTTGCCAAGCTGTTCGCAACTGAAGTCTTCCTTGCGCGTGTGATGCGGCCCGTCATTCTCTTGCCCCTGGTCAAGCGCTCGACCTCCACCAGTTTGATTCTAAACCTGCTCGTCGGCATTTGCGCATTGGTCTTGGCCTTTCCACTCGTCTGGATAGTGATGATGTCGCTGAAGCAGCAGGCTGACGTCATGACCTGGCCGCCAACCTTCCTCTTCATGCCGACGCTGGAGAATTTTCGTGTCTTGTTTGATGTTGCCCAGGCCGGAGCGACCAGCTATGGCACCATCAAAGTCGACTTCTTGACGCCGATCACCAACAGCGTCGTCATTGCTCTCGGCTCCGTAATCGTCTCTCTGCTCGTTGGGGTGCCCGCCGGCTACGTCCTGGCGAGGCGAGACATACCTCTCAAGGAAGACATTGCCTTCTTCATTTTGGGCTTCCGCTTTGCCCCGGTCCTTTTGGTCGTCATCCCGCTCTTCAGCGTCTTTCAGACGATTGGACTGTATGACACCTATATCGGGATGATCTGGGTCTACCAGGTCGTTACATTGCCCATGATTGTTTGGCTGAGCCGCTCCTATATCGAAGACATCCCGAAAGATATCGAGGAGGCGGCTGCCATGGATGGCGCCAAACCGGTCCGGGTTGTGTTGCACATCGTGCTGCCGCTTTTGAAGCCGGGCGTCATCGGGGCCTCGTCGCTCATCTTCCTGCTCGCTTGGCACAACTTCGCTCTCGGTCTGATCCTCAGCTCGACAAAGGCACCAGTGACGGTCGCTCTTCTCAAGCTGCTCAATCCGGGCGTGCAGTTCTACCCTGTTATGGCCGCAGGGCTGGTCGTGACGATGATCATTCCCGTCATTCTGATCATCATCGGCCAACGTCACCTCGAACGCGGCCTCACATTCGGTGCCGTAAAATGAGCGCTAGGCCATTGATGTTTTTCGGAACGACGAATCTCGATCTCTGCTTCAATGTCGAGCGCCTTCCGACGCCGGGTGAAAGCCTCATGGGAGCGTTGGCCCGCACCCCCGGGGGGAAGGGCGCCAATCAGGCTGTTGCCGCTGCCCGGCTTGGTCTTCGGCCAAAGTTTTACACCCGTCTAGGGGATGATGATACCGGACGACTACTGTTGCAGTCGCTGCGCGATGCCGGTGTTTGCGCGGATGCCATCGAGATCTGTGCGGGTGAGGTGTCGGGTTCAGCCCTGGTTATTGTCGGTGACGATGGCTCCAACATGATCGTCGTAGACCCGGGCGCCAATCTCAAGGTGACGCCGGACATGATCGAGAGCGCGACGCGATTCCTCGACCGAGAAGCAATCGTCGTGGCTGAGATGGGGATGCCGACACCAGCGCTCAATCGGCTGTTCGAGATGAAATCCGACCGGGATTTCAAGCTCATCTTCAACCCGGCGCCGGTAAGACCCGGACTTTCAGTCGCGGCGTGGAGAAGTGTCGATTTTGTCACGCCGAACCAGACGGAAGCCTTCGAACTGACCGGGATCGAGGTGGAAGACTTCGAGAGTGCCGCGAGCGTGGCTGCGAAGCTTCTTGATCTTGGGCCACGGGCAGCGCTCATCACCTTGGGTGCGCAGGGGGCCTACTATGCCGATGCAACGAGCTCTTTTGCGCTGCGCGCGTTCCCGGTGAAAGTCGTCGATACCACAGCGGCAGGAGATGCGTTTAACGGAGCGTTCGCCGCATCACTGGCTCAAGGCTTGCCCTTAAGGGAAGCGGTGAGGAAAGCGCTGGCCGTTGCAGCCTTGTGTGTTACACGACGCGGCGCTCAAAGCGCGATGCCGACGGCCCAGGCCGTTGAGGAGTTTCTGAAGTCCCAAACGATCTTGGAGTTGGAATGACCGAACAGTTCTCAGTGTCAGATAGAACGGTGCTCGTTACCGGGGCCGGTGGTGGGATTGGCTCTGCCATTACAAATGCATTCCGCCAAGGCGGGGCGAACGTCGTCGCCACCGACGCCAATCTGGAGAATCTCAGAGACACTCTGGCAAGATTGCCCTATGGCAATGGCGTATTGCCCATGGCCATGGATGTCGCCCGCGAGGAAGATGTCGCCAAGGTTCTCGATGAGGTTAGCAAGCACTTTGGCCGGCTCGATGTGCTGGTCAACAATGCCGGTATCAAATCTGCCCAGCCGCTCCTGAACGGTAATGCGGAGAAAATTGAGCGTACCATCCAGATCAACTCGGTCGCAGTCCTGCGCTGTTCAAAAATGGCCATCGAGCGTTTCATGAAACGCAAGGGCGGGCGCATCGTCAACGTTGGCTCCTCCTTGTCCTCGCAGGGGGCCGTGTTCAACTACCAGGCCGGCGGAGCTGATTACTGTCTTTCCAAAGCGATCGTTCACGACGTCACGAAGTTACTTGCCTACGAATGCGCTCCCCTGAACATTAACGTGAATGCGATCGCGCCAGGGATCATCGACACGCCAATGCATGGCCGTCCGCGCGAGGAGACGGAAGCGCGCCACAGCGGCCGGATCCCCTTGGGACGGGTAGGAGTACCGGAGGATATCGCAGGGCTAGCCGTCTTCCTCGCCAGTCCTGCAGCTTCCTACATGACCGGGCAGATCGTTCACGTGAACGGCGGGATGCTTATGAATGGCTAGTGCAGGCTCTCACCTCAACTGGCCGCCAGTCGAAGGGATCATTTCGGATCTGGATGGCGTAGTCTATCGCGGGAACGCCGCGATTCCAGACGCCATGGCGGCGTTTGGGCGATGGCAGGCGGCCGGAGTGCCGGTCTGCTTCGTGACCAATAATTCAACGCACACTCCGGAGGACGTCGTCCGCAAATTGGAAGCGTTCGGCCTTGCCACCACGCCGAAAGACGTGGTGACGAGCGCTATCGCGGCTGCGGAACTCATCCGCGCGAAATACCCAGACGTGACGCGCGTATATGTTATCGGTGCGCCATCCCTAGTGAAGGCCATCGCCGGCGTGGGTCTCGAGACTACCGACCGAAAGCCCGAGGTCGTACTGATGGGGCTCGATCGGCAGATCACGCATGAGAAGATGCGGACGGCGGTCGACGCGATCTTGAACGGAGCCGCATTGATAGGGACGAATCCCGATCTCCTCTTGCCAACCGACAACGGGTTCGAGCCCGGTGCAGGCGCAATGATCACGGCTGTCGCTGCTGCCACGCAAGTGAAACCCCTGATCGTCGGTAAACCCGAGGCGCATATGATCGAGACTGCACTTTCGCGTCTGCGGACAGCTCGCGGTTCCACCTTGCTGATCGGCGACCAGATACAGACGGATATTCAGGCAGGGAAACGGGCGGGTCTTCCGACCGTGCTGGTCACGACCGGTGTGCCGGCACGAGAGGACCCATCGCTGATTCCGCCCGATTTCATCGTGTCAAGTCTGAGGGAGATTGAGGTGCCGCCGATGATTGCTGGCAGCTCGCGACAAAGGAGAGCGTAATGGCTGATGTCCGCCTGGAAGGTGGCGTATGGAAGTATCCCCGTCCTACAGAATATAGACCTGACAATCGATCATGGGGAATTCGTCGTCTTCGTCGGACCATCGGGGTCAGGCAAGTCCACGCTCTTGAGAATGATCGGGGGACTGGAGCGAATTAGCGGAGGGCGGCTGCTGATCGACAACAAGCTCGTCAACGATGTTGACGCGGCCGATCGCAACCTTGGCATGGTGTTTCAGAGCTACGCTCTCTATCCACACATGACCGTGCGAGAGAACCTCGCGTTCCCTCTGCGTATAGCCAAGGTTGATAGGGCCCGGATACACGCGAGAGTCGCTGACACGGCTTGTTTATTGCAAATTGACCATCTGCTGGATCGCAAACCTCGACAACTCTCAGGCGGGCAGCGGCAGCGGGTAGCGATCGGCCGGGCCATTGTGCGTGAACCCAAAGTGCTCTTGTTCGACGAGCCCCTGTCCAACCTGGATACGGAAATGCGGGTGCAGATGCGGGTTCAGATTGCGAAGCTTCACAAGCAGCTTGGAAACACAATGATCTATGTGACCCACGATCAGGTCGAAGCGATGACCATGGCCGACAAGATCGTCGTTCTTAAGGATGGCGATATCGAGCAAGTGGGGAGCCCCAATGATCTCTACCACAATCCGGCATCTCGCTTTGTGGCCGGCTTCATTGGATCGCCCAAGATGAACTTCCTCAATGGCAAGATCGAGGCGGCGCACGAGTCAGGCATGGACGTCAGACTGGACGCGGGTGCGACAATATCCGTCCCGGTCCAACCGGATAAATTGCTCGTCGGCAAATCCGTCATCCTCGGAATCAGGCCGGATGATTTCTCTCCGTCCGCGGCCGAGAAGAAGGGGGTCGCCATCGAGCTTGACGTCGATTTCGTTGAGCATCTTGGCAGCGTCACCTACCTCTACGGCAACGCTGGACCCGAAGCCGTGGTTGCAAAGGCACCGAAATCGGAGCCGGCCAACAGGTCCGGCAAGGTCCGTCTCGCGGCTTCGCCGGTGGACTGCCACCTCTTCATGACGAACGGAAAAGCGCTCCGACGGTTGCACGCGCCCACAAATTGGAGCTAGTTTTCGGACCTGCCGTGCAGGAGGCAGGGCCGGTATGCACACGCGGGCGGACCAGGTAAAGGGCGGCGGGATCAGGCAGTTCTTCCGGAACTCGCGCTCGTTTGTGCTTGGCGCGGGAATTGGATCGGGCATGACAGCGCGAGCCGCCGAACGCGCTGGGGCAGATTTCGTGCTTGCGCTTAACGCCGGCCGTTTTCGCGCGATGGGAGGCTCTTCGCCGGCTTCAATTCTTCCAGTCCGCAACAGCAACGATTTCGTGGCCAGTTTCGGCCGGACCGAGATCCTGCCCAGCACGAAATTGCCGGTTTTTTTTGGAGCCTGTATCTTCGATCCACAGCTCGATATCGACCGCTTTCTGGAACGCATCATCAGGTGGGGCTTTTCAGGTGTGACAAATTTCCCTTCGGTCATCCACATCGACAGCTATAGGAGGTCGCTTCTTGAAAAGTGCGGGCTCGGCTATGAGCGGGAAATCGAACTCCTGGTGAAGGCGGCAAGACGTGGCCTGATGACGATCGGCTATACCCGCACCCAGTCCGAAGCAAGACGCATGGTTGAAGCTGGAGTTGAGGCCATCTGCATCAACTTCAATCTCAACCGGGGGGTCGAAAGCGGGTCCGACCCATCGATCAGCCTATCAGAGCTGGCTGCTCGCACGAGCGCGGTTGCACGCGCGGCTCAATCCATCGACAAGAGCGTGATCTGCCTGCTTGGCGGCGGACCTATGACGAAGCCGGACGAATTGCTGGATATCTGCCGCGAAACAGGTATCCAGGGATTCATCGGCGGCTCCTCGCTCGACCGCGTCCCACTGGAAATGTCGGTCCTTGAAGTCACCTCGGGCTTCAAGACCATTCACTTGCTTCGAGAGAGGGTCGATCTCCTCGAGCGCCAGCTCCAGTTGAGCGGGTTCAGGCACGGCATCATTGCGCAGTCCTCCATCATGCAGCGCGTGCTCGAGACCGCAAGGCGCTTGGCAGGCAATCCCAATCCGGTGCTGGTGTGGGGCGAGGCGGGATCAGGGAAGCGACGAATAGCGAGTCTCATTCATGCCTTCAGCGACCGGAAAAACACAAAGGCGGCGCTGTTTTATTGCCGGCCGGGTCAGCCAATCAATACGGTCGGTGCGCTGTTCGGCATGGAGGGAGATGAGGACAGAAGACGCCAACTGTCGCTCCTGGAAGCCGCGAGCGATTCTACGCTCTTGCTGATGCATGTCGATCAGCTGTCGCGGGATGGGCAAGAGCGCCTTGCCGACTATCTCGAGACGGGTAGCTTCACGGCGCTGAACGGCGTATCCGTTGTAAGCTCGAACGCCCGGATCGTCGCAACTGCAACAGTAGCTCGCGGAGCAGGCTTGGAAAGTGTTCTATGTCCTCGCCTTGTTGCCTTCTTTGTTGGGCTCGACATAGAAGTACCCGCTTTGCCAAACCGGCTAGAGGACCTTCCGCAGCTCATTCAGCATTTTACAGTTGAGGCCAAGGGGGATTCGAACGCGCAAACGCTCGCGATAGAAAAGTCTGCTTTCTTGGCGCTAGCGGGCCATCATTGGCCCGCAAATTTGAGGGAGTTGCGCCAGATCGTCAGTCAACTTGTAGCGCTGAAGGATACCCATATCGTCGCCGAGGTCCTCAAGCCGTTGTTGAATGCGGCGTTACCCGCCAAGCCCGCATCGGCATTCTCCGAGCGCGAATGGATCATCGAAGGGTTGAAACGAAACAGGCTGCACCGCGGGAGGACGGCTCGTTCTCTGGGGCTTTCAAGAAAAACGCTCTACAACAAGATCAAGAAGCTGAGGATCTTGGAGTAGCAGTCGCCGTCAATTTTGGGGCACCGGCCGCTTTGAAGCCGTCTCGTCCAAGAGCGCGAACTTCGGCATCGACGACCCCTGCTGGCCAAGGCTGACGAGCTCCATCTCGTCGCAAATCCTCAGCTCAAGAGCCTTTTCCGGCAAATAGACAACACCGTGGAGATCCGAACCAAGTCGCCTCTCTGCCGATATGATTTCAGAATCCTCGGCAGCGGCGAACAACGTCTTGAATCCCAGACTCGTAAACCATTCCATACGCCGGAGTTCTAGCTCCTGGCCGGTATCGACCGGCTCGCCAGCCATGGACCGCTCAATCATGGAGGCAGGGGGGAAGTTTATTACTCCGAGGATTCCAGCATTCTTCAACGCCTCGGCAAAGTCCTCCCAGCACGCGAACGGATCGATCATCATGATCGCCGCGTAAATATCGGTATGCCTTCCCTTGGGAACGGTTTGCAAGTCTCGCAGGAGACAGTCGTTCCAGTCGATAATAGGCAAGGTGGTCATGACGAGCATGGAGCCTTTCGGAAGGCTGCGCAAAGATGGTGCGTAGATTTCCAAGGACGCGCCTTTACGGGCGACCGGCAGAAGAGTGGCAAGTTTGCCGACAGCTGCCACGTTCACGGCATTCTACCCAATTTTGCTCATCTGTATCCTTTATCGATCTTATACGTGTTTTCAGCCCGGTCTAGATGTGAGCGCACGCTGAACTTTGCTGGCTGGCGCATATTCCGACGAGATCTGAACGCGAGAAGTCAATCAGCCCAAAGTCCATTGCCGATTTCTCTGGATCAGGTCGGCTCCGCTGGCAGACCGGCCTCGTCTGCTTCCTCCCTCGACTCAAGCCGCTGTTGGAGAACTCCAGCAGCGGCCTCTTTTTTAGCTTCCGGCCAATGTCATGGCGTGCGACGCCACCCATTGCGTCATCGTCTGGCGGCTTTTGAATCACCAGCCGTCATTTCCGGTCTCGACGATGTCGCAGTGATGGGTCAACCGATCGAGCAGCCACACCGGGCCATTCGCGGAAGACGAGGTCACCGCTGACATCTACGCCTTCCTCACTACGGAGCCCCAATGCTGTGGTAGGCGCGTTCATCCGAAGGCCATGCCTGTAATCCGCGAGAGGACAGAGGAATACGACGTCTGGATGCGCGCTCCCTCGGACGAGGTGAAGGGCTGGCAGTGCACCCGTCCGGATGATGGCCAAGGATCGTAGCAAGTGGTGAGAAAGTAGATCCGGCGCCGCGCAGTTCCACAAGGGGCAGCGGATCACATGGACAAGCGTTGGACGTGTCAGTTTGAAACCCCCTGCTGCGTGTTAATCGGCAGGAACGCACGCGAGGCCGAAAGAATTCGTCGGCAAAAACCAGCTCGATGCTGATGACGAAGGAAGCCGCAGGATGCGCAGTTGCGGCCGCGACTCGCGAGCGAGGAGCGCGGAACTTGGCTGATGGACATGCCCTTGCGCGGGCCCTCAATGTAGCGCGCTGGCACCACCTATTGGATCTCTGCCGCGATGCCCAAACGGCTGCCATGGAGGTGCTTTGAGGCATGGCAATGCCTGAACGGGGTGTCCACCGGGCCGAGCCTTCAACCGCCGAGACGGGTTCCCCACCTTGTGTCCCCACCAGTGGGGTAGCCAATTTAACTCTTGTATTTCAGCTTAAGTCCCGCCAGATGGACTATCTCAAATTACAATTGAACTATCTCAAAATCCATGCAAGCTTAGGATTGCCATGCGCCGCTCCAGTGGGAACAGCGCCAATGCGATCTATGAGGACGAGAAATGGTTAGAAGCTGGGATGAGGCGATCAACCTCGTCAAAGAGCGCATCGATGGGACGGCCCGACAGGTAGGCGAGGGATTTCCTCATTGGGCCGATCCGAATACCGGCATATGGCGGACGACCGCAAATGGGGATTGGACGGGTGGTTACTGGCTCGGAATGCTGTGGCTGATTTCCCGAGATGGTGGCGGTGAGCCCTATCGTCGCCTGGCCGAGACCGTTTGTGCGCGCCTCGCTCCACGGGTGACCGCCGACACGGCCTTCAAAGCCGCTACCTTCTACTATGGCGCCGGACTGGGTTCGCTGCTTGCGGGGAGCGAGTCCGCTCGCGCGATGGGTCTCGCTGCGGCGAACGACCTCAAGCAACGTTTCGATCCTTCGCTCGGTCTGGTTCCGTTGGGAGCCAGGGCAGAAGAGGGCGCGCACGTCGGCGCGACGGCGAGCAGCATCGACAGCCTGGTGGTTTCCCTGTTGCTTTTCTGGGCGGCGCGGGAATCCGGTGACGAGGAGATGAAGGGCATCGCTACGCGTCACACATCCAGGGTGCTCGCGCTTCATCAACGCGAGGATGGCGCCTTCATCCAATCCTCGAAACTAGACCCGAAGACGGGAGAGCTTCTGGAGCGCTACACCCACAAGGGTTACGGCGCAAACAGCGTTTGGGCGAGGGCACAGGCATGGGGCGTGTTGGGCGCGACGATCAGTTGCCTTTCGGGCGGCATTGACGAGCGCTTGCTTGCCGCCGCAACGAAGGGGGCGGATTGGTGGATAGACCACGTGCCCGCCGACGGCGTTTCGTACTGGGATTTCGATGATCCGGCGGCTCCGAACACAGAACGGGACACCGCGGCTACCGCCTTCATGGCGTCGACTTTATTGAAGTTGAGCTCGATCGCGCCGTCCGAGAGCCTGCGTCGGAAATATCGCGCCGCCGCGGAGAAGGCCGCGACTGCGCTAGTGGGAAGCTATCTCACGCCGGTACGGTCCGACGACCGAAGGCCCGTCGGCATGTTGGTCGAGGGGTGCTTCAACAAGAGAGAAGATTCCCGACCCGAGGATTTTATCAACAACGCCGAATTGATCTTCGGCAGCTACTACCTATTCGAAGCGCTGCACATCCTCAGCGGTCGCCTGCGACCGTCCGACGTTTAGGGAGCCCGGTCATGCGATTGATCCAATTCAATACTGCGGAGGGACGTCGGCAGGTGGGCGCCATCCTAAAGAATGGCGCCCAGCCGGTCGTAGTCAGGAATGCGGCGGGCGTCCGGGACCTCGCACTCGAAGCCGCGCGTAGGGGTGCGTCTTTGGAACAACTTGTTTCGGAACGCGGATTTGACGGAGAAGTCGACTACGATAAGCTCATCGCCGAGAAGAGACTGCTCCCGCCGCTTGATCATGTGGAGCCTTCCCGCTGCATCATTTCGGTGACGGGTCTGACCCATCTCGGAAGCGCCGAGTCGCGCGACGCCATGCATGCGAAGTTGGCCGCTGCCGATCTCTCCGACACGATGCGGATGTTCAAACTTGGCCTCGACGGCGGCAAGCCGAGCCCTGGCACCATCGGAGCGCAGCCCGAGTGGGCATACAAGGGAGACGGTTCATGGGCAGTGCCTCCTGAACATGCGTTGGGGTTGCCGTCATGGGCTGAAGATGGCGGAGACGAAGCGGAGGTCGTGGGCCTCTACGTGGTCGGCGATCGGGGAGAAGTGTTGCGCGTGGGCTTCAGTCTTGGCAACGAGTATTCCGATCACGTGATGGAGCAGCGCAACTACCTTTATCTCGCCCATTCGAAGTTGCGGCAGTGCTCCTACGGCCCAGAGGTCCTTCTCGGTCCACTGCCGAATGACGTTAACGGCAGCGTCCGCGTGACGCGGTCGGGCTCGACGGTCTGGTCCGGCAAGTTCATCTCGGGCGAGGACAACATGTCCCACGCGATAGGCAACCTCGAGCACCATCATTTCAAGTATCGTCATTTCCGTCGGCCCGGCGATGTGCACGTGCACTTCTTCGGTGCGAGCGTCTTGAGCTTCGCTTCAGGAGTGATGCCGCAGAGCGGCGACGTCTTCGAGGTGGAAGCCGAGGCCTTCGGTCGGCCGCTGCGTAATCCGATGATGGCCGACGAAAAGACGGAGCTCATTTCTGTTAAGGCCTTGTAGTGGTGTACGTGGGGCGTTCGCGACGCCGGCCGGCCACTTCACTTCGGGATGGCTAGGCCGGACGGGCCTCTCAAATCTGTTGAAAATCAGCAACTTCTCGCCCAAATTCGCGATCGCGAGCTGGGCTTCGGAAGTCGAGGTCCTGTAAGATAAGTGACTACTATGCAAAAATGGTACCCCGAAATACAACCCGGCAACGCTCCCGCCTTTCTCCGTTTGCTTGAGGCGATCGAGAAGGACATTTCATCAGGGACGCTTGCGAGCGGGACGAAGCTTCCGACGCAACGCCACTTGGCCGAGCGTGTTGGTCTCAGCGTCGGTACCGTGATCAAGGCCTACGCGGAGGGGCAGCGCAGGAGCTTGCTCGTCGGTCACGTGGGTCGAGGGACTTTTGTCGCAGAACAACGACAGCAGTCTCAGGCGCGCGGGCGGGTCGTCGACCTCAGCCTGAACATACCGGGTCCTTCCATCTTGCCGAAGGTCCTTGCCGAGAGCACCTGGACCTTTCCCAGCGACATCTCAAATTACGTCGGCTACCTTTCGCAATCGGGCGTACTCGAGCACCGCAATCAATTTGTCAGGTTGTTGCGCGAGACCGGCTTCGACACATCACCCGACAATCTTGTCATCACCAACGGCGCGCTGCACGGTATCTCTCAGACCCTGAGCGCGATTTGCCAGCCCGGAGACAAGGTATTCGTCGAGGCGACCACCTATCACGGCATGAAATCCTACGCTCATTTCGCCAGGCTCGATTTGGTCGGGCTTGCTATGGACGAGGAAGGCCTCGTTCCGGACGCGTTCGAGAAGGCGGCGGCCTCCGGCGTCGCGCGCGTGCTGTTCACGATGCCGACCGTGCAGAGTTCGACCGCCGCGATCATGGGTGCGGCGCGTCGGCAGGAAATCGTTCGGATCGCGCGCAAGCACGACATCCTGATCATCGAAGACGATGCCTATGGCTTCCTTGACGTGGCCAGCGTTCCGTTGGCATCCCTGGCGCCGGAGCGGACGTTCTACGTCAACACCCTCTCTAAATGCCTGGCGCCCGGCCTCAGGCTGGGCATGCTGGTGGTGCCGGAGCAATACATTCCCCGCATTCATCAGGCTATGCGGGCAACTTGTTGGATGGCTTCCCCGATCTCATCCATGATCGCTTCTGAGTGGATCGAAAACGGCACGGCTGCGAGGGTTCGCCAGTCTCTGATCCAAGAGGCGAAAAATCGAGTTAAGCTCGCTTCGCAGATTCTGCGCCCATACGTCCGGGCAGGTCATCCGACAAGCTTTCACGTCTGGCTCGATCTTCCGAGCGAATCCGTCGAACAGGTTGCCGCACGGGCGCTGCAGCGCGGCGTGATCACCACGCCCACGTCCGCTCTGCTTGTTGATCCGACGCTGATCTCCGGCTTGCGGATTTCGATCGGCGTTCCCGAGCGGCTCGAAGACCTCGAATGGGCCCTGCGGCAGTTGGCCGGTGCGCTTGAGATCGGCCACGCAGCGGACATGTCCATCATCTGAGACCGGAATGCGGCGGGCGCATTCCGGTCCGATTTCCCATGTCGGCGTCGCAACGCTTCAGACGGTCCCGTCGAAGGAATAGGACGTCTTCACCGTCGTGTAGAACTCGGCAGCGTAGCGGCCCTGCTCGCGCGGTCCATAGGACGAACCCTTTCTACCGCCGAACGGTACGTGATAGTCAACGCCCGCCGTCGGCAGGTTCACCATGATCATCCCGGCCTGAGCGTTGCGCTTGAAGTGGCTCGCGTATTTCAAGCTCGTCGTACAGATGCCGGAAGACAGCCCGAACGGTGTATCGTTCGCAATTTCGAGAGCTTCTTCGTAGGTTCTAGCGCGGATCACCGTCGCCACCGGCCCGAAGATCTCCTCGCGAGCGACGCGCATTCCGTTGTCAACGTCCGTGAAGAGCGCGGGAGACAAGTAGAAGCCGGGCGCATCCCGTTTCAACAGCTCGCCTCCGGTGACGAGCCTGGCGCCTTCATCCTGGCCGAGGCGGATGTAGCGTAGATCTTGGTCGAGCTGGCGTTGATCGACGACCGGACCGATATGAGTCCCGGTCTTACATGCATCGTCCACGACGAGGGATATCATGCGTTTCGTCATCGCAGCAACAAAAGCGTCGTGGATGCCATCCGTTACGATCAGGCGAGACGAGGCGGTGCAACGCTGACCGGTCGAGAAAAAGGAGCTGTTCACCGCCCATTCAACGGCAACGTCGATATCAGCGTCGTTCAGTACGACCATGGGATTCTTACCGCCCATCTCGAGTTGAACTGTTTTCATTGGGTCGGAGGCCATGCAGGCTCGGGCGACGTGTTTTCCCGTCGAGACCGAACCCGTAAACGAGATGGCCGCGATCTTGGGACTCTTCAGCATGGCTTCGCCTATGATCGAGCCGCGCCCCATCACGAGGTTGAACACTCCCGACGGGATCCCCGAGCGGGCGATGATCTCGGCTAATTTGTGCGCCGATCCCGGCACCAATTCCGCCGGCTTGAATACGATCGTGTTTCCGTAGGCCAGTGCTGGAGCGATTTTCCAGGCGGGGATTGCGATCGGGAAATTCCAGGGCGTGATAAGCCCGATGACGCCCAACGGCTCTCGCGTGATTTCGACGTCCACGCCCGCACGAACCGACGGCACTTTCTCACCCGTGAGGCGCAGACATTCACCGGCAAAGAACTGGAATATCTGTCCGGCGCGCGTGACCTCGCCTATCCCTTCCGGGAGTGTCTTGCCTTCCTCGCGGGAGAGCAGACGCCCGAGTTCCTCCTTGCGAGAGAGGAGCTCGGTCGCGATCGCATTCAGGCAGTCGTGCCTGGTCTGGATGGTCGAGCGTGACCAACTCCGGAACGCATCGGATGCTGCGTCGATGGCTCGCTCGACGTCGATGGACGACGCAAGCGCATAGTCCCCGAGAATGTCGTTCGTGTTCGAAGGGTTCACGTTCGGAGCAGCATCTGCTGCGGCGGTCCATTCTCCGGCGATGTAATTCAACGTCATCTCGTGTCGATCCATGTGGGAGGGGCGCCCTGCGGGGACGAGCAACGGGCAAAAACCAATCCCGCAGCAATTCTGTTTTCACAGAAATTGAGATATATCAATCTATAATTGGGCTGTAGTATTAATTGACCACCCGGGAGATGTGCAGTAGCGTCCGGATGTCGGCTCGGTCGGCCAAGAACCCGTTCTAGGAGGATGCCCAGTGAACGCTCAACCCAACGGCAAATCGCTCACCGCTAAGGCTGGTGCCCTGAATGGCATCGTCGTGCTGGAAGTGGGGATGGTGATGCAGGTTCCGCTGGCCTGCCAAGTTCTGGGCGACCTCGGGGCGGACGTCATCAAGGTGGAGCGGCCGCAAGGCGACATCACCCGCGGTCTCGACTTCGAAGCCACGCGCCTGGGCGGTATGAGTTCTTACTACGCGGCAATGGGGCGCAATAAGCGGTTGCTGTCGCTAGATCTCAAAAACCCGGTGGCGAAGGAGATTCTGCTTCAGTTGGTCGACAAGGCCGATGTCCTCATGCACAACTTCCGGCCGGGCGTCATGGAACGACTAGGCCTCGGTTACGCCGAACTGAGCGCCCGCAATCCGCGACTGGTCTACGCCGCGGGCTTCGGCTTCGGCGAGAGCGGGCCTCTGGCTGATAGACCAGGCCAGGATATGTTGGCTCAGGCGTTCAGCGGAATGGCCCGCGGTGGGCTGGAAGGCAACGAGCCGCCTCACCTGACCAATTCGCCCATCGTCGATTACGGCGCGGCGATGTCTCTTGTGCAAGGGGTTCTCGCCGCTCTCATCGAGCGGCAGACTTCGGGCCGCGGCCAGATCGTCTCGACGTGCCTGTACGACGTAGCGCTCGCGATGCAGCTTTGCGAGGTCGCGAGTGAGAGCATCTACGGCACGAAGACCAATTGGATCAAGCAATCGATCTTCTTCAAGACGTCGGACGGTTGGGTTTCCGTGGTCATGTTGTTTCGGGACAACCCGCTGGGCCTCATGTGCAAGGCGCTGGAACTGCCGGACATCAGCACGCGACCGGAGCTTTCGTCTCTGAGTGGGCAGGTTGAGCACCTTTCCGTCGTCAAGGCACACTGTGAAAAGACGATTGCGGCGCTAACGACGGAAAAAGTGGTGCGAAAGCTGTCCGAAGTCGATCTGCTCTGCATGCCAGTCAATGAAATTGCCGATGCCGTCGCTCAGGAGCAGACTGCACACAACGGCATTATGTGGGACGTGGAAGTGCCGGGCCGCGGGACCGTGCCTCTCGTCGGCCTTCCAGTGCGTCTGTCGCGAACTCCGCCCGGGGTGCGCATTCATCCGGCGGCAATCGGCGCCGCCACCGACGAAGTTCTGTCCTCGTTCGGATTCAGTGTCGAGGCCATCGCCGAGGCGCGCGGCAAGAAAGCTTTCGGTTGATCTGCGCGGTCCTTTCACAGGACCGGACTGAATGAAAATCAAATTCGACCCGAGTACGCCAAATGACTACGTCGGACCTCGTCATCGCGACAACGCCGTCTCCGCATGTTCGACTGTTGAATATGAACCGACACGCGAAGCGCAACGCACTGAGCAACGAGCTCATCGCGGCGATCGCTGGCGCTTGCCGAGCTGCCGTTGCCGACAGGGATATCCGTTGCATCGTACTTACGGGCGGTGACGCATTCTTCTGCGCGGGCGCAGACATCAAGGAGATGCAGCAGCGTGGATTCGAAGCCATCAACAATCCGGACAGGCGGAACGATTGGCGGGACATCACCAACTGCGTGAAGCCGATCGTCGCGGCGGTCGAAGGCATCTGTTTCGGAGGTGGGAACGAACTCGCCATGCTCGCTGACGTCGTCGTGGCGGGCGAGAGCGCTCAGTTCGGCCAACCGGAAATCAACATCGGCGTCATTCCGGGCGATGGGGGTACGCAGCGCCTGACGCGCGTGGCGGGAAAATCTTTGGCGATGTTGATGGTCCTGACCGGCCAGCCTATCTCCGCCCGGACCGCGCTGCAGGCTGGACTCGTTGCGGACATTGTCCCGACCGGGACGGCGACGGCGAGGGCCCTCGAGATCGCCAGCATCATCGCGCAGAAGCCGCCACGTTCGGTCGAGCTCGCGAAATCGGCGGTGCTCGCTGCCTACCAGACGCCTCTTGACGCCGGCGTGGAGTTCGAGCGCCAAGCGATCCGGGTCGCCTTCACGACCGCCGACCAGCAGGAAGGGATGGATGCGTTCTTCGAGAAGCGGTCCCCGGACTATCGGGGACGCTAAGCGCTCCAAACCGAACGCTCTGGCTCCGAGACGCAGGGCGCCCGCTCTATCCCGTGAAACCAGCGACCATTGTCATTCGGGCACCAGATATCGCGCACCATTGTGATGCGTACCTCCGCCGCGCAGTTTGATTTCTCGTTGATCGCTTTCGTGAACGTGTAGGTCGCGGCGACGGTTCGCCGAGATGATTTGGATGAGAGTCCACCGCGATGTCGGTGAACGCGATCACATCGTCCTCTCCGATCGTCTTCTGGATGGAGACGGATTTTCCGATCAGCTCTCCAGCAAAGGTCTGTCTTTCATGGCGTCTCGTTTTTCGAGATCAGAATCTCTCACGTTGCGCGACACGGCGCGATCGGCGCCGTGAGGTCCCCGCTCGCGCCTTGAGCGAGTAAATTCTCCGGATGAGGCGAACGAAAACATTTATCACCCCTAAAGCGGTGGACAAATTGAGACATATCAATCTACAGGTGGCACAGATTTCGTGACCAATTTATCGTAGTTGAATCAATGTACTAACCCGACATTGTATAATTTAGTTGGACCGATCGGAGCAATACGTAAAATTGGAATGTACCAATATAGCATTGTAACGCTTCAATGTTGACATTGGGCTATATGCATGGTGTGCTCTTGGGAACGATAGGCTTGGGCAACAGATCGCCCTGCCTTCGCGGGACCGCGAGAGCGACCTTCGTTTCCGCTTTCCCTACCGCGGACTTGCAGCACACCGCAGCAATGTGCCGCCAACAAAAAAGATCATGACGACGCGCAAAGCGCGTGAGCAGAAGGAGAGGAACAATGACTTCGGGCGAAGGTCTGCACGCGCCTACTTTTTACCAAGTTCGGAACAATCGCCTCGACGGCGCTCGTCGTGCAAATTTCAAAACGATTTGCCAACAGCGGCGGGATCAGGCGCGAATGCGCTCCCGGCCTATCGACGCGAACGTCGCCGACGTTCGATGACCGCTCAGTCCGCATCCGGCTCTTCGATGAGCCTCATCAATTCATTCTGACAATCGGAAGCAGCATCGATGCAAGCCTCTGTACAAACATTCGACGACAACACCATTGAACTGGAAAAGCCCGTTGCGACAAGGTCGATGACGCTTGGCCTCGGCGGCGGCGTCGCTCTCGAGTTCTATGACTGGCAACTCTATGGTTTCATGGCGGCATTTCTGTCGCCACACTTCTTTCCGGCTACCGATCCGGTCGTATCTCTGCTCGCCGGGCTCGCAGTTTTCGGAGCCGGCTTTGCCGCTCGTCCTATCGGTGCGGCGATTCTCGGCCCGGTCGCGGATCGCATCAGCCATAAGACCGTGATGATGGTTGCGGTGTCGGCGATGGCCCTTTCCTCGCTGGTGATCGCACTACTGCCGGGCTACAAGGACCTCGGCATCGCCGCCACGATCATACTCGTCACTCTCCGTTTGGTCCAAGGCTTGGCCGTCGGCGCCGAAGCAGGTGTCGCGAATGCGATCGCGATCGAATTGGCTCCGCCCGGACAGGAGGGGCGCTACCTCGGCCTGATCAACGGCACCTTCATCATGGTGGGCTCGATCGGAGCCAGCCTGGTCGCCTTCCTCGTCAGCGCCGCCGTTAGCCCGGAAGTTATGAAAGATTGGGCTTGGCGAATTCCTTTCGGCGTCGGTGGCGTTCTAGGTCTGCTGATCATCTATCTTCGTCAAATCCTTCCGGAAACCTTGATTGCCCGCGCCATGCATCATGCAGACGAGGATACGCGTATCCAAGATACGACCGGAGGAGTTTGGAAGGCACTCTGGAAGGCGCGGCTGTCGCTGCTCGCGGCCATTCTGGTGGTCGGCAGCGTGCAGCTCGCGAACTACACCTACAATTTCGGCCTGCCCAATATTGCTAACGGCGTGTTCAAGGAGAACAGCACCTACGTGTACGGCATCGTGACGCTTATGGGCGCCATTTGGATGGTGTTCTCGCCAGCGATCGGCGCGTTCGCGGATAAGATCCGGCCTTCGCGCGCATTTATCATGATGCGGTTGCTGCTCATTCCCGCGTTCTTCTTGCCGCTATTGTATTCTGAGAAGAATATTGTGGTCTATTCCGTTATCATGTTGGTGGGCGGCACACTGGTCGGCTGCAACATGGCGCTGTACAATTTCATTGCCACGACCTTGATGCCGAGAAACGTTCGGACAACCGGCGTTGCGCTGGGTTACGCCGTCGGAGCGACGATATTCGGCGGTACAACGCCATTTCTGCTGCTGTGGCTTCAGCGCTCGAAGCTCTCTTGGATGTTTCCGGTCTACGGCACGGCCATCGCACTGCTCAGCATCGCGGTGTATGTGATGGCTAAGAAGCGGGGCGGCGTCTACGTCGGAGACTAGGCGTTTGGACATGTGCGAGCGCGTCGCATCATCGCGGCGCGCTCGGCCTGCCGCCTTCGGCCGATCGGCGCCAAATTGCGCACATTCGTCTACGATATCACATCGTCAATTGCGAACGGGACCAACGTGCTGTGAGTTCCTCAGCGAACGAAGCGCAGCGGGTGCCGTCAGCCATGCCTGCTGTGGCGTGAGTTGCTTGAGGATGCTGACGTCGTGCGCCAATGACCAAGGCGGAATCATTTGGAACCATGACGATTGGAAGCAAGACGTCGCCCAATATCTGAAACCGCTTGATGACGTTGCAATGGGCTAAGTCGAAGTCGAAACGTCCGCAATGCGGGCGGAAAGACGTCGGCAGTGTCAATGGCGATCACGGTCGGGATTCTGTTCTATCCTTCGGTTCCGCTGGCAGGCCGGCTCGTCTGCTTTCTCCCAAGACTCATGCCGCTGTTGGAGAAGTCCGGCAGCGGCGTTTTTTGGGAGGCTGCCGGCTGCCTCATTCATTGATGCGCACCCACGAAGGGTGCCACCGTCGGTCGTCAACTTGCCCCGACAAAGTGCTGCCGATCACCCCAGCGCATTCGCTTGCACGCGGGCCTCAAGGGCTTACCGAGCAACGTACGCGATGGCGGCATTCACCCGACCAGCTCAGCGCACAGGAAATCGCCAGCGTATTGAACATTCCCGTGAATACGTTCAGATCAGGCAAGGGCGCCTTTTGATCGATCGTCACTCTTCCAACGCGCACCTGTTCTCCAATACGTCGCGCGTGATTGAGGCTGTTCAAAAACTACGCAATCATGAGCTCGATCACCTCGATCTCAGAATCATTGAGCACTCGCGAGGAGGGGCATTCGCATGGATAGTCGAGCAGCATCGCGAGCTGCGTCGCACTTAGATGCACCACCGTCGCGGATCGCCGGCCAGGTGAAACGCCCCTGGTGCAACGTCCATCACCAGCACGATGCCGCTGCCGTCCCACTCCAGGAGCTTCACTCTGTCCACGCGTTTGCTGCGGAACACGAAGACGTCCACGGGTTCGCACGCAGCGCTCGCTCACCAGGGCCGACAGCGTGTGGACCGATACAGGGCCATTAAATCGACGCCGGTCCGGTCTCGCGCTCCGAGAGTATATTGGAACAAGCAAGGTCGATCTTGAGGCCGCCCTTGGCCGAGGTATTCGCTGGGA
The DNA here is from genome assembly GCF_040548225.1 of Bradyrhizobium sp. S3.12.5. NCBI lineage: Bacteria > Pseudomonadati > Pseudomonadota > Alphaproteobacteria > Hyphomicrobiales > Nitrobacteraceae > Bradyrhizobium > Bradyrhizobium sp. S3.12.5. The sequence continues at coordinate 41,226 of NZ_JBEPRF010000028.1, forward strand.
CTTCACAACCGAGCACGCACTCGATGCAATACAATGACCGACACGTCGACTGATGGACGCCCAAAGCTGCCTCCCAAAAACGCCTGATGCTTCCGCTGATTAGCGTCGACGACCTAGTACTTCTCAAATCCAACCATTTTCATGCGCCAGCGATCCACGCCGCCCTTGTCGTCGCGGTGAATAAACATTTTTCGGATCGAGGTCTCAAGGTTTCTGCGCTCGGTTCCAAGCAGGAACGGAATGTCCAGTCGACGCGTTTGCGCGAACTTCTCAACCACCGCCTCAGTTGGATTGCAGGGCGGTAGTCTTGCGGCAATCCCGTGCGTGGCATGCAGATCCTCGATAAAGTAAAAACCTCCAGGCTCGACGATGGGAAAGAGCTTTGCTAGAGCAAGCTGCTGGTGGTAAGCGGCGTGCGAAGCGTCATCGATGATGATCCTTACGGGCGGGAGTGAGCTCGCAAGGCGTTCCAGGGCTCGCGCATCGCCCATATCAACACGTTCGAAACGGAACCGGTCCGTCTTAAAGGCACTGAAATCGGAGATGTCGCAGCCGACGACATCCGCTTTGGGAAAGAACTCCAGCCACATCCTAATAGATGGAGTGTCATAGACCTTGCGAGTCAGCAGTGCATCGGGATCGAGAGAGCCGTGCCCGTGCTGCAGCCCAATCTCGATCATCGTGAAAGCTTCGTGGCGGAATTCCTCGAAGAGAAAAGAGTAGAAGCTGGTATAGCCATGGGCGTCGCCAACCTCATCACCCTTGTCGGTTCCGAGGGTATTGGCCCGCTTCGTCAAATTCGGGACGCTCATTCCAAGATCACCTATTCTTAAAGACGCCGGCACACACGGTGGACGGCTTTTCAAGTTGCGTGCCAAACGGCAAATACTGATTTCTCTTCCGTATTCCTATTTAGCGCCTGTCGCCAGTTCGACAGAATGTCACGATTTCGACGGTCGGCGTCACAGACGTTCCATCTCACTACGTTTCTTAGAGCATACCATTTGACGACGGCGGAACGGCAACGAGCCACCTTGATCACGTGCCTCTGGTCAGGACGACGATCGAACGAAAATCTCTGCATCACCGAAAAATGTGCAGGCCGATGGAGGCTCGCGGACCCAGCTCCTGTTCCGCACCGACGATCGCACTCGCTTCCTTCGCGGTCAGAGATGAGATGGTCGGGGTCGGCTTCAATGCGCCTGTCCAGTCGCATCCCAGTCAGAAATTGAAGATGGCGGCGCGCGTCCAAGACCCGCTTGCCATCTGGCGGGACCATCCGATTTCGATCATGCCTGTCTGTGAAAAGGCGATAGGCTGAAGCAGTTGATCGATCTGGACTCGGTTGGCGGATCAGAATGCCCAGTGCGGCTTGAAATACTCATGCTCGCTCATGCGAGGGGACAGCGTCGCACGCAAGCTGGAGCGCGAAGGTGTCGGTGGGAAGATAGGGCCACGAGGACCAGAGTCAGAGCTTGGCTCTTGTCGTACTAACGCGTCGCGCTTCAGACAACGTGTCGGGAAGCGGACGACGCGAGATCATCTAGCAAACCAAATGGCTGATTGTTCTCGAACTATGTCGCTCCGGCGGTGCAAACCGATTCAACCAAGCATTGGTACGGCGCTTGCTTAATGAGAGGCGGAACCAGGTCTGCACGCCTTGGCGGTTGAATACGCTCGGCTGTGATGGACCCGTCACATCGGTTCTTCGAACAAGCGGAGCTAATAGCATGTCCGGTGTTGCTGCTGCGTTTCTATGCTCTTCAAGCAATTCGCGGGCGACCGTTTATGATCGGCTGAAGCACATGCTTCCGAAACTAGCACTTCGTGGGCAGGCGGGGGTAGGCGTTGCAGCTTTCATGAACCAGGAAGGTATTCGATATGCGAGAGCGCTTGAGCCATCATGCGATTCCGTGCGCATTGAGTACGATGAGCACGATCCGAAGTTTAGGCCCCATGTTGCAATTGCCCACATTCGTGGCCGATGCCGAGAAACCAGCGATGGCGGCGAAGTTCAGCCAATTCATCACAATGCGGGCACCAGCCGCCATTTGGCAATTTCTCTGGATGGAGCTTTGGTCAATGCCCGGGAACTCAGGGAAGAATTGCTTGCCCAGGGCTATAGGTTAGGCGGCAACACAGATGCTGAGCTCTTGCTCAAATGGATCGAACGTTCTTGTGAAAGAGACTATTGGCGGCACGGTCTGCCCGTTAGTTATGAAAACGTCTTGCGCGACGTTGATGACCGTATTGATGGTGCTATTAGCGCGCTCTTACTGGACGGTGAAGGAACTCTAGTTGCATACCGTAATCGATGTGGTTTGCGACCATTGGAAACTATGCAAACAGATGACGGCTTCTTGCTATTTGCTTCGGAAAATTGTGCCTTCGCCGGTCTAGAGGGTAAGACGCAGCAAGTCTTACCGGGACACATCAAGTATGTAGACGGAAAAACGCGGGGCTGTGTTGATCGTTCCGTGAGCAACAGGCGACACAAAGCCAAACTCTGCGCCTACGAATCTCTTTATCTGGGAAATCCAAAAACGTCGGTTGAAGGCCAATCGCATTTCGAAACCCGGTACAACATCGGTGTCGCCCTTGGTGGCCTTGTTGCGGAGCGATTGCAAGGAGAGCCAGACTCCCCGCTCACAATCGTTTCCTCGATGCCGCATACCGGAGGACCGTACGCTGATGGTCTGTTTGCATCTCTCGCCGAATACGGCCTGTTCGCCCAGCGTCGGGAAGTAGTCGCAACGCAATTCCTTCAGCGAACTCTCATCGGTACACCCAGCCAGCGAAAGTCTCGCATTGCTCAAAAGTACCGCGTCTCGGGAACTAGCCTTGCTAAAACCACGATAATCATTGCCGACGAGGCACTCATTCGTGGCGATACCAGTCAGGCTGTTACGAATATGCTGCTAGCCGCTGGGGCCAAAGCCGTACATTGGGCGATCGGTTCGCCGCCCATACTGGCTCCGAACTACTATGGCATGGGCATCGATACACTAGATGAGTTGGCATTCTGGCAGATATGGAAACGATTGCCGCCCGAACAGCGCACGCAAAGCCTCCGCTTTCACAAGATGGAGCCACAAGTTCTAAAAATCGTCGAAAGTCATATTGCCGCGTCCATCAACGCAGCCACAATAACGTATCTGCCGTTTCCACTTCTAGTGTCGCTGTTGCCAGGCAGCCAAGACGGCGTCGATTTGTCACCGTTTACATTTGAGATGCCAACCCCTGCGGGGCAGAGGCGCGCGAATGAGAACTTGCACGAATTAGTGGCCGATCTTCCCTATTCGGAATCAATCCCTGCTTGAGGTCAGATCATGAAACCCGTTCTCGTTTTCGATTGGAATGGCACGCTGCTCGACGATGCCTACGCGCTGCTCGAAACCACCAATGCCATACTAGATCGCTTTGGTCGTGCAGCGATCGACATGAAGACGTTTCGGGAACATTGCGACGTTCCGCTATCTCTTCTTTATCGCAGTCTCGGACTGTCGGAAGACGAGCTTGCGACGGTAGATCGCGATGGGAGTGCAATCTTTCACGACGCCTATGAACGTCTAGCCGATAAAGCCGATCTGCGCGAGGGAGCGCGCAGAGTCTTGGAGTTGGCGCGTCGAGAAGCGGCTTCGTCCATCATCGTGAGCAACCACATAGTCGACCCTCTGCGCTCCCAGTTGAGAAGACTTGGAATCAATGACTACCTCGACGAGGTGCTCGCCTTCGAAAGCCGCGACACTCAATACAAATCGATGAGCAAAGGAGAGCGGCTTCGTCTGTACATGCAGAAGAACAACTTGAAGCCGGCCTCAACCGTCATTATCGGCGATATGCCGGTTGAAACGGATATTGCACGGAATCTCGGACTGATAAGTGTATCTATTACCGGAGGATTCGTTTCTGAGTCGCGCTTGCGGGCGGCAAATCCGGACTACACGATTAACAACCATCATGAGCTGTTGCCAATCCTACGAAGCCATGGTTTTTTGCGGAATGCATAAATCATGATTGGCAAGGAATCATCAGACAACGTCGCTCCTAAAACGGCGAGGCAGAGAATAGACCTTGTCGGCGTTGGAAGCATCGGAACCGGTATGGGCATCAGCCTGTTGCGTCAGCAAATTGAGTTTGCATAACAAAGCCAACAAGAATCGCTTCGGTGCGGATCGCTTGACTGGTGCGGGCCCATGAACATCGTTCAATCGCTGAGTTGGCGCGACTTGTAAGTGCCGTTCTGTTATCCTTGCCCTCCAGCCGCGAGGTTGAGACAGACTGCCTTGGGCAAGATGGACTGTTCGTCCATATGCCCGAGGAGGTTTAATAGTTGACTGCTCGACCTCGTATCCTGCTTCGACGGTTGCACTCGCTGAGCAAGCCCAAAAAGGCGGCATGAGCTTTAGAGATGCTCCAGTCACGCGGAGTCCCGAACAAGTAGAGTTAGGCCGTCTCAACGCGATCATTGGATCGAATGAAAAGCTTTTTCCTGCGGCTGAACGCATTCTTGCCGCATTTTGTGAGACCGTTCTTCATGTCGGCGATGTCGCAGGTCAAGCTTGTTTACAACAGCATGACGTGGGGATAGCGGCGGTAGCCGCGGAGGTTTGCCAATTTGCGTGCGGTCTTGACATCGATCTCGTAACGCTCCGCTCTCTGGTTAGTCGCGGCTCCACTAACAGCGGAATATTTCAAGGCTTCGCGGCCTGTTTGTTGGTCGAGAAACCCGATGTTCTGGCGATGTCAATTGCGAATTGCGAAAGGATATTGAATGCGCTGTGCGCCTAGCGGGCGAGAGTCCAGTTTCGATGCCGGTGTTGGCCGCCGCCGCGCACAAACTAAATATCTCAGTTGTTGCGGGCAAAGGCGAACTGACGCTGCCTCATCTGTCCTGTCCCGTCGATAGAGATCTTCGGACTGTCGATGGCGATTGAGAACGGACTTTAAGCACGGAGAGAGTGCAGATCGTTGCTATGGACAGTGTAGCTGACAGGGCCACGAGCCTCTGTCAGCCTGCGCACGTCAGTGTTCCAGTGACAACCATCGGATCACTCCACTCGCACGAGCGGCAGGTGGTAGAAGGTGGCACTCACACCGCGAAAAGTCGCTCGATGGAGCCATTGTGGCGCGAACGCGCGGCTCGCGTGCTCGTGTTGCGGGCGAACCAGAGTCCCGTGGGGCCCGTTGCCGACTGGGACTTCGACGATCCGACAATGCCCAACACCAGCAGGGATACCGGCGCCACTAGCATTGTCGCGGCGTCGGCACTGCGGCTGCCATCTCTGACAAAGGCCCCAATCACCGGGCCGTCGCCAAGCGCACAGTGACGGAGCTGATCGACAAATACGTGACGCCGATTGCTCCCGGTGATCAGCCGCTTGGAATGCTCATGGGCGGGTGCTTCACGTAAAGCGATCGTGCGCGATATCGACGCCGCGCCCAGCTGCGAGAGGATCTTCGGCAGCTGGTTCCCGTATAAATGTCTTGCCATTCTGACGCGCTGGGGCGCGCCGAAACCGCCGAAGGCGTGCGGATTTTCATCGGTTCGGTCTCGCCTGGGCGGATCTAATCAAGGTACGTGCCAAAGGTTTGTCAGGTTCGGAAACTGTCTTGAGCCTCCCTAAGGGGGCGCGGGTTGGCGAAGTCACGGAAGGGCTCGGACGAGTGGCGAAAGATCCTCAATCCGCAACCAGACCGCCGATCGGAGAGACCGCAGTATCCCTCCAGAGGCGATCTCGACTGTTCTCGTCAAGTCGCAAAGGGATTTGAGAATTGGCGGAAAACCTCGGCCCATGATTATCACAAGAGGATGCGCAAGGCCGCGGCTATCGCTCGTTCGCGTACAGCAGAAACTGCGTCGATCATGATCTTAACAGGGAGTCCACGCCTGTCGACTTCCGTAAGCGAGCAATGGGTTGGATGGCGCCGGTGCGCGGGTGGGGCCAAGCCGTTCAACGGGCCACTATACGTGTTCCGGTCCAAAAGAGCACGTGGGACCAAGGCGATGTGGTGGGGAGCAGGGGAAGTATGCCCGTTGGCCAAGACGCTCGACGCAATTCTGCTGGTCGAAGATCGCGCCGATCCCGGGTATGGCGGAAGTTTATAGTCCCGGTGATCCCAGCCACCGTCCACAGTTCAGCAGTACCCGCGCGCCGCGCGAACAGATCCGTGAAGATTATCGGTTCATAGAGGGGAGAGAGCATTCCGATGCAGCTAGCGCGCAAGCTCCAAAAGGGCAGTCTTCCATTCAATGATAGCTAACCTTAGCGAGCATGGAATGTTCTGAAAGGCTGCGCAAAAAGACGGTACGTAGAATTCCGGGAACGCGCGTCTGGGCGCAGCTCCGCGGCACTCACCACACCTACCCAATCTTACCCAACTGCACTCATCCCCCATCTTATTCCCGATTTCAGCCCGGTCTAAGACCGGTGTGTTTGGAATAGTCCGGGAGGAATGCCGTGTCTCACCATTGCACGGACGACCAGAGGTCTCTCCGGGTTGGTAACTCGTCCGAGCTTGCGGGCGCGGTCGCGATCGTGGCGACGCTAGATACCAAGGGCGGTGAAGCGTCGTACCTTTCGGGCATCATCGAGGCGTGCGGCCGCAAAACCCTCCTGATCGACATCGGTACATCGAACTTGGTTCCCGGAGACAAACAGGTCGATAGCAAGCGTGCTCGCGTCGCCTCGCCTGCCGAGCTCTTGAAACAGATCGCCGCAAGCACGCGCAAGCAGGTTAACGGCCTGCTCCATTCAGGCGCGATCAGTGCGATCGTCGGGATAGCGGGTGGCAAGGGGAGCGCAGTTTTCGGCGAGGTCGTATCGGACTTGCCTTATGGCTTCCCCAAGCTGCTGGTGAGCAGTGCCAGGCCAGCGCTACTGGCCGAATTGGCCGTCCATAACGATATCATGCTCTATCCGAGCCTAGTCGATCTCCTTGGCATCAACGTCTTTACCGCACGCGTGCTGGAGAATGCGGGGCGGGCCATTGCGGCCATGCAGCATGCGCCCGCCGAACACGCGCGTAAAAGGAAGATCGTTGCGATCACGGCCTTCGGCGTGACGACGCCTGCAGCAAATCAGTGCGTGGCGTGCCTTGCAGATGCCGGCGCAGATGCGATCGTGTTTCCTGCCAACGGAGCTGGCGGCCGCAAGATGGAGCAGCTCATCGCAGCCGGCGAATTCGACGCTGTGATTGATCTAACTACAACAGAGCTGGCTGACGAAATCGTTGGGGGCACCGCAAGCGCAGGTTCGGATCGGCTAAAAGCGGCGTCGCGCCATTTGGTCCCGCAAGTGATCGCGCCTGGCGCGGTCGATATGGTCAATTTTGGTCCGCCATCCAGCGTGCCTGACCAATTTCGCGGACGCCAGCTCTACTCCCATACACCTTACACGACGCTCATGCGCACAACGGCTTCGGAGAACGCGAGCGTCGGTCGGCTCACGGCCGAGCGGCTGTCGCAGGCTGATGGGCCTGCAATAGTGTTGTGGCCCCTGGAAGGCGTTTCCGACTATGACCGCGAGGGCGGCATTTTCCGTGATGTTGATGCCGACAGAGCTTGGCTCGATGCAGTCAAAGACAATATCCACCCCCGCATCAAGGTACGAGAACTGAACTGCCATATCAACGATCCCGAATTCGCCGAGGCTGCCGTGACGTGGATCCTCAAACAGTTGAGGCAAGGAAGCATATCCGATGCAGATGTTTGAGCGTACCGAAATCCTTTCCAGCATCGCAGGCCAGATAGCGGAGCGGAAAGCAGTTCTTGCCGCCGGGAGCAGCTGCGGGCTGGTCGCGAAGTGTGCCGCCCTCGGAGGGGCCGACATGCTGGTGGTCTATAGCACCGGGCTTTCGCGCCTCATGGGGCTTCCAACAAGCCGGATCGGTGATTCCAACGCGCGCACACTCGAGCTTGGAGCAGAAATTCGCAACGTCGTCTCTTCGGTGCCTGTGATCGGCGGCGTCGAAGCGTGGGATCCTCTTCGGCTCGACCTTGATGCGCTTCTCGATAAGTTCTGGGCGGCCGGCTTCTCCGGCGTGATCAACTATCCGACCATCTCCACCATGGGTGAAAAATGGCGTGACCGCCGCGGCCGCGTGGGCCTCGGCTTCGAACGCGAGCTCGAGATGATCGCTGCTGCGTGCAAGAAAAACATGTTCTCGCTCGCCTATGTCGCAAGTGCAGAAGACGCCAAAGCGATGGCGAATGTAGGTGCCGACTGCATCGTCGCCCATGTCGGCGCAACCCGTGGCGGGCTTGTAGGTCATGAGCAGGGGCAGTCCATTCAAGAGGCGATCAGGCGCATCAACGACATCAACGCGGCGGCGAGAAGCGTCCGCTCCGATGTCATCCTGCTTTGTCATGGTGGCGCTGTCGCGGAGCCGCAGGATACGGTCGAGGTCTACCGATCGACGCAATGCGTCGGGTTCGTCGGCGCCTCCTCCATCGAAAGAATTCCAATCGAACGGGCAGTGAAGGCGGCGGCTGAGGAATTCAAAGCTGTCTCGCTTCCGCGGCACTGATCTGAGCGCAAATTATCGCAGCAAGGCTGGAGTGAACAAGCGTATGGGCCAATCAGGCAAACACAACATAGCGGCACTCCCCCGAGATAGGAGGCCGGAACAGACTGTCGAGACTGATGTCCTCGTGGTCGGCAGCGGTGCGGCCGGACTGTCCGCGGCGGTCTATGCGGCAAAGGCCGGACTGCGGGTCACTGTATGCGAAAAGTCCGCCCGCCTCGGCGGCACAACGGCGCTGTCGAATGGCATGATCTGGGTTCCTTGTTCGGCCCAGGCGCGCTCAGCAAAAATCGATGATTCGCTGGCGCAGGCGAGGACCTACCTGCAGCATGAGCTTGGCACCTACTATCGCGCAAGCTTCGTTGATGCCTATCTTAAGGACGGCCCAACGGCGCTCACCGCACTTGAGGATGGGACAGAGGTCAAGTTCACGCTGGCCTCTGCCCCTGACTATCATTCGAGCCAAGCCGGCGGGCTCGAAAAAGGCCGCGCACTGAGCCCTGCACCCTATGATGGGCGGCTCCTCGGCACCGACTTCGATCTGATAGGCGAGCCCATCCGTGTTGTGCTCGGCGGAATGATGATCTCATCCAGCGAAGTGAGAAGCTTCCTGAACCCGTTCCAATCGTTTGCGTCGCTGAAGCATGTCTTGCGTCGCGTCAGCCGCTACACGCGGGATCGCTTAAGTTACAGGCGTGGCACAGAGCTCAGCGGAGGCAACGCCCTGATCGCGCGGCTGCTGGTGAGTCTGCGCAAGTACGGCGTCGAGATATGGCCAACATCGCCCATCCTAGAACTCGTCAAGGAAGAGGGACGGGTCAGCGGGGCAATTGTCAAGCGGGTTGATTCCATCATTCGCGTGCGTGCCTCGCACGGGGTCATCCTCGCAACAGGCGGCTTTGCTCGCAACAGCCAACTAAGAGCAGAGCTCAGCCGCGCCCACCAGCACAACGACACCCTGACCCATCCCGATGTCACCGGTGATGGCATTACGCTCGCGACCCGGCTTGGAGGGGCGATTGACAACAACGTCGCCTCCGCCGGCTTTTGGACGCCTGTATCGATCCTGAAGAGTGGCAGCTCCTCGCGAGTGGTTCCGTATGGCTGGCTCGACCGCGGCCGTCCCGGTGTCATCGCCGTGGGGCCGAATGCCAGACGTTTCGTCAACGAGTCCAATTCGTACCATGACATTTGCCTCGGAATGTTCAAAAGCGGCTATCCCACAGACAAACGGTTCTACTTCGTCTGCGACCAGGATTTCGTGCGCTTGAGAGGCATGGGACATTTGCTCCCCTGGCCCTGGACCTTGAGCATCGGGAAATATGCGCGCCTCGGCTACATCAAGATCGGCCGCACGCTTCCCGAGCTTGCAAAACAGTTGGGACTGGACCCTGGACAGCTTCAAAAGACGGTTGAAGAGCATAACGCGCACGCTGCTGAAGGACGCGATCCGCTTTTCCAACGCGGCGAATCGGCTTTCAATCGCACGCTCGGTGATTCGGCCATGGGAACGAAAAATCCAAATCTCGGACCGATCAAAAGCGGCCCATTCATAGCGCTGCCGATCGTCCCGGCAACGCTTGGAACGGCGACTGGATTGGCAACTGATACTTGCGGGCAGTTGTTGGACGGACAGGGGAGGCCGATCGCGGGCCTCTATGGTTGTGGCAATGACATGACCTCGCCAATGCGCGGAATCTATCCCGCCGCAGGCATCACGATCGGTCCAGCCATCGTGTTCGCCTACCGCGCGGTCAACAGCATTCTGCAATCGGCTCACCAAGGGCAAGAGGCCGCGGCTTCCGGAGCATGATCGCCAGTGCACTGTTTTCGGCTGCGTGGCGGCATGTAGTAGGTAGGACGGCGACAGGCGGGGGTGGCGGGTGATCAAGGCAGCATCGGCAAGCAGATCCGAACGACGTCCTCGGACATGGCCATCGCGGTTTACGTAGAGCTCATCTTTGACCACGAGGGTTCACGATGCGTCGTTCGCGCTATGCTAGATCGTCACAATCCTTGTCCGGCAGCCGCCGAACCTGACAACATCCGTGCTCTCTACCTTTCGGGCACAGACACGCGCCGGCTGAACTTTAGTCACGGAACGCGGGACGACCATGCGCGCGCATATCTCTCGATCCGCACGCTTCAACGAGAGCTCGGCCGAGCGATCGGGGGAATGCATCGACGATGCTTGCGTACGCCTGAGTGTCAAAGGCCTGGGGACAGCGGAATTGTCGGGCGCGTCTTTGTCGGCGGCATGATCCGGGATCACGAGGGTGTAGACCTGCCGGGGGCCCCGCGCGTGTACGCGTGGCGTCCATTTTAGGCGGAAAACCGCAGCGCATCCCGAAAGCGCTTCGGCTTGCTATTGAAGGGCATAGCTAGTCTGCTCCTTGTTCAGGCTTTAGCCGTCCAGCGACGAATGAAGGAAATCCGCTGTTGCGGTATCGTCAAACCAATCGTTAGTAGCCTCGTCGCATTTGGCCAGATGGTCGCGTACCGCATCGATAGGATAGATTGGTCGGCCGTCGACGTGACGCCATTTCAGCGGGTGGTTCGGATCCCGCCGCCACTGTTCCAGCGCGCCGGGCGTGCGCCGGATAACGGCGGCGGCCTCCAATGGCGTCCAAATTAGAGCTGCCCGGCAGCGTATCGATGTCGAACGTCGCGGGCGGCGGCATGCCACAGTTCTTGCGACAGCGCTTCGGCACGCGGAATTTTCTGGTTACTTGGCGGCCTAATGCCTCGATCGGAGTCTTTTCGTCCTTGCCGCTCATGCCTCCGCCCCGAACGATAGTCGGTGTGAGGCAATCAGATCGTAGGCTTCTCCGGCAGGAAACAAATATAGCGCGCAGGTATGGCTGCTGGATAGCTGCGGCGTGTAAATAGGGCTGATCACACCCGTTTCTGACGCCCTCCGACATCACGCGATGCAAATGATCGGTGCGCATCATGAGATGGACCAAGCATTGCGCGGCGACATTCGAGTGAATAGCATCCGCCCCGAACCTGGTCCGCATAGCGTTAGCGACTTTGATCTTATTCAAAGTTCGTTATCAACTCATCCAGTCTCGATGAGTCGTCGAGCTATTTACGCGAACAGACCCAGTCTTCCACGTCATTGTCGGTAATGCCAACAACCTGTGGCTTGGAGCCGGACGATGTAGCTGGGTCCGCTCCGCTTCTTCTGTGGGGTCATGCAGAAAGCCGCGCTGGAGTAAGCGCGGGACATAATGCTGCCGCTTACCAGGATGAGGAGACCTATCCCATGCCTAGGTCAAATCCCGGATCTCAAGTGTGCCGTCGTTGCACCCACTGCTGTCGCGTTTACGACGTATGTCGCAATCGCTTCGATAGCCGATGGTGCCGCAGTTGGATCGGCAGCTTCCTAGGCTCATCGGCGCTCCTCGAGGCTTGTCTTGGCAGGAGAGTTTGCGGTCGCCATCGCGTGGTACGTCATTTGCTAATCTCGTTCCGGTCGTCTCGGCTCCCGGAGAAACACATGGTCGATGTGCCAGACGTTGTGCTGTCCGCACGAGAAAAACAGTGCTTGCGGTGGGTAGAGGAGGGCAAGTCGTCCCGGGAAATAGGGGTGATATTGAGAGTCACCGAGAACACCGTCAATTTTCATCTCAAGAACGCGATGCGAAAGCTACAAGTGACCACCCGATCCCATGCCTAGGCTAAATCCCGGATCTCAAGAGTGCCGTTGTTGCAACCACCGCTGTCGCGTTTACGACGTATGTCGCAATCTCTTCGATACCCGATGGTGCTGCAGTTGAATCGGCAGCTTCCCAAGCTGATCGGTGCTCCTCAAGGCTTGTCTTGGCAGGAGAGTTTGCGGTCGCCATCGCGTGGTACGGCATTTGCTAAACTCGTTCCAGTCGTCTCGCCCCCAGGAGAAACACATGGTCGACGTGCCAGACGTTGTGCTGTCCGCACGAGAAAAACAGTGCTTGCTTTGGGTAGAGGAGGGCAAATCATCCTGGGAAATAGGGGTGATATTGAGAGTCAGCGAGAACACCGTCAATTTTCATCTCAAGAACGCGATGCGAAAGCTAGAAGTGACCACCCGAATCCAGTGTGCTATCAAGGCGCGGCGCCTCAAGCTTATTTGAAGTACTGGAGTGCTGCCTGCCATCACATGTGTCGATGGCGAGGAATAACATACGGCGCTACGGCTACTCCATGAGATGGGATCGCATCTGCAGAGAGTAGTGGTTCGTTGTGAACGCAGAGGTATAATTAAATTCCGGGGGCTATTACGAGAACGACGTTTATCTATTTCGCAGAAGGTCGTGGGGGCGCACCACTATAGGCCGGTTCTGATCGAAGGTAGTAAGTCTCAGGCTGAAGCGGGCAACCTTCACGCCAACCGGCGCCGCAACGCGCAGCCAGATCTGATTGGCGTGCGGCCCTCTAGGACGTCGAGCAGCAGCTCCGCTCCGCCGCGACCGGAGATTCTACAGCAGGCGATTGCCTTCGCCATGCGCTCCGGATTGATCCGCCGCACAGGAAAAAGAAGCGGATGGAACAATGAACTGTGGTGCCCATCAGTCTAGTAGGTCTGCAATTTCTCGCAGATCTCGCGAATTATAACGTATGAAAGAACTCGTCTTCCCCAGGGCGGTGCGCAGCTTCAGTGCGTCCTCGGGGCATCGGGGGGACGTCATCCGCATCGCGGATGTTGAGAAAGTGCTTGCTGTTTCACGGGTCAAGGCGGCCCAGCCGCGCAGTTATCGTCTCGACAGATTCTCGGGGTCTCGCGGACGCAGACGTCTTTCTCGCCGCGTTATCCGATTGAGCTGACACCGACGGGCCCCAGTCAATTGCTCCAACATCGCGGCCCGCGGGAATTACGGCCCGCGAGCTTCGATCCGACGCCGATCGCGGCATCCAGTTGGGGGCGCAACCTATGTTTTCGCTGCACGGTGTGCGGCAGGCTGTTAGGCGTCCAGCGTAGGCCAAGGCGCATTGTATTAGTCGGGCGGCCAGCGCTTGAGCCAAGTCGGAGTTTCTTTGTGCATCGGGACGATGCTCGATCCGATCTTCGATTCCGAAGTCGGTAAAGGCCATGACGCCGTGTTCGCCCGCGCCATAGATCCAGATGACGCCGACCTCGGGATTTGGTCGCTCCGGCCCCTGAAACCGGATGCCTATCTAGGAAATAGTCTCGCTTGCCAAACGCTTTCTCGGCATATTGATCGATCGAACGAACCGATGATCGCTTGCCCCGTGCTGGTGGCAGGCATCGAAACGGCCGGGTACTCCTGGTGCGGCCGCGCCGCGACAAGCTTTGGATGTTTCCTGGCGGGCACCGGCGCGGCCGCGAAACAGCGGAGCATTGCCTCTGGCGCGAGATCAAGCCTCCAGTATGTGGCGTTGCAGGAGTTAGGCAAGCGCGAGGCGGCGAGTTGTCGTGCGTTTTTGTGCGCAACGTTGTGTTCGCAACGTCTTGGCACATAGCAAGCAAGTGCGCGTTGGCTTTCATTACGGAAAGCACGCGCCACGCTTCGTTTTGCGTCCCGCTGTCCGCGCAGCGGTCCGCGCACGGAAGCATCAGGCGATTGGCCCGGCTTTTGCTCTCCTGCTTGCTACGCCGTGCGGCTCCCCTGCTTGTCGGGATCGACCGCTGCAGAATGTGGATCTCTAATGCTTGCACAGATCACAATCGCCTCGGAGCCACCTGCGAGCTTCACGCTGCACAACGGCCTGCAGGTGGTGGTGATCCCCGATCACCGCACGCCGGTTGTGAGCCAGATGATGTGGTACAGGGTCGGCTCCGCCGACGAGACCCCCGGCAAATCGGGATTGGCGCATTTCCTCGAGCACCTGATGTTCAAGGGGACGGCCAAGCATCCGCCAGGCGAATTCTCCCAGACCGTTCTGCGCGTCGGCGGCGAGGAGAATGCCTTCACCTCCCCCGACTACACGGGCTATTTCCAGCGCGTGCCGCGCGAGCAGCTTGGTAAGATGATGGAATTGGAGGCCGACCGGATGACCGGCCTCATTCTCAAAGATGAGAACGTGCTGTCCGAGCGCGACGTGGTGCTGGAGGAATTCAACATGCGCGTCGCGAACAATCCCGATAGGCGGCTCACCGAGCAGATCAGGGCGGCGCTTTATCTCAATCACCCCTACGGCCGCCCCAATCTCGGCTTTCGCCACGAGATCGAGAAGCTCGACCGTGAGGACGCGCTCGCGTTCTACAGGCGCTTCTACGCGCCGAATAACGCGATCCTGATCATCGCCGGCGACGTCGATCCCAGGGAAATCCGCCCGGTGGTGGAAAAGAACTTTGGCGACATTCATGCACAGCCCGCGATCCCCGCGAAGCGCGTGCGGCCACAGGAGCCGCCGCCCGCCGCCCCCCGCACCGTGACGCTCTCCGATCCCCGCCTCGAGCAGCCCAGCTGGCGCCGCTCCTATCTCGTGCCGTCGGCTAGCACTGCGGCCGCAGGCGAGAGCCCTGCGCTCGACGTGCTCGCGCAGTTGATGGGCGGCGGGATCAACTCCTATCTCTACCGTGTGTTGGTGATCGACAAGCAGCTCGCCATCGGCACGAGCGCAAACTACCAGCGCACCTCGCTTGATGCCTCGCAATTCATGATTTCGGCCACGCCGAAACCTGGTGTCGGATTCGCCCAGATCGAGGACGCGATCGACAAGGTGATCGCCGAGCTCTCGCAAAATCCCCGGTGCGCCGAGGATCTCGAGCGCGTCAAGACCCAGTTGATGGCGCAAGCGATCTACGCCCAGGATGACCAAGCGACGCTTGCGCGCTGCTATGGCACCGCGCTCACCACGGGGCTCAGCATCGACGACATCCGAAGCTGGCCGGACCGCATCCGCGCCGTCACCGCTGAGCAGGTGCGCGAGGCCGCGCAGAACTGGCTCGACAACAAGCGCTCGGTGACCGGCTATTTGATCAAGGATTCTGCGCCCAAGCCCAAGGAGAAGCGCTCGTGACCTATTCTCTCACTAGGCGTGCCGTTCTCGGTGGGGCCTGGCTCGCGATCGCGACGCTCGGCTCTGCACCATGATTTGCGCTACCAAGATCCAGCGCCTGATCTCGCCCGGCGGCATCGAAGCCTGGTTCGTGCAGGAGGCCACCGTCCCGCTGATCGCGATGGAATATGCCTTCGGCGGCGGCGCCAGCCAGGATCCGGCTGAGAAGCCCGGCGTCGGTCACCTGGTCGCCGGCCTGCTCGGCGAAGGCTCCGGCGATCTCGATTCCAAGAGCTTTCACGAGCGGCTCGACCGCCGCGCCATTGAGCTGAGCTTTACCTCGTCCCGTGACCAGTTTCGCGGCTCCTTGCGCATGCTCAAGGACAACAAGGATGAGGCTTTCGACCTGCTGCGGACGGCGCTGACCTCGCCGCGTTTCGATGCGCCCGATGTCGAACGGATCCGTGCGGCGGTGCTCGCGAACCTTCGGCATGACTCCACCAATCCTTCAACGCTCGCTCATCGCAAGTTCTTCGAAGTCGCCTTCAACGATCATCCTTATGGCCGGCAGGCCGGAGGAACGTTCGAGAGCGTGCCGAAGATCGACGTCCCCGATCTGAAGGACTATGTCCGCCGCGTGATTGCCAAGGACACGCTCAAGATCGCGGTGGTCGGTGACGTCGATCCAGAGACGCTTGGCAAACTGCTCGACAAGTCTTTTGGCAGCCTGGCGGCAAAGGCGCGGTTGACAGAGGTCGCCCATGTGGTTGCGGCAAAGCCGCCGCAGCGCGTCTACGTTCCGGTCGACGTGCCGCAGACGGCCGTGAGCTTCGGCGGTCCGGGCGTCCGCCGCAGCGAGCCGGATTTCATGGCTGCCGATGTCGTCAACCAGATCCTCGGCGGCCCCGGTCTGTCGTCGCGGCTGTTCCGCGAACTCCGCGAGAAGCGTGGGCTCGCCTATTCCATCCGTGAGACGCTGCTCTGGATGAATCATTCCGCGCTGTTCGTCGGCAATACCGGCACCCGCGCCGATCGCGTCGGCGAGACGGTGGAGGAGATCGACAAGCAGGTCCGCCGCATGGCCGAGGAAGGCCCCACCCAGCAGGAGCTCGAGGAGGCCAAGTCGTACCTGAAGGGCTCGCAGATCCTAGCGCTGGATACATCGTCAAAACTTGCGCAGGCGCTGCTGCAATACCAGGTCGACAAGCTGCCGATCGACTGTATCGAGACGCGTAGCGCCCTCCTCGGCGCGGTGACGCTGGAGGACGCCAACAAGGTCGCACGGCGGCTGTGGGGCCAAGGCCTGCTCACTGTCATTGTCGGCCGTTCCCCGCTACCGCAGCCCAGTCGACCACCGCGCCATGGGCCGCAACGCCGCCGTCCACAACCCAGCCGGCTGCCGCGCCATCAGCCGCAGCCAATTGACCTTTGTGTTCGTGAGGTGACATTCGGGGAGCGTCTTGAGGTCGCTGGTTCAATCCGGCTCCCGCAATCAACTTGAAAAGCGCTCAGATAAAGACGGCGGATTTTGATTTCACCAGGGGAGGTTCGATCGCTCCGGCCCCACCCACGCAGTCCTGAGTTTGGTCAGGCTTGGCCTGCAACGCGACAATGGGCCGGAAATCCCGGCGTTTCGCGCTTTCAGCTTTGTCTCCAGACTCCCGGTCCGCAGAACCAGAGGCGGAAATTGCGGAAAGTCTCCGGCCTGCCCGCGAAATATTCCCGTTTTGCGGAGACTAACGGCGGAGACCGGTTTGACCAAACTGCCGGCCGCGCGCCGCAGTCGAATTCGCCGTCGTCTTTAGCTCGAGGAGGGGCGAATGGGCTCTGGTCACTCGAGTGCTGCCGCGCGGGAGAACGGCACCGTCGATATTGAGAACTGATAGGGCCATTAGACACCGAGCGGCTTAAGCTCTAATTCGTCCTGCACTCGGGCATATGCAGCCTCAGCGGCTTCGAAAAGGTCTCGGCTTCAGCATCAATGTATTGTTTGAAATAGCGGAGCCCGGATGAGTCCGGAGCTTCATCACCAGCAAATTTGTAGTTCACAGTCGTCTTCTTTCGTTCGCAGTGCAACGAAAGTCGTCAAACAAAAAGGTAACTATTGGGGCATAAGGCTGCTTAACGTGCAGCACAGATTAACATGTGACAATTGGATTTCGGCAAATCAGGCCTATGTCAAAGGCGGGAGGATTGCCCATGCCTGAGTATCTCGAAGATTTGCAGATGCTTCGTTTGATTAAGTCATTTCGGAAAATCAAAGACCCGGAAGTTCGCCGCCTAATCCTGCGCTTTATCGAGGAGAAACTGACGGAGACCATGAAAGTGAAGGAGCAAAGCTGAGGGGCTGGACTGTTTTGCGAACGAACGGCCCCACGCCAACCATGACTGGAGAGCGCATTGTCATCTCGCGCGCAGCTCTTAAATCTGGTCAAGCGGTGAGCTTATTTCAAAGCCATGGACCATTATCCAGAACACCTAACCCCTCCGAAAGACGAGAGGGGCGCCGTAGATCCCGACAAATTTGATGAGTGGTGGATCACATCACAAGAAGAGTTCCCGACCGTGCCCCCCGAGGTCGCGAGGTATTGGCTTCATGAGCACTGGGGCTATTCATCCTTTTTCTGGCTCCCCTCAAGGCTGTACCGCTTTGACAAAGTGTCTTGGGCTGCAGAGACCTTGGGAAAAATTCTTTCCGACGATGATGATTTCAGGGGTGAACACGTCAAGACGCTAAAGCGGGGCAAATGGCTCGTTGAAGGCAAGGAGATGGGGCCATATAGGACTGCCCGCTACATGCTGGAACATCGGACATTCCCTGTCCCAATAGTGGTCCTTGATAATAGAAATGGCGGCGTAAACGGCCTGCATGCGCGAGCGCGTGAGTTTCCGAAAGCTTATATGCTGGTGGAGGGGCACCGCCGCTTCAGTATGGCATTGTTCTTGGCTCGGACAGGAAGGATTAGTCCCACGGTGCCGGTTTGGCTGATGACAAAAATCCCGGCTGGTTAGGCCGGGCTATTCTCAACGGTAGGTACCAAGATCTGGCGGGAGTGGGGTAGGAGGACTGGGCGGAATGATGCAGTCGAAAATCCATCTCGCTGTAGAGGCGCTGCCACAAGCTCGCGCATACTTCGATTTAGTCTTTGTAGGCTCTCGCCCTTCGCCCTGAACCACAACCGGCCTGTCAGGCGATATCAGGTGACGGTTGAGCTTGGCCTGGCCGTCGTCGAAAACGATTAAACCTGCTGACCAGGGATTGGCGAGTAGCTCATGGCTTCTTATCCGGCTTTCTGCGGTACGTGACCGAGATGTAATTTCCGGCCGGGACGTCGGCGATTGCCTCGTAACCCTCGCACTTCGAACAGAAGGGCAGGACGTCTTCATACGGTTGGCCGCACTTCGAGCACTGCTTCATGGCTTCCTCCATACGTGCGCCCTCCCGTTGTGGGTAGAAGCGCAACGGGGCTTAAGGGTGCATTCGGCGGAAGAGGTCGAGCTGGGGTGCATCGACGATGCCATTGTCCGGCTTGAACTTGGCGGTCGTCATGTCCTCCGATGCCCAGGGGAATTGCAGAAGCTCGCACGTAGGACAGGGCAAGTTCTCAGGCTCTGGTGCTTCCCAGGTCCACTGCACGAGCTGATGCTCCCAGTCGCATCTATACCAATGTCGGAACATTCACTGCTCCTCGATTGGCTCATCCGCTTCGTACTGGCTATCGGTCAGGACTTCGGGCCGATACCTGGCCAGTTTCGCTTCCTCTCACTTCGGGCAAACCCTCGCGAGAGGAATACCGCGAGCGTCATTGCGCCAGCGGGGCATGAGACCCGCGCGGGGGCAGGGGCGTGATTCATCAGGCATTGAAGCCTCCTGGAAAATTATCGCCGAGCACATCGCAAGGTCATCAGCTCTCCACGCGGCTTCACCACTTGCGTGGTTTCCCTGATCGCGCCAGCGTGCCTACCGGAAGGTTTTACCGAGCTTGGGTGTAAAGTGTGTGTGCGGAAAAGCGGTCACCCATCGCGGCCATTGTAGTTATCGAATTGCATTCGGCACGCCTTACGGAAACAGTCGAAAGACTTCTTGATTTGCATCCTGCACTTAGGGCTGGAGAGATGGCGCAAGAGTTCTGGGCGTCGATCATGAAATAGCATGAAAGCGAATGGTTAGAAGCGCGGAAAAATGCGACGAATGTACCGTCGAAACTGGATGAGAGCATCAGCGACCCGATCGTAGCGATGTACTTTCTGCGAGGTAAGCGCCCGAAGCTGAAATGGTGGTAGGGTGAGCAAGCCAGGCGCCGCTGAGGAACCGCTGCTTGAATGCGAGCTGTCGCCTTGTGCTCCGATGAGCGAGTACGAGCTAGCGGTATTCAAGAAGCACGAAAAGGATGAGCAAGACCTCAACAGCAGAAAACCGATACTTCGACCAGCTTGGTACCTGGCTACAAAGCGATTGGCGCCCGTGCCCGATCTATCCGAATGAGCGGGCGGTCGAAAGATCTCACCCGCATGGTGTGGCTGAGTGGAGGACAGGCGGAGCACTCAAGGCCCACCACTTCTTTGCTGTCGGTCTCTCGAAGCGAGCCCACCTCGAGTACGACGCAGACCACGAGGGTTTTGAGGAGCGCCACGGGGTGACCCATGCCGAACTAGTCCGCAGGCGATGGGAGGCCCTTGGCGTCAGTCCTGGACCGTGGATGTTAGAAGGAATGGCGCGAAGCGCGCGTGAGTGGCTGAGGCGGGTTTTGGACCGTCTGTAAAATAAATATCGGGACAGGCGGTGTGGGCCTAACAGTGAGGGGCCATTGATTTTGTTGGTTTAGTCAGTCATTCGTACGAGTCCCGTGTTCCTAGGGAGGGAATGCGGTGAGGGGACGAAACGCAAAAACCGATGTCTCGCAAATGACTTATCGACATAGTAACGGCAAGGTTCGAGTCCGTGTGCCAGTCCCGATTCCTAAGTGATTGTTCGAACTAAGTATTTTGAGCCGCCTGTGTCAGTCATTTGACAGGATTTGGCAAATACCCCCTCCTGACAAAACCCCCTGAAAGATTCGCTCTTCATGTTTTTCAAATGGAGAGCTGCGTCATGTCAGACAAACTTCTGGTCAATCTCTGGGGTGCGAGCATCAGCGCCGATGGCGTCTGGGCGATCGGGGCTGCGGTCTTGATCGTGGTGGTGATTGCCTTGGCTCGACGAGTGCGAGACTAAAAGAAGAGTTTAAGCTGGTTGATGGCCCACCCAAGCTTCTTAGCGACGGCTTGCGATCTGAACACGTCATCGAGATAACTCTGCCAAGAATCAGGGGTCATTACCACTTCCCCAGTTGTGCTCGCACGATGCTCTATCATCCCCTGCAGGTGAGAAATCGGATATTGAGTGCCGTTTGCCAATTGAAGCAATTCCTCGCGTTGTTGCTCCTTGTGCTCCTTCATCCTGACCATTGCCCGTGAACGAGTCACAGGATTCTCAATGTGGAATTCGTCGCTCTGTGTCTCCAGAACCGCCTTGCGTAGTGCGCTTTTCGCGGCGGTGATATCCTCCTTCTCGTGTAGGTCGAACTCAATACCACGATAAGCCGCAATATCTGCCGGTGGCAGCTCATTCCGCCTGAACATGTGAATGACGGGCTTTTGCAGCAGGTGTCGAATGCCTAGTTCGTAGAAGGCATTCGCATTCTTGGTTGACAGGTCGGCGATGACTAAGTCGGCGTCGATTACAGAGCTAATAACTTGGGAATCGACCATCCCGGGCTGAGATATCTCGTCGGCGCGAACCACTTTGTAGTCTTTAAAATTCGTCGAGAATGTCGGTTTGATAATAAGCTTTAGGAGCTTATCGGCGTCGGCCCGGATATCGGTTTTATGGCCACCAATGGGGCCGATAATGAAGCACAGCTTTTTGTCAGACATTTCCGCCCCGCATCAGCAAAAAGCCCCCGAAGGGGCTGTACCAATGCGTGTACTATTTCAGGCCTTCGCCTTCGAGGCAATCTATCTCGATGCAGGCGACGCTGTCTCTGTCTGCTATGGTTTGAGCCATAGCCTGTGTCTTATGGACGTATCGGCCCTTGTAGTCACCGTCCTCGTCCCGATCGATAACCATCCAGCCTTGAATGCGCTTGGGATCGACCCATTCTGCGACTATCTCGTGCGGGTTGCTTACGGCATTCCCGTCTTCAAACCAGGAATGAGGATCGTTGCCATCGTTCGGCCCTCCGCGAGCGACATAACCCAAGGCGCGCTCCTCATCGACACCGGGTAATTGCACGGCAAACGGCTAGAACATATGCGACGCCGTCCTTTGTTTTGTACTTCTTTCCTGCTTCCAGTTTCAGTTTAGTAGGCTCCATTTCCTCTTTTTCTCTTCGTTTATCGTAAGCGCTCTCGCGCGAACCTTGTGCGTTGAAATCTGCTATATCGATGATAGGGCTCAGTGTTTGTCTTTGGTCCCAACATGCAAGGGTAGCGTAGGCCGGATGCCCAACACCTTGGCGGCGCGCTCCATTGGTCTCGGGGGGCGCCCTGATCTGAATCGCAATCCAATCAGCCATTGCCGCCTCCGATCGCGTCCGCCAGTTCGTCCGTCGCGCCTTGACTGGCCCGGGGTGTCACGTCCTTAACGGCGTCCTCGATTTCATCGGCAGTGTGGTAGCCCATGAGCAACTGAGGGCAGCTCACACAGCCAAAGAACGCGGCGGCGCGGTACCGAAACATCTGCTGCTCCATGTTCCGCCATTTTGGGTTCTTGTCCCAGCCCTCGGCCTTCACCATGCGCGGAGTGATTTTGATGCCTTCGAGGTTGGTGCCGTCCTTTGCGTTCTCCAGGCAGTGCATCCGTAGTCGTCTCCCTCACCCTCAAACTTGAATTGAAGGGCTTGGGCAAACAGACCGCTGCCATTGATAAGCGCGATGACAAACTGGCCGTACCAAGCCGGGCGGCCGTGAACTACTACGAGCTGTTGGGAATCGTGAACGGGCTGATGCCCATGTGCTTAAAGCGGGCAGCTAAATCTAAAAGGACAAGGCAGTTAGCCACGTTGCACTGAAAGTTCTGCGGCAACAGCGTACCTTTAGACCGGGCGCCGGCCATGGCTGAGCCAGCTCGAAGCCAGCTTGGGTGGCGAACAGTCGGCGGTGTCGACTGCGGCCCGACCTCAATTCCAGTTTCTGCGGCCTCGCGTACCGCAACCTCGGCCTTCGTGCTGGGCGCGTCTTGACGCCTCTAGCATTGTTTCTGAATCATCCACATCTCCGTCTTTCTACTTGGTTCATCGTCGATATAATTAGAGAATCTTTGGTGATGGATTCGATGGTAATTGTGACCCGACAAATGCCACCATCGATGAAATCGACGACATGTGTCATCAGCACGGGTGATACCAACAACGGTGTTCTCGATATTGATGTTGCTGCTGGCACAGAGCTCACCAGGCTGCCGCTCAACGCGGCCACTTCAAATCAAAAAACAACTGTAATGCTAAGATCGACTGACAAGCTGACGATGCGACATAGAGGCCCCCTGAGCCGCGCAATTAAGGAATTTGTTACGAATCATGGTCACCATATTGCTATTGCATATGGGTCGCGATTTGCGGCCATGGAATTCCTGAAGTGGTTTGAACCTGGGCATGCCGGGTTAGCGGTCTCTTTCAAGACGAGAGGCCCGATGTTTAAGGGCTTCACGGTCGTCGTTGTGGCGCTGATTAGTACAGCGCAGGTGGATCAATATCTAACCCACGGTCGGTACACCGACGCGGCCATGGCTATGCTGCGACAAATCGGTCGCGCGGTTGGATTTTAGATAGTTCTTTGCGACGGAGGCGCGTGTGGAAGGCATCTCATGGGCCGATCTCAACGGGGATGAACAACGCGCTATTGCGATATTGGGAGCCGGTCTTTCCATTGAACTGTGCAGCCCCCTTGCTCTCCTGATGTTAGGTCGGCTCGGTGTGACCATAGGGTCTCATTTGACGGCTGCTGGAGACAATTTGCGAAGAGATGCCGTTTTGAGGGGTGTCGCTGGGTAAGCGGTTCGGTGTCAGTCGATGACGACGGGGGTGGGAATGCCAAACGCAATCGAACTGATTGTGGACGGTTACGTTCGCTTGAACAATCGGAGGGCTCCGGATGATCTCAGTATGCAGCGCCGGAAGCTGGCGGTGGACCTAAAGGGACGTGCAGGTTTTGATTTCCGGACAACCGTCCAGCAGATCGCGGAAGATATCGTCGTGATCGAGGCTGGGCTGGCGCGGTTGGATGGGGCGGGGACGAGCTAACCTCCCCGAAGCCGTTCGTGTTCAAGCTGCGATTGACGACGCGCAAGGGCGCGAGGATCGCGGCTTGGTCGCTGGTGATGCTGGTTGCGCGTCTGAGGTTACGGACGACGGCGCAAACCTGAATTCCTCCCGAAGCCGATGGGGTGCACCCAAAAAGAAAAGGCCGCCTGCGTCTCCACAAGCGGCCCAAAGTCTAGGGAGGACACGCCCAAGGAGGGCGGCGATAGCGGGAGTGCTACCGCACACCCTATAGATAAGGCGATCGCAGAGTCGGCTCAATTGAACGTAAGGGGGCACGGACCGATACCAAGGTTTATAGCGCTCGCCCTTAAAGCCACACCACGATTGTCGGAGCGCAAGCCGATGCTGCAGACGTGGACATAACCGTAGAAGATCAGCTAGCTTTCCTCTCGGGCGTTGTGATCATGGCCCCGCGGGTGAGATGGGGCATCGCCGATTAAAGCGCCGCATGATGCCGCAGGTAAATTGTCAATCTACTGAGGATCGGGGCGCCGCTTGACTACTTGGCGTCGTTGGTGTGGATAGGTCCGGTGTCAAGGTTAGCCCGGACCCGGCAGCGCGCGAGCTTGGACCGCTGCTTTTGACACACAACGGACCTGCTTGCGGCCGCCAGCCGCCCACTCGCGACAGGTTCATTTGGGCGGAGGCGGCAACGCTCCGATCTGGTCAAGAAGTGCAAACCTATCGGGCACGCCCCAATGCTCCACGAGTTTCCCGCCAGCGAAACGACAGATGTCCATGACGTCTATGGTCACCGGCTTTCCAGAGCGCGGATCGAAGCCCGTTGCCTTGCAGCGCGCCCACACCGTGTCCTCAGTTTCGACTGAAGCATTCAGCGTGAGCTTCAAGTTGTTAATGCTTCTGCGAGCATTCTCGATCTGAGATTTCAGAATGTCTGGACCGGGAAGGTCGGTATTCGTCAGATACTGATGCTCAAGAAGCCGCTCTGCGCAAACTTCGTCTGCGACCGACAGATCACCGCGCGAGAAACCACGATCGATTATGGATTTGAAAATTTCAAGGTTCGAATGTGCCAAGAGTGCCCTCCAATGCCTGAATTATCGGGCGGTATTGTAACACAAGTCTGCCATGCTTAGAGGCAGCTCCTGGTCCGACTCGGACGTCCGGCCATGTGGCATTTTGCGCTGCTACTAAGGGCATAGCAGACGTCAAGCACGCCTTGACTAGCAGCACTCGACCCATGAGTAGACGGCCTACCCGAGCTCTGAGTGATACTGCGGGCACGCATCCCCGATCGAGTCCAGCACGTCGCAGACCTCGGCAACCGCTTCAGCGGCACAACGAACGCCGCACAATGATCCGCACGGACTCGAACCTCGGAACGGACGGAGCCGTTTGGGGTGAAGGTGTGAACAGGCGTTCAAGATTGGGTTTGACGATACTAGATGACAGCGTCGCGGATCACGCAGTCCCGAGCAATCATGCTTCGAGAAGGTCGATTTTCGCGCGGCCATACCGGACGCGCCGAAGCGCCCTCGAAGGGGTGTATTTCTTTCTGCTCCTGTGGCTTTAAACAGGAAAGCGGGTCACGATTGCCGCGACTATCATCATCGCCAACAGCGCCGTCCCAAACCAAAGCCACTGCGTGCGCCAGTCGTCCGGCTCTAATTCGTTCATTTCCCCTTCGCCTTCAACCCCAGTTCTGCGATGCAATGGCAGATCCCGCCGGCGTAATACAATTGAGAGCAGCGACGCAAACAAGCATACGCAGGCCGGCGGCCTTGATCTGGTACATGGGCAGCCCTCTGCTCCCCACTAACCGAAACGGGCGAGCAACGGCAATAGTCTCGAAGGCCTCGCCCATCCCGGCTCCGCAGCGCAAGTCTGCGCTTAGTGTATTGCCTCAGCGCGGGTGCGAACGATTTCCGAGAGGAGTAGCTTGGCCGTCATTTCCGGCCGTGACCCGCCTACGTGGGTTGCCTTGCTTCCAAATGCAGATTGCACGTACACGATCGAGTTTTGGACGAAATATGTCCCGTGGTGTGCGACACCGTAGAGTATGACCGTGATGGTTCGAACTACAGCAGGCCTTCCCATGTGAAGCCTCGCTCATAGGAGCAGTCCTTACTAGTCACATTAAGTGCATGATTCGGGTGGGCCTAGAAACCCAAACCAGTGCTGCCCGTGTCCATCCTTGAGCTGTAACCTGCGACCTGTCGCGACGACGGCGCATGCGACACGTGTTGTCCGGCTTAGCCGGGGGCCGTCGTTACGTCCAAGGCCTCAAGGCTCAAAAGCGCCGCGCCTGTCTCACTGGCAGGTTTCTAGCCCCCGGCTGCCGGGCCGACACCGGCAATGGCCCTAGAAAGCCAATTCAGTGAGCAGCCACCATGGAAAACGTCAGAGAACTGCCAGCGGACTCCACCCGTGCGATTTTGTCCGGACTCGGTATCCAACAGCGGGAGCGCGCAAGGGCTCTCCGCGACCTCGCCAGACTCAGGAGAGAGGCCCGTGACGAGATCGGCCGGCTGATCCAATTCCTGGGCGCTAGCAATCCGTACGTCATGACTGAGCTGGAGGGCAGATGCCTCGCGTGTGGCGTGGGCGTCACAGGAGGCACGAGACTCCGTAACAGCCCTTTCGAACCGCCACCGTGAAGTTGCTGTAGAAATGGGGGCACATCGCTCTCAGCATGGTCCTGCTCCAGATCGCACCGACCACCCGCGGCCCATTGCTCTTGGCTGTGGTGGTGGTCGAGGCTTGAGAGGGACGGCGCGTCGTGTCCGATCAAAGACCCAAACAGCAGGCACCATGTCGCCGGTGGATTCTGTCAACACAACGCTGTGACAAGAGACTGTATCGCCGTCCGCGTGGTTGAGCGGTGGCCGGATGAGATCGGCAAAAGGATCGCTGCGCCACCACGACAGCGCATTCATGGTCCGTTTTTTTTAGGACTTCAATTTGATCGAACTAAATCTCAGCATCTGACCGCCTGACATGATCGTGCCGGCACCGGATGCGCGCGTTGATCCAACCAACGCTCATGGGGTGTTTTACGGTCGGCAGTAATTTGGCGAGTTATTGGGGACGCGGTCGCGGCTAGCCTTTCTTTTGTCGGAATTCGGGCACTAGTTTTCGTTTTTGAAAAGTGGAGAAGTTAAGTGGCTATGGGGACGGTAAAGTGGTTCAATCCGACAAAGGGGTATGGGTTTATCCAACCTGACAACGGCGGCAAGGACGTGTTTGTTCACATCTCGGCTGTTGAAAAAGTCGGTTTCACTTCTCTCGCCGAGGGCGCCAAAATCAGCTTCGACGTCGTGAACAATCGCGGAAAAGACTCGGCGGAAAATCTACGGATCGGGTGAGCCTTCAAACCGCGACCCAACTCGGTTGCGGCTGGGCGCCGCTTCGTTATCACCGCTCTGTCCGCATGTAAGGGCTGCGCTCTGAGACCAATCGGAGGTCGGGGTCGGCGGCCCCCGTCAGGGAAGCCTCGATCCGGAGTGGGGTCTCTGCGGGGCGCTCAGCCACCACAGCTCAGGCAATGACGCCGACTGCGAAAAGGGCTGCCGCTAAGGTCCAAGGATACCGCATCATTGCGTCCTTGTTAGTCTGCCATCAAAGTCCCGATCAGGTTGAGCAGCGCTTGGTACTCCGGACCTTTGCGCTGCCCCGCAGGAATTTGCGGATTTCAATGTACGACGTCCGTCCCCACAGCCGGCATTCGGCTGATGCTTCGCGACTGGCGCGCTCGAACGCGGTTGTCGCGCTAAATACCAGACGTCGCCATTGCCGCTATTATACAGGACCAGATCGATCATAGCGAGCTAATACGCCCCGCACTATTCGGTTCCTGTTGGGCGTCGTGCCGACTTCCGCCCGCCAGAAGATCCTGCAGTAGTACCTGCGCCCGAACCGCTTGAGCGTCCGCCAGCACTCAACCCGGCCCCATGTGCTCAATTGGAACCTCTTCCGCAATTGGCGTGTTCATCGCGACAAACAACCCACAGGAGTTGGCGATGAACAGAATGCTTATGTCGCTCGGGACAGCAACCTTGATGGCGATCTCAGTTGCCGGCGCATCTGCGAAAGACAAGCAAAGTGAAACGTTCCTTACGAAGGCAATCGAGGGCAATTTCGCCGAAGTGAGCATGGGAGAACTGGCGCAGCAGAACGGTCAAAGCGATGCCGTCAAATCGTATGGCCGAATGCTTTCCACAGATCATGCTGCCGCCAATCAGAAGGCTTTAGATGCTGCCCAGGGAATGGGAATGAGCCCACCTGGCGGACCGAATGCGAAGCAAAAAGCCGAGTATGACAAGATGTCAAAAATGTCCGGGGCAGGCTTCGACAGAATGTTCGCTACCCACATGGTCGCAGACCACCAGAAGGATATCGCCGAGTACAAGAAGGCATCAAAAAGCAAGGATGCTGCCGGAGAATATGCTTCCGGCCAGATAGATACGTTGCAAAAGCACCTGGACACCGCAAAATCGTTGAAAGCCAGTAATTGATCCGACGCCGGAAAGGCTCAAGTAGCTCTTCTGGAATTTGGCAAAAAGAACCGAGGCCGTTTGGCCGGGCGGCTTAGCTTTGCAGCCGCCCAGCGGCGGGTCCCAGCATCCAACGTGGCTCGAGCATCATCGAGTACCGAGTAGGTAACGCCGTGCACTTCGTTCATCAGCGAAAGCATCACCATCATCGCTGCGATATATGCACGCCGCTCTGCCTCGGTGTTGCCGGCCTCGGTTGATCGCTGTGCAACCTTCATAGCCATTAGGACTAGAGGGTGTTCGGCTTCATTTCTCAGATTTTTTATGGTGTAGAAGCAGATGGCTGCGTCGTAGGCCCCTCGATTGAAGTCGAATTCGTCGTTGTGGGACATCTGGACAGTTCGGGCGACCAGTGCCCGACGTCGAGATTGGAGACCAACGTAAGAATATCGCCGATGGCGGCCCCGAGTTCCTCGTCTTTTCGCTCCTCGCGTTGCCAACTTGGCGTGGTGGCCGGAAGGTGACAAACCCGAGAATATAACGGGTGGTCCAGAAGCCAGGCGGTAGGCCGTGAGTGTGCTGGATGCTTGCTATCAGGGACGAATGGCCTTAACCGCTGCTGCGGTAGCGACTTTGCGCGTGAGTGGAAGAGACCGAACATCGAGTACTTTCGTGTCGTGAGTTTGCGGCACTGCCGTCTTGGGTTCGCGGAGCGGGCTACGACCTCGGCGGCGCGCTGCAACTGGGAGCCAGAACGAGGACTCCCTATCGTTCATAGGTGCGGCCGCCCGTACTGATGCCGTAGAGGGTGGCTGAGTAAGGAAGTCGCGCGAGAATTGTCGCGTTCTTCATATCGGCTCCTGCTGTGATCCCCTCGGACAGCAGCCTAACACCTCCACTATTTCGTGCGCATAACGCGTCCACGCTATCGATAAACGCCAAGCGGTGGAGCAAGGAACGCGGCACCTCGACAGCGTCGGCCCATGTGCCGCTCAGCTTTGCCCCAGGCGAAGCCTACCAGTTCGACTGGAGCCACGAGGTCGTCCTGCTGAGCGGCACCACGGTGATGGTGAAGGCTGCCCATGTCCGGCTCTGTCACAGCCGCATGCTGTTCGTGCGGGCCTATCCGCGGGAGATGCAGGAGATGGTGTTCGACGCCCACGACCGGGCGTTCGCCCTGTTCAAAGGCGCCTGCACCCGCGGCATCTACGACAACATGAAGACCGCCGTAGAGACGATCTTCGTCGGTAAAGGCCGTCTCTACAATCGCCGCTTCCTGCAGATGTGCAGCCACTATCTGGTCGATCCCGTTGCCTGCACGTCAGCGTCGGGCTGGGAGAAGGGGCAGGTCGAGAACCAGGTTGGGCTGGTCCGGGAACGCTTCTTCACGCCGCGGCTGCGGTTCAAAAACCTCGACGAGTTGAATGCCTGGCTGCTCGACAAATGCATTGCCTACGCCAAGGCGCATCGCCATCCGGAGCTGGCCGATCAGACGATCTGGGACGTGTTCGAAGCCGAACGCCCCAAACTCGTTCCCTATGCCGGCCGTTTCGACGGCTTCCATGCGGTGACGGCATCGGTCTCGAAGACCTGCCTGGTGCGCTTCGACAACAACAAGTACTCAGTCGCAGCCAGCGCAGTCGGACGGCCGGTGGAGGTTCAAGCCTATGCCGATCCCATCCTGATCCGTCAGGACGGACGGATCGTTGCCGAGCATCCACGATCCTTCGGTCGCGGCGAGACGACCTACGATCCCTGGCACTATGTGCCGGTGCTCGCCCGCAAACCCGGCGCCTTGCGCAACGGTGCTCCCTTCAAATATTGGGTGCTGCCGGCCGCGATCGAGCGGATCCGGCGCAAGCTTGCCATGAGCTCGCAGCCGCTGCGTCAGGCTGTTGAAGGAATGCGACAGGAGCAGGATGCGCATGATTTGCCTCAACAGATTCTCGGCAATTGCTCGCCCGACAGCCAGTCGACGATCCGCCCGCCACCGAAGCTCGTGGCCATCTGCACGAAATGATGATCGTCGGCCACGGCTTCGCCGATGTCGGCGGCGTCTCGGCCAAGCGGATGCGCCCGCATCGCGGCCAGCACTGCAGCAGCATTTTCGGGCGCCACGATCGCGACCAGCTTGCCCTCATTGGCGACATGGAGCGGATCGAGCCCGAGCAGCTCGCACGCTGCCGCGACGCCCGGTTTGACCGGGATCGCCTCCTCGCGAAGATGGAAGCCGAGGTCAGACTGCTGGGCGATCTCGTTCAGCGTGGCGGCAAGGCCGCCGCGGGTGGGATCGCGCATCAGGCGGATGCCGCGGCCGCCGGCTTCGACCATCTTCGCGACGAGATCGTTCAGCGCCGCCGAATCCGAGACGATCTCGGTCTCGAAGGCGAGATTCTGCCGCTTCGACATTATCGCCACGCCGTGATCGCCGAGCGTGCCCGAGATCAGGACGCGATCGCCGACGCGGGCATTCTCCGCCGAGAGATCGAGCCCGTGGGGCACGACCCCGATGCCGGCGGTCGAGATGAACAAGCCGTCGGCCTTGCCGCGCTCGACCACCTTGGTGTCGCCGGTGACGATGTGAACGCCGGCCGTGCGCGCAGCCTCGCCCATCGATTCCGCGATCATCTTGAGGTCGGCGAAGCGGAAGCCTTCCTCGATGATAAAGCTTGCAGAGAGGTAGAGCGGGCGTGCACCGGCCATGGCGATATCGTTGACGGTGCCGTGCACTGCAAGCGAGCCGATATTGCCGCCAGGGAAGAACAGCGGCGAGACCACATAGCCATCGGTCGTCATCACCATGCGCCCGGCACCAACGTCGAATGCCGACTGGTCGTTGCCGCGTGCCAGCCATTCATTGCCGAAGGCCTCGTGGAACAGACCCGAGATCAACTGCGCCATGGCCCGGCCGCCCGAGCCGTGGGACAGGTCGACGCAGCCGTTCCTGATGTCGAGCTTGCGCTGGTAGGCCTTCATGACACGCGCCTTTGCTGGTGGTCGCGGAAGCGGCCATAGGTCCAGTGTGCGGCGCAGGCGCCTTCGGAGGAGACCATGCACGAGCCCATGGGCGTCTCCGGCGTGCAGACGGTGCCGAACAGCTTGCAGTCGACCGGCTTCTTCACGCCACGCAGGATGGCGCCACATTCGCAGGCGGGATTGTCGTCGACGCGCAGCTCGTGCATGTCGCAGCGCAACTCGGCGTCGTATATGACGTAAGCGCGCTTCAGCTTCAGCCCGCTATAGGGAACCTGTCCGAGCCCCCGCCATTCGAACTGATCTCGCAGCTCGAAGATGTCGGAGACCTCCTCCTTGGCACGCAGATTGCCGTCGCGGTTCACCGCGCGGCTGTACTGGTTCTCGACTTCATGCCTTTCCTCGTTGACCTGCCGCACCAGCATCAGGATCGCCTGCATCATGTCGAGCGGCTCGAAGCCCGCGATCACCACGGGCTTGCCGAACTCCTCGGCAAAGAACTCGTAAGGGGCCGTGCCGATGATCGTCGAGACATGGGCCGGCCCGACGAAACCGTCGATCTTGATCCGGCCGATGTTGCGGATGTCGGGACTTTCCAGGATGTTCCGCATCGCCGGCGGCGTCAGCACGTGGTTGCAGAACACGGTGAAGTTTTCGAGCTGCTTCTTCTGCGCCAGCCGGATCATGACTGCAGTCGGCGGCGTCGTGGTCTCGAAGCCGATGGCGAAGAACACGACCTCGCGTCCGGGATTGTCCTGAGCGATCCGGATCGCGTCAATGGTGGAATAGACCATGCGGATGTCGGCGCCGCGCGCCTTCGCCTTCAACAGCGATGCGCCCTGCGAGCCGGGAACGCGCATCAGGTCGCCATAGACGCACAGGATGACGTCCGGCCGCTCGGCGAGCCGGATCGCCATGTCGATGCGTCCGGCCGGCAGCACGCACACCGGGCAGCCGGGGCCGTGGATCATCCGCACGTTCTTCGGCAGCATGTCCTCGAGGCCGTAACGCGAGATCGCGTAGGTATGGCCGCCGCAGAATTCCATGAAGCGATAGAGCTTTTGCGGATCGGCTTCCGCGCGGATCGCTTTCGCAAGTCCGAGCGCGATCTCCTTGTCGCGAAACTCGTCGGCATATTTCATGACGCGGCTCCCTGCCCCTCGGCGCTAAGCTCGCGCTGCAGCTCGAGCGTCCGCATTGCCTCCTCCGGATCGATCTTCGTCAGGGCATAGCCGACATGGATGATCACATAGTCGCCGACGGCGAGATTCTCGATCAAGGCAACCGATATCTCCTTGCGGACGCCGTCGATCGAGACGATCGCCATCTCGTCGGGCAGGAGCTTCGTGACCTCAGCAGGTATCGCGAGACACATCAGGCGGTTCCTTCCAGGCCGTACTGTTCGAGTTGGAGCGCGGCGATCCAGGCCTGGCCGAGGCTGAGACCGCCGTCATTGGGCGGCACTTGCCGCGGCAGCAGCGGCAAGAGACCGGCGGCGATACAGCCGCGCTCGATCTCGCAACTGAGGATCGCGTTGAGAAAGCAGCCGCCGCTCAGGGCGACGGTCGTGACGCCGGTCTCGCGCGCCGCACGGGCGATCCAGTCAACGCAGGCAGCGGCGAACGTACCATGGAACAGCCCGGCCCCCTCGACCGGATCGATGCCCTCGGCCGCAAGGCGCGCAAGCAACGGAAACAGGGACAGCACCCCATCCTTGATCGTCCAGCCGTCTTTCATGGAGCGCGGCACGCGAACCAGCGCCTCCAGTTTCATCGCGGCTTCGCCCTCATAGCTCTGCACTTGGCAAAGACCGAGCAGCCCCGCGGCCGCGTCGAACAGCCGGCCGGCGCTGGTCGTCACCGGTACGCCCGGCTGGTCGAGCAAGACATGGAGACGCTTAGCCTTCGGCTGCGCCGCAAACCGGGTCGCGATCGCGTTGCCGCGGGCGAGGCCGTGCAATGCGCTCGCAGCCATGCGCCACGGCTGGCGCGCGGCGCGATCGCCGCCCGCCATCTTCATCGGCGCCAGATGGCCGAGCCGCCGGAACTGCGCGCGCTCGCACAGCAGGAGCTCGCCCCCCCAATTGCCGCCGTCGCTGCCCTGGCCGAAGCCGTCGAGCACCAGCGCCAACGCAGATCCCGCGCGGCCATGCTCCGCCATCACGGAGGCGGCATGGGCATGATGGTGCTGGACTGCGATCAGCCGCCGCCCGCTCGCTTCGGCGAGACGGGTCGAGGCTATGTTCGGGTGCAGATCATGGGCGATAACCGCCGGCTCGACGTCCAGCGTCGACAGCAGGTGGCCGATGGTTTCCTCGAAGACACGGACGCCTTCGGCGGTGTCGAGGTCGCCGACGTGCTGGGAAACGAAGGCCTCGCTACCGCGCGTGACCGTCACGGTCGACTTCAACGCGCCGCCGACCGCAAGGATCGGCGGCACCGGTCGCGCCAGCCGAACCGGCTCCGGCACGTAGCCGCGCGCACGGCGGATGAACTGCGTCCGGCCGGCGACGACGGCCGCCACGGAATCGTCGGCGTGGGTGACGATGTCGCGATCATGGCTGACGATGAGGTCGGCGATGCCGGCAAGCCGCAGCTCGGCCTCGCGATTGTCGATCAGAAGCGGCTCGCCGCCGGGGTTGCCGCTGGTGGCGACGATCGCCCAGCTCTCGCCCGCGAGCGGATGCGCCGCATCCAGCGCCTCGAAGATCAAATGAAGGAGCGGAGTGACCGGCAGCGCGATGCCGATCCGCGCCAGCTCCGGCGCGATCGCCGGCGAGAGCCGATGGCGCGATGTCAACAGCACGATCGGCCGCGGCGACGTCTCGAGCAAGGCGAGCTCGGCAGCATCGGCGTCGGCGATGCCGGCGACCGCGTCCACCGTGCCAACCATGACGGCAAACGGCTTCTGGTCGCGCCGCTTGCGCAGGCGCAGGCGCTGCACGGCCGCCTCGTCCCGGGCATCACAGACGAGCTGATAACCGCCGAGCCCCTTGACTGCGACGATCTTGCCTGCCGCGATCGCGGCAGCGATGTCCTCAATACCGTGGCTGAGCCGCGGGCCGCATTGCGGGCAGGCGATCGCTTCGGCATGGAAGCGGCGGCTGTCGGGATCGGCATAGTCGCCCGCACAGGCCTTGCACATCGCAAAGCGCTTCATGGCCGTGGTCGCGCGGTCGTAAGGAAGCCGCTCGGCAATGGTATAGCGCGGACCGCAATGGGTGCAGTTGACGAAGGGGTAGCGATAGAACCGGCTGGCTGGATCGAACAGCTCGCTCAGGCATTTTGGACAGGTCGCGGCATCGGCGACGATACGTGTCGACACCTTGCCCTGGTCGCTCGCGCGGATATAAAACCCCTCGCTCGCCACCGCCCCGACCGGCTGCACCGAGATCTCGTCGATCCGGGCGAGCGGCGGCTTTTCCAGCGGCAGTGCCCTGACGAAGTCCGACGCGCGCTCGCCCTCGACCTCGATGACGACGCCATGGGAATCGTTGGCGACGAAGCCGCCGAGGCGGTAGCGCGTGGCGAGGCCGTAGACATAGGGGCGAAAGCCGACGCCCTGTACCGCGCCGCGCACGTGCAGGCGCAGCCGCCGTCCGTCCCCCGCCGTGGCCTCGCCGCCCATCGTCACTCCGCCGTCATGGCGGCAGGCGTCGTCGCCGCCATCCGCTTGCGGATCCAGGCAAGGAACGCCGCAAAGCCTTCGCCGGTGCGCGCCGACACCGTCAGCACCTCGATCTTCGGGTTGACCCGGCGCGCATAATCGATGGTCTTCGCCATATCGAAATCGAGCATGGGCGCGAGATCGATCTTGTTGACCAGCATCAGCGAGGAGGCTGCGAACATGTCGGGGTATTTCAGCGGCTTGTCCTCGCCCTCGGTGGTCGAGAACACCACGATCTTGCAAGCCTCGCCAAGATCGAACGCCGCCGGGCAAACCAGGTTGCCGACATTCTCGATGAAGAGCAGGCCGCCGTTCAGCCAGGGCAGCCGGTCATAGGCCTCGCCGACCATGGCGGCGTCGAGGTGACAGCCCTTGCCGGTATTGACCTGGATCGCCGGCACGCCGGTCGCGCGAATGCGCTCGGCATCGTTGGAGGTCTGCTGGTCGCCTTCGATTACGCCGATCGCAAAGCTTGCCTTCAGCTCGGACACGGCGCGGACCAGCAGCGAGGTCTTGCCGGCACCGGGGCTGGAGACCAGATTAAAAGCGAGCACGCCGTCGGCCGCGAAGCGGGCGCGGTTGTCGGCCGCAAGCCGGTCGTTCTTGCCGAGGATGTCGCGCTCGACCTGGATGATGCGGTCGCTGCCCATACCGGCGTTCTTCTGGCCCGCGGGATTGGCGCCGGAGTCGAGCAGCCCGGCCTCATCGGCGGCGTGGTCGTGGGCACCACCGTGGTGATGGTGGTGACCGTGATCGTGGCCATCACCGCGGTGATAATGATGGTGCCCGCCGTGCTCATGGCCATCGCCGTGATCATGATGATGACCATGCGCATCTTCGATCGATGCCTTGCCGTCGCTGCAGCCGCAGACCGTACACATCAATCGACCTCCAATTCCCTTACGCGCATCTCTTCGCCGCCCGTCATCTGCACTTGGTAGCCGCCGCAGGACGGACACGGCTCGTAACGCTGCCCGATCTCAACGGTTTTGGAACAGGCCATGCACCAAGCCGTGCCCGGGGTCTCGACGATCTCGAGCCGCGCGCCTTGCGCGATGGTCCGCGCGGCCACGGCCTCGAAGCAGAATTTCAGCGCCTCCGGCGCGACATGGCTCAGCGCACCGATCTCCAGACAGACGACGTTCACCTTGATGAAAGCGCGCTTGCGCGCTTCCTCCTCGACGATACCGACGATGCCTTCGCACAGCGCCATCTCATGCATGGCCGGCCTCGCGAAATTGCAGGCTGAAGCCGACGCAGGGATCGAAGGAGCCGACCAGCGCGCGAACCGCTTCCTGTCCCTGCCGGCCGGTCGCGAGCGTAGCGCCCTTGAGGCTCCTGACCAGCGGTCCGCGGGCGTGAAAATTCCACTCGGTCGGTGCCAGGAACTCGAAGTTGACGACGCGATCCTCGTCGTCCAGTGCGACGGCGTGATGGAGGCGCCCGCGTGCGCATTCGACCGCGGCTGCCCCCTTGCCCGCGCCGAGCCGGTAGCTCGCGACGACGCCTTCATCGAGATCCGCATCGCCACGATCGAGCCAGGCGCTGAGCCGCGCGACCTCGGCGATCCGCGCCTTCAGACGCGCGGCGGAGCCCGCTTCCGCCGCCGAGACCGCTTCACGGCGTGCCCTGCGCGCCCAGACGCCGGTTTCCGGAATGCGGCCGCAGAGGTCCGGCGCATCGGAATAGGCCGCACCGTCCGCCAGCAGACGCGTGACGATGTCCAAATCGTCCGCCACCGTCAGGAAGGATGGATCGCCCTTCGGCTCTGACACCAGCTTGCCGTGGCATCCCGCGACGGTGGCGGCGAGCGGGCTGCTCGGCGCGGGCTTCTCGTCTTCTTCGCCGGCGATCCCCATCGCGCCGAGCGCGGCCTTGATCTGCACCACCGCGTCGCGATGCAAGGCCGGCGGGACGGCCTCGTCCGCGCCCCCAAGCAGCGCGCTTGCCTGCATTACGGCACGCACCGCCGGAGCGTTTGTGCCGCCGAGCGCGAGCCGTCTGACGAACAGGCCGCGCAGCAGTTCGGTCAGCCGCTCGACGACGACTGCGGTGACGCGGCGCCGCACCGTTGCGGGAGCCGCCTCCCACCCTTGCGCGGCTTCCACCGCCGACTGGAACGCCACGTGATGGGCGATCGAGCACAGCGAGAACAGACGCGGCAGCACCGGAAGCAGCGAAGCCGCGGGCTTTCCCGCAAACAGCCGCGTCAGCGGCGGCCGGTTGCGCGGCTTGATCGCGACGTCGGTGATCGTGGCGCCGGACAACAGCACCGTAATATCGATCTCGTTGCGGAACGAGAGACTCATCCAAGTCGCTCCGTCAAGGCACCCCGCAGGAAGTTGCGCCGATCGATCGGGCTTGTCGCGGGCTCGCGGCGGCGAACCGTCTCCTCGCTGTCCGCCGGCAGCATCAATTCGGCAAGCGCGGCTTCGGCCGTCGCTCGCGCGGCATCCATGTCGGCGACTTGGAACATCGGCGAGAACAGCGAGCAGCTCGCGATCCGGCCGATCCGGGCGACCTCGCTGAGGGTGAATTCGATATCGCCCGCTGGAAAACGCATTCGCACGGTCGCGCCCGGGGTGGCTGGCGTCACCGCGCCCGCCGGCATCGCCACGTTCAAGAACCACGGCGTGACCATGATGCCGACGATCGTACCGTTGAAGGGGCGGAAACCGACCGCCTCAACGCCGAGCGCATCGTTGTAGATGGGTAGATCGCGCATCGCGCGTTCGCCGATCTCCTGGTAGCTTGCGGCCAGAAGCTCGCCCCACGCCGC
Organism: Bradyrhizobium sp. S3.12.5; assembly: GCF_040548225.1. Taxonomy (NCBI): domain Bacteria; kingdom Pseudomonadati; phylum Pseudomonadota; class Alphaproteobacteria; order Hyphomicrobiales; family Nitrobacteraceae; genus Bradyrhizobium; species Bradyrhizobium sp. S3.12.5. The sequence goes on from NZ_JBEPRF010000028.1 coordinate 78,875, forward strand.
GGCGTCGGCGTCGCCGGCAGGACCTGACGCACTCGCTGGCGCGCTGCCTGTCATGTTTCGATCGCCATGAACTTGGATTTTGGCGCGTCGCAATTCGGGCAGTGCCACTCCTCCGGCAGCGCCGCGAACGGCGTGCCCGGCGCGATCTGCGCTACCTCATCGCCATCCGCCGGATCGTAGACGGTCCAGCAGATGCCGCATTCCAGCCGTGTGACGTCGGCGACGTCCTGGCGCACGCCAAAATTCTCGAAGGCGCTCATTTGAAGTAGGCCTCGATGATTTCTCGCAGCCGCTCGGCGGAATGCTCGAAATCCTCGTCCGCTGCCAGCGCAACCGTCGGCACGCCGCCGACTTCGAGCGTATCGAGAATGATAGTGTCGATGGCGTTGAAGAACTGCACCGACCAGACATTGCGGATGCCGGTGGAGAGCACCCGGCAGGTGCCATAGCCGCGCGACACCAGCTGAATCGGTCCATTCCGGATCGTGTCCTGCAGGAAGCTCATGTCGACCGGGCTCATCGGCAGCAGCGTGAAGTTGATGATCTGCGAGCGAATGCCGGGCCGCCAAGCCTGTGCCCGCTCGCGGATTTCGGCGAGCACCGGCAACACGTTCATGGCGCCCGCCGGCACCTGCCCGATTTCGAAATCGGCGGATGTCAGGTCGGCAGCCGCACGCTTGACGATCTTGGGAACCGCGCCGATCTCGAGATATTCGGAAGTGGCGTCGGTCTCGAGCCGCACACGCCAAATCCCCGCCAGCACCGATTCCTGGATCTGCGCCAGCGATCCGTCCGGCAGCGCGACGACGCCGGCGACCTCGCCTCGGCCGAGCACGTCGGCCACCAGCTTGCTCTCGAGATCGTTGAAATTAGCCAGCCGAAACAGTGTTGTCGGCGCGTTCGCCTTTTGATCCGCGATGGCATCCGCGATCCTCGAGAGCAGCGCGACCGCGTTCGGGCAGCTCTTTGCAAGCTCCGCACGGTCGAGCGTTGCAAGCTTTGCGAGCGCGCCGGCCGCCGTCAGGCTGCCCTTCGCTGCATTGAGACTCTCTTCGCCGATCGGAAACACGTTGACTGGTTGCTCGGCGCCTTCGGGCGCATCCCAGAAGCTGGCCTTCACAGCCCGAGCTCTTGTGCGCGATGCTGGGGAACGATGGTGACGGCGACTGCGGCGCCTTGCCCGCGGGGCCGGTCGATCAGCTTGGTGATGCGGTCGGCATAGACCGACCAGTCCTGGATCTTGGCGATCAACCCCAGCGTCTTGCCGTTGGCGACGAAGATCAGCGTCGGCTGCACCCGCACCTCGAAGCGCTCGCCGAGCGCACGCTCAGCGTCGCGTGCGATGATCGCACCGCGCAGCCGATTGCCGAACGCCGCGATAAGCTCGGGCAGCACCACGGCAACATCGATTGCCTCCGGAAACCGGTTGGGATCGCCCGCCGACAGCAGCACCGCGACCGCACCGGCCTCGTCCGCTCCGCCAAGAAAAAGATCGACCGTCGCAGCATCGACCTCGGGCAGACCACTCCGCGCCAGATCATGCTCTCTCACCTGGAATTCCATCGAACCTCTCCTGACAAGCTTGTGGTTTTGCCGAACTAGAGGTCAGCAAGCCACGTGCCAGGATCGGTTATCACATGTCCGGATTTATCCCATTGATCCAGATCATGTATTTCTTGGCGCCGACTGTAAGCCAAGCTTCAATGGAAAGATACTTGCCGCATCTGGTGAGAGCTGCCTTTGCAGGTAGAAATCGACCTTCCAGGCGCACAGCGGCCGCTGAGGCCGGCCGGTCACTGATGTCGTCAACGCATCAAACGGGAGAAGCAGCGGCGATCCTAGTCGGACCGCAGGTGCTCGGGTAATTGCGGCTCGCGGTCGATGAGGTCTGCGAAGAAGCGGTCGCAATCCTCGCCGTCGAGCGCCGCGCTGAGACCTTCGATCGCATTCGCGATCAGGCGTGCCTCGTCCTCGTCCAGCAGCCGGATCGCGGTATCGATATAGACCAGCACCTTGGCGCCGACCGGAGGATTCGAGAGCAGCAGCACAGAGACGCGGCGCTGCTCGCCGCGATACGCGCACAGCGCCGAGATCCCGTCGGTCTCGACAATCGTCATGGGCAGGCCGAGGCACATGGGCAAATCTCCGGCAGTGTGGCCGATCAGGCCGGCCGCGTCTCGTAATGGAGATGATCAATGTCATTGGCGAGCAGCCGCTCGATATCTGGCAATGGCTCGGCGCGTTGGCTCACCGTGAGGCCCCATTCGGCCAGGATGGCGCAAGCGAGATTGATCGCCGGCGCGATTTGGTCGCGCACCGGCGGCGTCAGCGGCCCACCCCAGTCCTCGAGATCGAGCGGCTGGCAGCCGATCAGCACCAGATGTTTCGGGCAACGGCCGAGCAGGTCGGCCGCGCTGATGACTTCCTGGAAACCGGTTTGGTGCAGGCTCATCTTCTTGGCGCCGGTGAAACGCGGCACCTCGTCGTCACGCACAAGCTTCAACTGGCCGGGCTCGAGGCCATAGTCGATCGCGTCGAACACGATCAGGCGGTCCGCCTCTTCCAGATAGTTGACGAGATAGAGTCCTTGCGTGCCGCCATCGAGGATGGTGACGTTATCGGGCACGACGTAGCGGCGGTGAAATTCCTCCACCGCGCGCACGCCAAACCCTTCGTCGGCCCACAGGATATTGCCGATGCCGAGCACCAGGATGCGATCGTCTTGCGAGAATGTCGGCTTCACTTGGCGTTCCCGTCTCAGTCGCGGAATTGCCGTTCGCCCGAGATCATGGAGGAGATGATGCTCTGACGCGACATGATGTCTTCGCGGATCGCCGTGTAGATGTGCACCATCACGAACACGACCAGCGCCCACATCCCGAGATGATGCCAGGTGTGGACGTCCTGGCTGTTTGGCCAGATCGCAAACACCCAGCCGAACAGCTTGTCCTGCCAGCTGTCGATGCCATGACCTTCCGAATAGAGTGCAAAGCCGGTGACGATCATGAAGGCCACGAACAGCGTGAAGCCCGTGAACATCGCGGTCTGCGCCAGCGGATTGTGGCCGACATGCATCTTCGGCTCGCGCTCCATGAACGCGTACCGGCGGATTTCGTGCAGCACTTCCTTCCAGAACTGCTTGCGGTGAACCGGGATGTAGAAGATCTGCCGAGAGTGGTGGTTGCCGACGAGAGCCCACAGGATGCGCGTGAGGAAGTATACCGCAAGCACCTGTCCCGCGGCGAAATGGGCGAAGCGGATGTAGCCCACCACGAAATTGTCGGACGCCTCGCCCGCGACCGTCGGCAACGGCGTTCCGATCAGATAGCCGGTCACCATAAGCACGATAATCGAGAACGCGTTCACCCAGTGACAGATCCGTACCGGCGCTTCGTAGACATAGACGCTGGGACGACCCACCGCACGTTCTCCGGAAGCATCGGCTGCGATCGCCGCGAGGTCGGGCCTGGCGTCCGAGGCGGGAGCAACTGCATCCATCATGATCCTCTCCTACCTGACCTTGACCTTGGCGAGCTCCTGGCCGTCCGGGCTCATGACGTGCGTCGAACAGGCCAGGCACGGATCGAAGGAATGGATGGTGCGCAGGATCTCCAGCGGCTGCTCGGGATTGACCATCGGCGTGTTCATCAGCGACGCCTCGAAGGCGCCAATATTTCCCTTGGGGTCGCGCGGCGAGCCGTTCCAGGTCGTCGGCACCACGCACTGGTAGTTGTCGATCTTGGTGTCCTTGATCTTGACCCAGTGCGCGAGCGCGCCGCGCGGCGCCTCGGTGAAGCCGACTCCCTTGGCCTCCTTCGGCCAGCTCTCCGGCTTCCACTTGTCGACATTGGCGGTCGAGCTGTCGCCGGCTTTGATGTTGGCGACGAGCTTGTCCTGGAAGTAGCGCATCTGGCGTCCGGCCCAGACGGATTCGAGCGCACGCGCCGCCGTGCGGCCGAGCGTCGAGAACAGCGCCGACATCGGCAGGTTCAGATCCCGAAGGAATTTGTCGACGGGATCCTTGAACTCCGCCTTGTTCTGCGCGTAGCCGACGACCCAGCGCGCCAGCGGGCCGACCTCCATGGCGTGACCGCGCCAGCGCGGCGCTTTGATCCAGGAGTACTTGCCGCTTTCGTCGAGCTGCTCAATCGCCGTCTTGGTGCCCTTCGCGTTGGGTCCCAGCACGTAATTCGGCTCAGTGACGCCGTCCCAGGGATGAAGTCCCTTGGTCTCGTCGGGATATTTGTACCAGGAGTGCACCACGAACTCCTGGATCTCGTCGGGATCGGCGTGGTCGACCGGAAGCACCTCGGACAGGTTGCCGTTGATAATGGCGCCGCGCGGCAGCTTCAGGCTCTTGGCGGAATAGTCGTTGGCATGTTCTGGCACATCGCCATACGAGAGCACGCTCTGGCTCGAAAGGCCGCCGCCATAGAGCCAATCCTTGTAGAATGAGCCGATCGCCGCCACGTCGGGCAGATAGACCATTTCGTTGAACTCGATAAGACGGTCGATGATCGAGGAGATCAGGTTCAGCCGTTCCATGTTGACGGCGCCGACAGCGCCGGTGCCGTCGACATTGATCGGACAGGGCACGCCGCCGACGAGCCAGTTAGGATGCGGGTTCTTGCCGCCGAAGATGGTGTGAATCTTGACGATCTCCTTCTGGAAATCGAGCGCCTCCAGATAATGCGCCACCGCCATCAGATTGGCTTCGGGCGGCAGCCTGTAGGCCTTGCTGCCCCAATAGCCATTCTTGAACGGACCGAGCTGTCCGGACTCGACGAACTTCTTCAGCCGGGTCTGCAGATCCTTGAAGTAGCCGGGCGACGACAGCGGCCAGCTCGAGATCGATTGCGCTAGCGTCGAGGTCGCCCGCGGATCGGCCGAGAGCGCGGAGACCACGTCGACCCAGTCCAGCGCGTGAAGGTGATAGAAATGGACGACGTGGTCGTGCACCTGCAGGGCAAGCTGCATCAGGTTGCGGATCGAATTGGCGTTCTGCGGGATGGTGATCCCGAGCGCGTTCTCGACCGCGCGCACCGAGGTCAGCGCGTGCGTGCCGGTGCAGACGCCGCAGATCCGTTCGGTGAACGCCCAGGTGTCGCGCGGATCGCGGTTCTTCAGGATCACCTCGATGCCGCGCCACATCGTGCCAGTGGAGACCGCGTTGCGGATGACGTTGTCGGCGTCGACATTGACCTCGACCCGCATGTGACCTTCGATACGTGTCACGGGGTCCACGACGATGCGCTTGCCGGAATTGTCGAGATTGAAGCCGTTGGGAGTCTGGATACCCATGATTGTCCTGCCCTGCTGTGTCTTTTCGATCAGCTATTGTGGTCGGCGTCTTCGCGCTTGGCCGCGAGCCGCTTGACAGCGGTCACAGCCGCATGCACAGCCACCGCGGCGCCGACGGCGCCGGCCGCCACCATGCCGATCTGATCGGCGGTCTTCTCGATGCCGAACTGCTTAATGTTGGTGAGACGGTCGTAGAACGAGCCCTTGTCCCAGAAGCCGTCCTCCGAGCAGCCGATACAGCCGTGACCCGACTGGATCGGGAAGGACACGCCGCCGTTCCAGCGCACGGTCGAGCAGGCGTTGTAGGTGGTCGGCCCCTTGCAGCCCATCTTGTAGAGGCAATAGCCCTTGCGCGCGGCCTCGTCGTCCCACTCCTCGACGAACTGCCCCGCGTCGAAATGCGGGCGCCGGTAGCACTTGTCATGAATGCGCTGCGAGTAGAACATCTTCGGTCGGCCCTGGCGATCGAGCTCGGGCAGCTTGCCGAAGGTGGTGATGAAGGTGACGACGCCGGTCATCACCTCGGCGATCGGGGGGCATCCCGGCACCTTGATGATGGGCTTGTTGGTGATCACCTTGTCGATCGGAGTTGCCTGTGTCGGATTGGGCTTTGCCGCCTGCACGCAGCCCCAGGAGGCGCAGGCGCCCCAGGCAATGATTGCCATCGCGTCCTCGGCCATCATCTTCAGCTTCTCGACGAACGGCTTGCCGCCGTCGATGCAGAACATCCCGCCTTCGTTCAGCGGCGGATTGCCTTCCACCGCGAGGATATACTGGCCTTTGTGCTTGGCGCGGGTCTCCTCGAGGATGGCTTCGGCCTGGTGGCCCGCAGCCGCCATGATGGTGTCGTCGTAGTCGAGCGAGATCATCGACAGCACCGCATCCTTGACCAGCGGATGCGCGGAGCGGATGAAGCTCTCCGAACAGCAGGTGCATTCAAGGCCGTGCATCCAGATCACGGGCACGCGCGGCTTAGTCTCGAGCGCGTTCGCAATGCGGCTCGCCGCCAGCGGTCCGAGACTTGTCGCCGTCAGGCTGCAGAATTTATGAAAGCTCCGACGGGTGATGCCTTGCCGCCTGATCACGCTGTAAAACGTTTCCGTCGCCGCGCCCATGAATCCTCCCGCCTTCGGCTTTGACTTTTCGATGACGCAAAGGGTAGCAAGAAGCAGGCCAACGGCCTGGAGAGATTCAAAAGTGGAGAGATTCCATAATGTTGCGGAGTTGGACCACTTTCATGAACGGTACGCGAGGACGCTGCCAACACGAGAAGCAGAAACAATTCGATTTGCAGCCGGCAACGAAGTTTCCGGTCAATGCGCGGTGCACACCATGCAGGGATCGAACGAGCGCACGATGTGCTGGATCGCAACCGCACGCGGGCCGGCGTCACCGACATTAGTGCCGACCAGCGCCTGCTCCAGCAGGCCGCCGACGTCGAAGGATTCGCGCGGCGAGAAGTTGCAGGTGGTCGGCGCGATGATCTGGTAGCGCTCGATCTTGCCGTCGCGCACCGCCATCCAGTGCCCGAGACTGCCGCGGGCAGCATCGAGGAAGCCGACATAGCTTCTGTCGGGGAACTCGCGCGATTTGTCGCAGAACGGCTCCGACAGCCGCAGTGCGCGCGTCCACTGCTCCATGGCAAGCGCGATGGGCGCGGTCTCGATCAGCCGTGCGATCACGCGGCTGCGCTCGTTGGTGCCGTCCCGCGCGACCAGATCCGTAATCGGTGCCTGGCCCGCCACCGTCTGGCGCGCGATCGCACCGACCTCGATCGGCTGGCCCGACAGCCGCGGCGCCTTGCACCAGCTATAGGCCGCCGGCTTGTCGGGATCTGCGACTGTGCTGCTATGGGCGGGATCCGCAAAGGAAACCCGCATCCAGGAATGCGAGACGTCCTCGGTGATCTGCGTCAGCGGCAGCGGTTCGACGATTGCGCGCTGGCTGAACAGGCCGCGCGGAAACAACTCGCCGTCGACACCGTGTTAGGCGCCGTAGCTCATCATCAGCCCCGTGGCCCCGACCGAGCCCGGTCAATGCCAGACTGTCCGCAAGCCGCAGGAAATGCGCGAAGTCGCCGCCAGCGCCATCGCGCCAGCCGTCCAGCTCGTCGCCGGTTGCGATCGCCAGCACGTTCTCGAGCGAATCCGCGAAGACGATACGCTCGAGGAAACCTCCAAACGCGGTCGTGATCGACAAGAGCCGAATCGGCTCGTTGTTTAGGCCTGAATGAACGAAGATGGCGCATTTTGCACCAACGAGCTGGGCGCCTTGAGCAGTTGATCTGCCATGGTTGCCATCCGTGGCGCAAGAGACCGTTATACGTCTTGCCACGGAATTCACTTCAGGTGCGTGCAGCTTGGACACGTCAACATCGCGCTGAGCTGCCGAGTTGCTTCTCGAGCACCAGACGGATCACAGCGCAGGGAAGCGCTCGCACCGGCCTTGCAGATCCACATGCTGCGCAATTGATCGGTGTGGTGAAATCCCTCGAAAGAGCGCTCGACCGCGGAATTTAAGTCAAAATAGGCGGTCTGAGCATCATCCCGACAGTGTTGCCGGTCACGAGAATCCTTATTGCAGATTTATCGTGGCTATTTCTTCAGGCGAACGCCCCTTCAATCTCCGGCTCGTGATGGCCGTTTCGCTTCTAGGTACCTCCACAGGATACGTAGAAACAGATCTTCCTTTTAAGGTCGCACGATAGCCTTCTTGTCTATCCGCCTGGCATTCCCGCGGACACGGCTGCACAATCAACGACGTTTAAGCGTCTCGCACCCTTTAACGGGCGCCGGATTAGCCAGGGCCGAAGATCAAATAGAGCAGGATCACGGCCACGACGACCGTCCAGCCGATCGACGTGGCGAGAGCCCATACTTGCGTCGGCATCGAACGGACTCTCCCGATGAAGCTAGCGAAGAGACCGCTGGCGCTGGACAGCGATCTCTTAGACTCGGCTCAAGGTACCTTCGAGATGAAAGCCCTTACCCCGGGGGCCCCCCATAATCAAACGCCGGACTCGCCGCCCTGTGAAGTCAAAAACGAGTCGAACGCCGATGGAACAATTGTGACGTTGCGAGCGCGACACACCTAACGAGCTAGGCCAGCAACGGTGGAGAGTTCTTCGTCGGGCGGAAGCCAACCAATTTGGCATAGAAATGAGTGACAGTGCCTGGCGCACAAGCTGGCGGCTGAATTGGCTATTTCACAATGCTGATATCTGAAGTGAGCTAGATAAGCGTTCGCCAAGGGCCAAATATCGAGTTGCCGGGCAACAGATGGAACGCAAGCTATCATCATTGGAGCGGCAGGCTGCCGACGCTCTTCGTCGTGCAAGAAGGTTACCTATTGGCGCGGACCGCAACGACTTACGGCAACTTGCCCGAGGGCTTCTTTGGCTGCACCGCAATGGCATGGATGCGTTGATGAACGAACGTAGCGGCAATTGGTTAGAAAAGCCGGTGCTAACTGCCGCAGCGCAATGACATGATCTATCAAACGCCGACATAATACCGTCGGCTCGAAATGATTGATCCCAGCTGAGGCGCGCTTGCGAAGCCGCAATTGGGATGCTCAAATTGAAAGTGAAAAGCGCGAGCGCAGCGGAGTTTTATCCGTCCCAAGCGATGAAGGCCATCTCCGGTCACGCGTGATACTGCGCGCGCATATCCTCTACGGTTAACCTATTCGGGACCACCACCTGCGTAGTTTTGTGAGCGAGAACGTGAATTGACTTGGATCAATATTGCCTCCTGCTTAAGTGCACTAGCGTTGTGTCGACTTCGAGGAGGTTCCAATGCGCACTGTAGCTTTGACTATTCTGATGATGAGTATGGTTTTGGCAGCACGGCAAGCCTCGGCTCAGACCTATGATTTTTCGCCTGCGCCTGCAGGGCCGGATAGCTACTGCTTGCAAGGGCGCATATGGGGCTATCCCGGCAATTGCCAATTCTCCAGCTACGCCCAATGCATGGCCACCGCCAGCGGTACTAACGCCTATTGCGGGGTCAATCCCCAGTATGCGTTCGCGCGCCAGCGGCGCGGCGCCTATCGGGACCGATACTGAGCGGCAGTCACGCGGTATCGTAGCACAGTGCTGTCGGCGCAATAGCGGAGGAGCTCGCGAGGGATTCAGCGCAAACGCCAGATTGTGCTGTGCGATTGGCGCGCGCGCGAAGCGACGGCATCGATCTCCGCAAAGTCCGTGGTGAACCGGACCTTGCCGAGCGTAGACGCAGCGTCCTTGCGCCCATAACGGAACACTTTCTGGATGAGCTGCAAAACGTTCAATCCGCGTCTCGTTGCACTGCCGCGGTCGAGCTCGGCGTCGTGTTCCCAGAAACCGTCCGGGTCGAAAAAGATCATGGGCGTGAAATCGGCAGCCGTCTTTGTCCTACTAGTCTGTTCCGCATCCTCGAACACCTCGCGGAGAGTGCCGCCACGCCTTGCGCGTAGACGATACCGGTGCGCGATTGGGTAGCAGCGCCTCTTCCGGATGCTATTGTGGAAATGACTTCGCATACGTGGTCGCAAGGGGGAGGCGCGCCGGCGTTACAGTCGCATCGAAATCAAGTAGCCGCGATCAAAGCTTGCACGTCAAATGGGGCGAAGCGGCTGTCGAGGGACGGGCCTACAGTGTCGCACGTCACGCGCGCTTCTTCGGCTTCGTCTTCTGCTGCATATAGGACCGCAGCACCGCGTTGACGGCGCTGATAGCCTTCGCCCTCGCGCTTGAAGAACTCGAGCACGTCCTCATCGACGCGAATGGAAATCGCCTTCTTCTTCGGCGGAATCAGGAGCACGGCATCCGACCAATCGACGTCCATGAACTCCTGCCAGTCGGATCATTCTTGATCGCCGCTTCGATCTCCTCGTCGGTCGGCGCATCAACACGCCTCCAGTCAGTCTTGCCTTCCCGCGATCCCCCCATTTTCGTCGCACGATCGATTGGATCAAACCATCTCTGCCAGGCGACCTATGCAATCGCCCGAACCAAATTGGAGAAGAGGCTCGCCGGCCGCCTCAGGCCGTAATGATCGCGCAGCGTTGTGCCCGTGTAGTCGTGACGGAACAGGCCGCGCTTGCGCAGAATGGGCACGACCTGCTCGGCGAAGATGTCGAAGCCGCCGGGCAGCCAGGGCGGCATGACGTTGAAACCGTCGGCCGCGCCATTCTCGAACCAGCTCTGAATCCTGTCGGCGATCTTCTCCGGCGGTCCGGCAATCGCCCAATGGCCGCGGGCGCCAGCCAGGCGCTGCACGAGCTGGCGAATCGTCGGCTTCTCGCGATCAACGATGTCGATGACCAGCTTGAATCGGCTGGCCACCCCGCGGGCGCCCTCGGTATCGATCAGATGACGAGGAAAAGGGCCATCGAGGTCAAACCCGGAGAGGTCGAGACCGATCATCTGGCGCAGCTGGCTCAGCGAATACTCGGCCTGGATCAGCTCGTTGAACTCGTCCTGCAGCCGATCGGCCTCGATCTGCGTGCTGGCGATGAAGGGACTGATGCCGGGCAAAATCTTGATCTGATCGGGACTGCGAAGGCGCGCGCCTGACGCTTGATGTCGGCATAGAATTCCTGGGCGGTCGCTAGTGTCTGATGCGCGGTGAAGATCGCCTCGGCGAAACGCGCCGCAAAGGCACGTCCGTCGTCGGAAGAGCCGGCCTGGACATAGACCGGTCGTCCCTGCGGCGTCCTTGAGATGTTGAGCGGCCCACGCACGCGGAAATGCTTTCCGACGTGATTGATTGCGTGGATCTTGCCGGTGTCGGCGGAAAACACCCGAGATGGGGTCGTTGACGAGCGCGTCGTCTTCCCAGCTGTCCCAAAGCCGTGTGATGACGTCCAGATACTCCCGCGCCCGCTCGTAGCGTTCGTGATGCGGAGGGTGCTCTGGCAAGCCAAAGTTCTGCGCGGCCTGCGGCGTGCTCGTTGTCACGATGTTCCAGCCGGCCCGGCCGCTACTGATGTGATCCAGTGAGGCGAACAACCGCGCCAGGTTGTAGGGCTCGGTATAGGTCGTCGATGCGGTCGCGATCAGGCCGATCCGCTGGGTGGCGGAGGCGATCGCGGTGAGCAGGGTGATCGGCTCGAGCCGAAACCGCTGCGCATACCGGACATTGTCCGCCAGCGCGGGACCATCAGCGAAGAAGACCGCGTCGAATTTGTGCGCTTCAGCGCGCTGCGCCAGCTCCTGATAGTAGGTGACGTCGAGGATGCGATTGGCTGCCGAACTCCGGTGGCGCCAGGCAGCCTCGTGATGGCCATCTGGATAGATGAAGAAGTTGAGGGAAAGCTGCCGTCGTTCGCTCATTTGTGAGATCCGCGTGCATTGGGAGCTGTCGCAAGCGAGACTCAACGTCTGCAGTCACGCAGATGTCGATGAAATGTATTTGCGTTGTTGAATTGGATGCAAGCATGAAGCTTGCGAGCAGAGGGCCAATCAAAGACGAGGGCAGTCGTCACGACGAGAAATGGGGGCGGCTGTAACGATTTTATCGCGTCTCTGGACGAGAAGTGCGTTGCGTCGCGTCAAATTGCGCTCCTCTTGCAGCCGGGCGGGCAGCCATCATTGCGAATCTTTCAGTATCAGCATCGACGGCGAAGCGTTCGTTGCCTATCGCCGAAAACAAAGCTGGTCTCGTTTCATTGACTGACGATCGATCGCTCGTACCATTCAGGCCTCAACGCGAGGTCGTTTCATCATGCTCCAATCCGATCCCAGTGACCGATGTCCCGGCTCGGGCCGTCTGCCGGAGCACGTTGCGGCCGAGTAGGGTCCCTAGCCTGAAATGATTTCATCTATCTCCGCCGTCGTTTCCGCGACCGGCGCATGGCGGAGCTTTGTCCAGGGGATCGCAGTGACGAGAAACGATCATGAGTGAAACGACAACCATCGATAACGTCATTCCGCCCGCGGACATCGTCAAACGTGCGGCGCGGTTCGGCGCCGAGATCAGGAACATCAAACTGTCGGGCGACCTTCGGACGAGACCATCCGTGCCATCAATCAGGTGCTGCTGGAACACAAGGTCATCTTCTTCCGTGACCAGGGACATCTCGACGATGCCGAACAGGAGCGCTTTGCCATCAGGCTCGGCAAGCTGGTGCCGCATCCGACGGTCGGCGCGATCAAGGGCACGTCGTCAATCCTGGAGCTGGACTCGGGCCGGGGCGGTGGCCGCGCCGACCAATGGCATACGGATGTGACGTTCGTCGACGCCTATCCGAAAATCTCGGTGCTGCGCGGCGTGGTGATTCCACCCTACGGCGGTGACACCGTCTGGTCGAACACAGCGGCCGCCTATCTCGACCTGCCGGCGCCGCTGCGCAAGCTCGCCGACGAACTGTGGGCCGTTCACAGCAACGCCTATGACTATGCCGTGAAGACGCGGGCGACCGAGCGGACAAAAAGCACTTCGACGAGGTGTTCACCGGAACGATCTACGAGACCGAGCATCCGGTCGTCCGTGTCCATCCCGAGACTGGCGAGCGCATGCTCGTGCTCGGAAATTTCGTGCAGCGCTTCGTCGGCCTGCCGAAATACGACAGCCAGAAGCTGTTCGAGCTGTTCCAGTCGCATATCACCGCGCCGGAAAACACCGTGCGCTGGAACTGGGAGGCCGGCGACGTTGCGATCTGGGACAATCGCGCCACGCAACATTACGCGGTCAACGACTATGGCGTCCAGCACCGCGTTGTGCGCCGCGCCACCATCGATGGCGATGTACCGCTCAGCGTCGACGGTCGCCGCAGCGTGACGCGCGTCAAGACATCCAAGCCCCAGACCGCCAAAGCCGCTTGATCCGGATTCGCTCAGGAGAGTTCGCAATGATGAACGCTATATTTCGATAGCTTCGCGCGAGGCGCGCCCGATTGGGACGTGCCACCCGCAAGGGGTTGCGGGCTTTGCTGGCCGGCGCCGTGGCGCTCGGCCTCACGGCCCCGGCATTCGCCGAGCCGCCGCTCGATAAGACCGTGATCCGCTACCTGGGATCGGCCGGGCAGGTGACATTTATCGAGCTGGCCGAGGACCTCGGCTATCTCACGCCGCTCAAGCTCAAATGGGTCGGCAACACCATCAGCGGGCCGCAGGACATCCAAACCGTCGTCACCGGTGATATCGATATCGGCGGCGCGTTCTATGGGGCAATCCTCAAATTGATCGCGGCGAAGGCGCCGATCAAGGCGGTCGTCGGCTATTACGGCTCCGACGCCAACACCTATTATGGCTACTTCGTGAAGGACGACAGCCCGATCAAGACCGCGCGCGACCTGATTGGCAAGAAGGTGGCGGTCAACACGCTGGGCGCACATTTGGAGTTCGTGCTGCGCGAATATCTGGCTAGGTCCGGCCTCAGCGCTGGTGAGGCCAGGCAGGTCACGTTGGTGGCGATCCCGCCGGTTAGTGGCGAGCAAGCGTTGCGCCAGGGCCAGGTCGAGGTGAGCGCGTTGAGCGGCGTCTTGCGCGACAAGGCGCTGGAACGGGGCGGCATCCGGTCTCTCTTCAACGATACCGATCTGTTCGGCCAGTTCACCGGCGGCGCCTATGTGCTGCGAGAGAAGTTCATAAACGACAATTCCAATGCCTCGCGCAAGCTGGTGGACGGGCTTTCGCGGGCGATCGAATGGGCGCAGATCACACTTGCGCGCAATCTCGGTCTGCCCGTCGCCGACACTCAGGTGATGCATTTCGGAAAGGAAATCGCCATCGTCATCGAGCGCTACGACCGGCAGTTCAGTGGGAACGAGATCGTCCGTATCTGCCAGGCGCTCGGGATCCTGCCGACCAGAAAGTATCAAAACGATGGCGGACCAAGCCCTGCCGATGTGATCGAGCTTTTGCGCACCTACTCCACGGATCGCGTCGCCGACGTTGACACGTTTGTCGAGGCGCTAGCCTTCAATTGGCTGATTGGCGCTACGGATGCTCATGCCAAGAACTATTCGCTGCTGCTGGCCGGTGGCCCTCACGTACGACTCGCCCCCTCTACGACATCGCCAGCATTCTTCCCTACGATGACATCGATCTGCAGAAGATCAAGCTCGCGATGAAAATCGGCGGTGATTACAAGCTCAGCCAGATTGGTTTACGCGATTGGCAGAAGTTCGCCCGCGAAGCGCGCCTCGATCCTGACAAGGTGATCGCCGGACTGATTTCCATGGCCGAGCAGCTTCCGGACATTGTAGCCGCCGTACGGAAGCAAGCGCGGAAAGACGGATTGGACAATGCCATCGTCGGGCGCCTCGCCGAGCACTTGATTGCCAGAGCCAAGCAATGCCGTCGGCAGCTCGGTGGGATATAGTTCCGACTACGACCGCCAGCAGAATGATGATGTTCGGCAGCAAGGCGTCGATCATCATCGGTCGACATGTCGACGCCAACGGCAGCACCAGCATCAACACCACCGCGATCGGCATGCCGATGTCGATGTCGACTACGCTCGCCGCGTAGTCACTGCGGGTGGCATCACCTCACTTTAGGCGTGTCATTTCAAGGCTCCGGCAGACAACGATTTCTTCTCCACGGGCTTTTCCAATTTGCGGGGGCGTTTGTAGGTCCTTTTTTTGGCACGGCTTCTATCCGCCCGGCAGTCCCGTGGACACGGCTACGCAATCACGACGCTTAGGCGCCTCGCCCCTTTGAGGGGCGCCGGATTAGCCGCGGCTGAAGATCAAATAGACCAGGATCGTGGCCACGACGACTTACCTGTCGGTTGGTACGCGACGTCTTGAAACAGCTTCCAGATCGGGGCCTAGCGCCTTGGCGCAGGTCGCGTCGCGCTGGATCGTCCGTTCTGGTTTGCCTGTCTTAGCGGCGGTATCGGAAGTAAAAGACGCCACGTTGGCATCTTTTTTCCCGCGGCGCCCGCTCGCGCCGTCCTTCGTCTCCGGATGCAGAGCTCCATATGCCGCCTTCTGCTTCGCGATCAGCTCAGCACGCTACGCCGGGGTCAGGTCGCGGCGGATCAGGCTCTCGTCGATGCCGGTCAGGGGCGCCTAATGGGAAACACAGCAAATTTCCCCGGACTAGGAGCACCAGCCGGCGCCGCGAGGTTCTTCCGCGGGAGGGGGCTAGGACTTGCGGAGTTCTCTTCCATGGCTACCCAGATCGTGATGGACCACACAGGCAACAGCAGACATTTTTTTGACCAAACCGCCCCCGAGGGGCTGGCCAAGGCTGAGCGTCGCTTTAAGAAGTTGACAGACCAAGGATTTACCGCTGCTACTCGGACGCCGGCCGGCGATCTCAAGGCCGTACGGACATTTGATCCGACTGCGGACGAGACGCTGTTCTATCCGCGCCTCGTCGGCGGCTAGCCACCGTCGCGGCACAGCAATGTTTTTGTTCAGACGCAACGGCGTCGGCAGTAGTGCGCGTTTGCGCGCCCTGCGTTCGCTGTATTGGAGCTTCTTCGAGCAAAAAGGGCCGGAAGCGCGTGCGCGGCGTCTTTTGCGCGATTGGCTATCTCCGGATCAGCGTTCGCAGTTTGATGCCGAGGGTTATTTCGATGTCACGGGCTCTCACACCGGTCGACGATATCGAATTCATCAGCGCACCATGAGCAATGTTTTGGAGCTTGATGAAAAAATGCAGCCTAAGATCGGGTGGTGTTTCGTTCCCGAACGGGCCCTGGCGGCTGGCGATGTGATGCTCGCGCAGAAGATCGCGCTCGAAACCGACGAAGCCGCAGTGCTCGCGCTTGCCCACCGGTTTTCTCCGAGAGTGCCATCCCTGCCCCGAGTAGTGCGGCGTGCTTACTAGGCCGCTCACGGGCGGGGCCGCCGCTTGTGACGGCGGCGGCCCCTTGCCGCGAAGGCGGCGTTTACGCGAGACATGGCCACCTTCGCGACTACAGGAAGCCTCGACCCAGCGATCGCCTTTTGCAATGTGACCTACTTGTTAGCCTTACCGGGTGCGGGTGGTTCTCGCGTTATGGCCTCCACATCGGTCATTGTTCGGGTGAACGCTTCGCGCAGCTGCTCCGCGTGAGCAGGGCTCTCTGGTTCAGTGAGATATGCAATCTTGATCAGCAATCTGTTCAGCAGATACGTAACGCGCAGATTTTCTGAGTGCCGGCTTCGCACAGCGATGATCTGTCGACGCATCTCGACGAGATCGAGCGCTTCTTGTTTTAACGGCCTCTTCAAAATCAAACTCGCGCGCGTGCCGGGGCAAACGAAACCGCCGCGCCGAACCGAGAAGCCGCGCCGGAAGGTACTGAGCCGGTGAATGTCCAAGAAGGAACGTCTAGGCCTGCGTCGGAATTCCTGACTGAACAACAGCTGCGAAACTTCGATGCGCTGCTATATCTTCACGCTCGACGACTGCGGTAGGACACTGAACGCGCAAGAGATCGACTGCAATAACGCCGAAGAGGCTCTACAGCTGGGCTCTCCCGCGGTAGCGAACGACCCTGTCGAGGTTTGGTGTGGTCCACGGCGTCTCGCCCGCTTTGAGCCGGAGCGTAGGCAGGAGCGGCCGCTTTCGCGCCTGCGCGAGCGCTTGATCGTAGCCGAACGCCGTCTTCGCGAAGGCGAGCAACACATCAGTCAGCAAGAGAGGGTCATCGCCCAGCTCAAGCGCGAGGAACGTGATCTCGCTCTCGCGTTTTCCATTCTCGACACCCTGATTGAGACCCAAAAGGCTCATTTGCAGGAACGGGACTTGCTCGTCGCAGAAATGGCAAAGCGGTCTGGATAGAGGGGCTCGCGCACTCAACGCCCGTCGGGGCTGTGCCGCAGGCGACGACGGGGGACCGTCCTACTGTTCAGGATTGCCGATGTCGAACGCGCCTAGACGGTAATCTTCGCCCAGCGATTGCTCAGTCGTCGGCCGCGTGATCAAAGTGAACGTCGCATCGGGGTAGCGCGTCCACACCTCAATGTCCTCTGAAGTGACGTTTAGATATCCGAAAAAGCACTTGTATCGACCCGGCTCCGTTACCCGGCCGATTTTGTCCCAATTGATCTTGTTAACGCGCATGCCTAGCTCCACTCGTTCTCAGGCAGCGAACCGGGCGGAGGTTTAAGTTCTTCGAGGCCGGCTTCGATCAGCGCCAATTCATCCTGGATCGCTGTTACTGCGTTTTCTGGGTTGATGCCCGATACGGCTTGCAGCTGGGCGAGCACCTTGCGACGATGTGCCAGCAAGTCTGTCAGCGCGCGACGGTCCCGCACCTTCACGTAGCCAGCGACGATCAATTCCATGGCCTTTGACACGTTCGTCGTTTCCCACCGGCTTGCGGATTATCGGGGGCGGCTAAGTTCTGTCAGACCGGCTTCGGTCATACGATATTCGACACCTTCGCCGGTTGAGCGTCGCTCCATCCATCCGTTTCGTAGAAGAGCGAGCGTTGTTCCGGGATGATCGGGAAGCTTCGAAGAAGACACCCAATCGCGGTCACGAAGAGGATCGAGCATTTGCCGGTGATACTGATTGAAAAGCGGCCTGCGCTTTTCCTGCCGACCGATGCCGTGACGTATCGTTTCAAGCGGGCGTTCGGTTTCCATGCCCGTTTGTTGCCATCGCATCGTTTACGATCGGTTACGGATCGGGAACAGCCGGCAATCTTTTCTAAATGGTTCATGGATATTGTTCTGCGGAATGGATCACGAGGACGCATCCGCTTGGTTCGTTCCGGCTCTCAGGCGAAGCTACGCTCGTCTAGCAGCGTGGATGACGCGCGGTAATCGCGTGCTTGAGCCCGGCTGCTTGCCGGCGCCGCCGCGCTCAGAGCGGCCAGCTCGCTTTCCCGACCCGCCGCGGCGGCCAGCGCCGCCGCGGATTTAGGCATCGCGAATGACGAACGATCGCACATCGACGCGTCCGTGGTTGCCGGACGAAGAGGCGGAATTGCTCTCGCTCTTTGGCGCAGGTGCCACAGCTGAGGAGGTCGGCGAACGGCTAAGCCGTACCCGACATGCGGTTTACGCTCGCTTGCAGCGCTTTCAAAAGCAGCGAGGGCGGGCGAGTAGGACGAGCGGGAAAGTCTTTGCTCAGTTAGCAGAGTGATCGAGTGACGGCCATCAATCTCTAACGTCGCAAGATCACAGCGAGCCGATCCGATCGCATCGTCCGTTCGCCCCCCGCGCTGAAGTAGCCCTCGACCGGTACATCGAAGATTCAATTGCATCCGCTTCAAAAGGGGCGAAGCTGTAGGCGATCGCATTGAGGTCGACCAATGACCAGCCCGACTCATGACGAATTGCGTGTCGCGGTCTCTGCCGCGATCGAGCAATGGAAGACGGCGCGCCAGCTTCCCCACCTGTCGCCGAACGATTGTGAGACGTTGAACAAGTTGATCATCACCGGACTTCAAACCGTGCTGTTCCAGCGTGCGAAGGCCTTCGACAAGTGCTAAACCGGACATCTTGATCAAATCCGGCGGAATTCGACGACGCGACTTTACTCGAAGAATGCGCCCGAAAGCCCGCGTTCATCCACGCCCTTGCTTGGATGTGCCCGGCCTTCATGGAGCTTTCCTTGCTCCACCACGCGGCGAATTTGCGTGCCGCTGCCGGAAGCGTTTTCCAAAGTATTTCTTCCAGTTCGGAGAAGGTCAGCCGAATGATTTGTCCACGCTCAACAACCGCTGATGCAATGGTTTGTAGATCGATTTTCGGAAGCTCAGGTCTCACCGCAGGCTAGGCAAACATGGACGGTCCTAGAGCAAGTGCGTGCCGAGCTTCCGCACGGTGGCGATCATGAGAGCCGGAAGGACATCGCCGAGCAATTGATCCAACCGGCTGAGGCAGGGCAAAGTACCTTGACAACAGACAATCGGGCTGAGCGAGGGCGTGGCCGGCGCTGGCTGTTGGCGGGCCTCCACCCAAGGCGCTCCCGTCGTGGAAGGGATCGCTTCATCGCTCGCCTACCACCACCTTGTCTCTTGCTCTTTTATATTCGAGCAACTGCGACACCGCATCGTAGGAATGATACCTTGCGTAGACGCTCTTTGCATTCCTCTCGCGAAGATCGGCCAGAGCATCAGCCCAATAAGCGACCATGGCGCGCCGAACTCCGTCGAGGGCGAAGATGCGTTCGGCCTTTGCAAAATCCTCGTCGAAACTCACGCTTACTGCACGTTCAGCAGCTTTGTAGTCGGCCGGTTGAACATCCCCAGCACGTTGGCCGAGCCACATGATCGTTTTGGGATACTCCAAAATGAGACGGTCAAGCACGAGGTAGTGCGAGAACTTTCCGTCCGCAGGTGTTCGAGTGCTGAAAGCGACTTCGTGAGACCCGATGTTTAATGTGAACCAACGCCCTCCGTTGGTCTGCGGGAGAACGCTTAAGGTCCACGCACCCTGAATGTCGAGGTTGCCGTACAATCCTGAAAGCTGGAATAAGCGAAAAAGAAACAGGCTGACATCGGGATTGTGGAAGAGCCGATCCGTCCTCTCGTGATCGACGCGAAGCAGTTCGCTAATCGAGCGCAGTTGTTCTCTAGCCTCGTGCGGAGCCACGCTGAATAGCTCCCGCGTCCCTTCGACTTCCACGTTTCGGGTACGAAAGTGACGGTGAAGCGCGCTCTCTACTGCGGTGCAGTCCGTGACATGCACGAAATCTGACAATTCCCACGGACCATGGGGAGCGTATGCCTCACCGCCATTTATTCCTCGAAGGCGTTCAGCGATGGGCCGTTCGGTGCGGCCGATTTTTATGTAATCGCTATTTGGTGAAACGAGTACGTAGACAAACCCCTGCGGCATAGGCGCGATCCCCCAACCCACGCCGGCCAAAGTAACTGAGGGCCGCCCGGACGTGGAATAGGCGGAACGTCTAGATTGCATGACTTGCGGGGCAATCCTCCCGCATCGGCGGCAGATTGCTAATCAAAAGGTCTGACGAAACGATTAGCGGAATGATTGCGAGCTTGGTGGCCCTTCTTCTCCACGCCACAACGGCGCACGCCGTGCGGCGTCCATCCCTCGCGCAAAGGGATGCGGAGCTCCTCGCCGGGGTTATTCGGGAAAGGGGCCCGCCGTGATGACGTATGCCGGCGTCGCTATCACTGCCTCGTTCGCGGTCGGCGGTCGACAGCGCGGCCGGACCCAGGCTGATCGAGCAGAAAGACGGCTCATCCCAAGGGTCAAACGCTGCCAATCGCCGTGGTTGCAATGGTAGAAAGTCCTCGCCGACTGACTGGGGGGCAGGATGGTTAAGGCATTTCGTAATTTGATCATGGCACTTACTTTTGTAGGAGTTGCCGGCTGCAACATGTTTTGGAATTTCATCAATGACTATATGGCCTGTGGCCTTGCGCTGGCGGCTTCAGTTGCAGCCGGCTTTTGCGTTGAGCACATCTTCATCGAGCGGTCCCGTCGGGAGATGATCCGCCTCCATGGCGCGGACTGGCGTTCAGCGGAAAACCGACAACTCGACTCATGAGCGTCACCCGCCGCGCGCTCGTCGTTTTCATCATCCGATTGTTCGCATTCGACCCGAGGGGCCTAGCCCGATGATCAAACCAGTCCATCCATTCCGGTTCGCTCGCATCGAGCGCCTGCGAGAGCTGCTTGAACGAGACTCCGAAATGGCAGTTGATCCGAATGCGGGCGTGAGGACCACGGAGCTGGTGAGACCCGATCCGCCAATGCTCGATGACGGTTTGATACTCGGTCGTGATCCAGGAGGGTGCGAACTGGGCCCTTTTGCGAGCCATGCCAGCACTACGGCACCGCAACCGGTCAATACGCCGAGTAGCATCACGATCTGGAAAGGCGATGACCATAAGCCGACCCCGAGGTAGGGGGATGCCGAAAGCGAACTGCCGGCTCCATTGGCCCTTACCGCTTTACAATGTTGCCACAGGGCTCTCGTCGTAGTCGTCACCAGCGCTAGCGATCCGAACTAAGTCGGGCGCGAGGCTCAACGGCAACAGCTAGCGGAGAAGCAGTGCATGAGCTGGCAACCTGATGACGGCAGGTCGTCACTGGAAACCAGCTCTATCTGCTCTGGCGACGTGGTCTCGATCACCATTTCGAGCTCGCCATTGCCGAGCTGACGCGGCGGCAACTCTTGGCGGCAGTGGAAAACACGGCCAAGACCGGCAAACGCGGAGCATTAAAGGACCCGCGGAAGCACGATACCTTCCTCGCGTGGTACCTCGGCGAAGGTTGCCTCGATCACAACGTACTCGCACCTATCGAGCGTCCAACGAAACTCGGGCCCAAAGGTCGCGCGACGACACGGATCTCGTGGTGACAGATCAACGAGCTTTCTTGATTTGCCGTCGGGATCGGAGCGGCGGGCGAAGGTAGAGGGTTGATCTTTTTTGCAGCGTGCCCTGGTTGTGCCCCAGACTTTTCGGGGCACAATGCGGGGGAAGCAAGTCGCTAAGCTACTGTAAATTCTGGACTAATGGTGGGCGCACAAGGGATCGAACCTTGGACCTCTCCCGTGTGAAGGGAACGCTCTCCCGCTGAGCTATGCGCCCGGGACCATCATGCAGACGGCCGGACCTTGTCGGCCGGCCGGCGCATCGGAGCCCGCGATTTAGAAGTGCGGGCTAGAAGTGTCAAGTTTTCAGGCGGCTTGCGGCCTGAAAACCTTCCGCCGTGTCGCAATTGGGCGGCGCGGCCGGATTTTGGGCCGCTTACGCGCCCTGCTGGCGGGCGCGGGAGGCGTGGGCCTGCAGCGCGCGGATGCGCTCGGCGAGCGTTCCGCCGCCTTCGGGGAGCGCGGCGGCCGCGCCATTGGTCGCGACGCCGTTGGCCGGGCGGGCGGCCTGCTTCGGCGGCTGGCCGGCCTCGGCCGCCAGCAGCGCCTCGATCGGCGAGTTCGGGCCCTCGAGCTGCATCGCGAGTTTCGCCACCTCGGCGGCGATGTCGTTGATGCGCTCGCGCAGCAGCGCATTCTCCATGCGCTCGGTCGCCCAGGAGCTCTCCGCCTGTTGCTGGATCGCATTGAGGTCGCGCTGAAGCTTGGCGCGCTCGTCGCGTGCGGTGGCGAGCTGCTGTTCCAGCGCGGCCTTTTCCGCGCGCATCGACTCGAACGCAGCCGACGACTTGCCGCCGCTCAAGCCAGCGATCTCGGCGCGCAATTCCTTGATGGTGCGCTCGGAGCCCTCATTGATCTGGCGGAGCTGGTTGTTCTCGTAGTCGCGCTCGGCCAGCAGCTTGCCTTGCGTGGCGAGGCGGCCTTCGAGGTCGGCGACGCGGGTGGACAGCATCTCGGCTTCCTTCACCTGCACGATGAGCTGGCGATCGAGCTCGGTGACGCGCTGGCTCAGATTCTCGACGCGGCCGCGCGCATCGCCGAGATCGCGCGAGGCGGTCTCCGACTCGACGCGCTCCTGCGCCAGCCGCGCCTGCGTCGCGGTGAATTCCTTCTCGGCGTCACCGACGCGGTTCTTCAGCTCTTCGATTTGCGCACGCACCGCGACCAGCTCGACCTGGCGGCTCTCCGCCATCATCGAGCGGTCGGTGAGCTCCGAGTTGATCTTGGCGAGCTCGCCCTGCTTGTTGCTCAGCGCAATCTCGGCCTCGCGCAAGGATGCGGTCTTGGCGTTGAATTCCTCCTCGGTGGCGCGGAGCTGCTCCTTGACCGCCTTCTCGCGTGCCTCCAGCGCAAAGATCGTGGCGTTCTTCTCGCCGAGCTCGATCTTCATGCGGTTGATGGCGTCGCTCTTCTTGCCGAGCTCGGCGAGCTGGCTCGTGGTCTTGCTCTTGAGCTGATCGACGCTCATCTCCAGCCGGCGCGCCGACATCGCGAACTCGGCGCGGAGCTGGTCCTTGTCGGCCTGGATCTCCGCCATCGACAGCGGCGTGGCGGCCTCGAGCCGGCGCGTGGTCAGGCGCACCGCGCGGTTATGCACCAGCGGCACGATCGCAAGCCCGCACAGCATCGACAGCAGGAAACCGATCGCCAGGTACATGATCGGTTCGACCATGGGGCACAACTCCCGGAAGCAAGGAAAAATTTACCAAAGAAACAATGCATGGCGGGCCGGCAAAAAGCCAGCCCCGCCCTGTTGTTAACGTGAATCCGGATCCGGGAGGGAGGAGGGACCTAGAATGGGTTCCAGGTCGCTCGCGGCGTGTATTTGAGGTAGCCGATATTGGCGCCCAGGCGCAGGCCGAGGCCGGAGCGGATCGGCACCAGCACGATGTTGTTGGACGTGAGCGCCGTCATGCCGAAGCCGCCGATGATGTAGGCCGAGCCGTCGATGCCGCCGAAGCGCTGGTAGATCGCGTTGGTGGCGGGCAGATTATAGACCAGCGTCATGGTACGCGCGCCGTCGCCGCCCCAGTCGAAGCCGAGCGACGGACCCTGCCAGTAGACGCGCAGGTCGCCGGCGTTCTTGGTGTAGAGCGTGCCTTCGCCATAGCGCAGGCCGGCGACGAACGCGCCGGAGCCTTCCTCGCCCAGGATGTAGCCGTTCGGCAGGCCCCATTGGCTGACCGCCTTCTCGATGATCGAGGCGAGGCCGCGCGAGACGTTGCCGAAGAAGCGGTGGCCGGCGTTGACGAGCTCGTCCGGCCCATAGGTGTTGGGCGTCGGGGTCCGCTGCGGCGGCGGCAGGTCCGGCGGCGGCGCAGCCGTCTGCGCGGAGGCCGGCACGATCCAGCCAGCCAGCGCTACAAGCGCCACTGCGGCAAGGCGTGATGCGAAAGTCATAAAAGAACCCCTGGTATCGATTCCGGTCCGCTTCCCTTAACCTGACGCCAACAGGCACGGTTCTAGGTTGCGCCGGATGTCCCCTCGACTCGGATGTTATCCGCAGCAACTATGACGGCACAACGGCAGGAAGATAGCCCTTTGCGCCCCGGAATTGCCTTGATCGGCCGTCTGGTCTGCCTGCTGGTGGGCATTTGGTTCGCCTGCTCCGGCGTGCCGGCGCAGGCTGCCACCACCGAGCGGATCGTCGTCAATCGTTTCTCGGGTGTCGCCATCGAAGGCTTCGATCCCGTGGCCTATTTCGTCGATGGCGGCCCCGAGCAGGGCACGGCGGAGTTCGAGGCCAACCTGTGGGGCGCGGTCTGGCGCTTCCGGAACGAGGGCAACCGGGCCTCCTTCCTGGCCCATCCCGAAATCTACGGCCCGCAGTTCGGCGGCTACGACCCGGCCGACATCGCGCGCGGCGTGACCATCGCCGGCAATCCCCGCTTCTTCGTGATCTCGGCGCAGCGGCTCTATCTGTTCAGCCGCGAAGCCAACCGCGACGCCTTCGCCGCCGATCCGGAACGCTTCCTGTATGAAGTCGGCAAGCGCTGGCCGGCGCTGCAGGACAAGCTCAGTCAATAGGCATAACCGCTGCGGCATCGCCCCAGGCGACGAACGCCGGGATGATGAAGCGATTATCGCCACGCTCGCCGAACCGGATCTCGCCGCCCTTGCCGTCGGTCACCTTGCCGCCGGCTGCCGTGACCACGGCGCAGCCCGCCCCGACGTCCCATTCCGAGGTCGGCCCGAAGCGCGGATAGATGTCGGCGCTGCCCTCGGCGATCCGGCCGAATTTGACCGCGGAGCCACACATCTTCCTGACGGCGTTGGGCCGGCTGTCGATGAAGGCTTCGCTTGTGGGGTCGCCGTGCGAGCGACTCACCGCCGCGACCCAGGGCTCGCCGTGTCCGGGCAGTTTGCGGGTCCGGATCGGCTCGGCAGCGCCGATGCTGGTGCCGTCAAACGTCACGCGCTCGGCGCCGCGGCCGACGATGCCGCGCCAGAGCAGCCCGAGCGCGGGTGCGGCTACGATACCGAGCAGCGGCACGCCCTCGGTCACGAGGGCGAGGTTGACGGTGAACTCATCGCGCCCGGCGACGAACTCCTTGGTGCCGTCGAGCGGGTCGATCAGGAAGAAGCTGCCGCGAAACGGCGGCGAGGCGAGCTGGCACCGCTCCTCCGAGAGCGACGGTACATCGTTGGCAAGGCTGGTCAGCCCCTCCGCAATGATGCGGTCGGCGGCGAGGTCGGCCTCGGTCACCGGCGAGCCGTCCTGCTTGCCGTCGACCCGCATCGCCGCGCGGTTGACCGCGAGGATCGCCTCGCCGGCCTGAACCACCAGCACGGTCAGGGGCTCCATCAGCCGGAATGCCGCCTCGCCGTCGATAATCCTCACCTGCATGCCTCATTCATTGGCAAAATTTCGCATCGGCAAATCTCGCCTATCTTCACTTGATTCGCCTCTGTCCCTTATGGCCGCTTCGAGCCTATCGCAAGCTAGCTGCCACGGGCTGGCGAATGTTAGAACCCGCAGCATCCGTCAAGCATGCGTGATTCGCCGCGTCCGCGCCGTGCAATTCCAGGAACCCTTTATGTCCGACGCTCCGTCACCCGGTACCGCTTCTGCTCCCGATATGCTCGAACTCGCGGCCCTGCTGTGCTCGCGGGTCTGTCATGATCTCATCAGCCCGGTCGGCGCCATCGTCAATGGGCTCGAGGTGCTCGATGACGATCCCAAGCCCGAGGACCGCGAATTCGCGCTCGACCTGATCCGCAAGAGTGCGAAGACGGCCTCCGCCCGCCTGCAATTCTGCCGCCTCGCCTTCGGCGCGGCCGGCTCCTCCGGCGCGCAGATCGACCTCGGCGATGCCCAGACCATGGCGCGCGGTCACATCGAGGACGGCAAGTGCACGATCACGTGGAATCTGCCGCGGCTGCTGCTGCCGAAGAATCGCGTCAAGCTGCTGCTCAATATGCTCGTCGTGTCCCAGCACACGATCCCGCGCGGCGGCACACTGACGATCGATCCGATCGGCGAGGGCGAGACGATGAGCTTCCGCATCACCGCGACCGGACACAACGCGCGCCTGCCGCAGAACATCTCCGAGCTTCTGAGCGGAGCACGCGGGCCGGCTGCGGATGCGCACGCGATCCAGCCTTATTATACACGGCTATTGGCGCAGGCCTGCGGGCTCACCGTGACGCTCAGGCTAGAGGGCGAAGCCATCATCATTACCGCTTCCTAAACACGCCCTTCGCACTCAGACGTTAATCAAATCTTTACGAGGCGCTTCGGGTTGTCCGGAGCGCCTTATCTCTTTGTTGGTTCCGTTCTTTTGCACATACTCAACCAATATTAAACGCTTTGCGGTGAAGCTGGCCCCATTCTGAAATGGCGCATCACAATTCGTGCGTGTCCTCCCTGTATGAAGGCCTGTTTTCATGGATGATCTGTTACGGGAGTTTCTGACGGAGACCAGCGAGAGCCTGGACACCGTGGACAATCAGCTGGTGAAGTTCGAGCAGGAGCCGAAC